>CADEGS010000055.1:6728-20230 GCA_902826945.1 uncultured bacterium | reverse complement strand
GACGACCGTGGCGCGCGCGGCGACGACCGTGGCCCGCGCGGCGGAGAGCGCGGTCCGCGGCGGGACGACCGCCGGCCGCGGAACGGCGAGCGCGACGAGAGCCCCAGGCGCGGCGACGATCGCGCTCCCCGGCGTGAGGAGCCGGAGCGCCGTCACGAGCGCCCGCACGCGCGCGACGAGGCCCGCGAGGCCTTCGGGGCCGGCATGGAGCGCGAGCGCTCCTTGCGCGAGCAGAGCGTGCGCCCCGAGCCCCCGCGGCGGGCGCCCGAGCCCCCGCCCGAGCGCGCACGCGAGCCCGAGCGCGAGCGCAAGCCCGAGAACCCCTTCGGCGCGGGCCTCTAGACGGCTCCGCGCCCGGTGGCCCTCGAGGCGTCGCTGCGCGAGCTCCCTCCGGAGTTCGTCGTGCGTCGGGGCGCGCGCGGGGTGCTGGCCGTGCGCGCCGATCTCGAGGCCGCGCTCGCGGCCGACGGGCTGACGCCCGACGGCGGCGGCGGCCGGCCCAGCGAGCTGTCCGGCCGCGGCCCCCTGCGCGAGCTCGAGGCCGCCGGCCGCCGCTACGTGCTGCGCCCGTTCCGCCACGGCGGCCTCCTGCGCTGGCTCACGCGCGAGCGCTTCGCCGACCCCGCGCGGCCCTTCCGCGAGCTGCGCCTGGCGCACGCGCTGGCGGCCGCCGGGATCGCCACGCCCGCCGTCGTCGGGGCGCGCGCCGTGCGCGCGGGCGCGCTCGGCTGGCGCCTGGCGCTCGTCAGCGAGCGCATCCCCGCGGCGCGCGACCTGGCGCTCGCGCTCGAGCAGGCGCGCGAGGGCCGGCTGGCGCGCGCCGAGCGCTCGCGCCTGGCGCGCGCGGCGGGCGAGCTCGTCGGCCGCCTGCACGCCCTCGGCCTGTGGCACGCCGACCTCCAGCCGCGCAACCTGCTCGAGGGGGGCGAGCCCGCGCGCCTGTGGGTGATCGACCTCGAGGGCTCCGTGCTGGGCCCGCTCGACGACGCGCGCCGGCGCGCGAACCTGCGCCGGCTGTGGCGCGCCGTGCGCCGGCGCGAGGCGCGCGGCCGCGCCTTCCTGGCGCGCGGCGACTGGGCGCGCTTCCTGCGCGCCTACGGCGCGGCCTGCGGCCGTGCCTGGCGGGAGGAGGCGCGCGCCCTGGCGGGGGAGGCGCCCGGCCTGGGCCATCGCCTGGGGTGGTGGCTGGAGGAGCGCCTGGGCGCTCCCGAGCGGCGCGACGGGCCGGCGGCGGTCCGGCGCTCCAGGTAGCGGCGAGCGCGCGCCGGGACGCGCGCCCGGCTCTCTCTTGACCTGAGAACCGGTCTCAATATCGTTTGCGGGCCGATGACCGCCGCGCTCCTCCTGGCCCTGGCCCTGGCCACGACCGCGCCGCGCCTGCCCGGGGACGGGGACGCGCGCGTCGAGCGGCGCGTGAGCGCCATGGGCACGCTGCTCTCGATCGAGGTCGAGCACGCCACGCGCGCGCAGGCGCTGGCCGCCAGCGAGGCCGCGCTGCGCGCGCTCGAGGCGGTCGAGGCGCGCCTCTCGAACTGGCGCGCGGACTCCGAGCTCTCGCGCCTCAACCGGACGCCGCCGGGCGAGCTCTTCCGCCCCGGCCCGGAGCTGGCGCGCGACCTCGCGACCTGCCGCGAGCTCTTCGCGGAGACCGCCGGGCGCTTCGACCCCGGCGTCGGAGCGCTGGTGCGCGCGGGCGGCCACCAGGGCGCGCCCGCGGACCCTGCCGCGCTGGAGCGCGCGCGCGGCGCCACGCTGGCGGACCTCGAGTGGAGCGCAGCGGGCGTGCGCCGCCGGAGCGCGCGCGTCGAGATCGACTCCGGCGGCTTCGGCAAGGGCGTCGGCCTGGACGAGGCGCTGGCGGCGCTGCGCGCGGCCGGCGCGCACGCGGCGGCGCTCGACCTCGGCGGGCAGGTCGCGCTGCTCGAGGGCGCGCCGCGCGCCTTGGGCCTGGCGCACCCGCGCGAGCGCGCGCGCGTGGTGGCCGAGCTCGAGCTCGAGAGCGGCTCGCTCGCGACGAGCGGCACCAGCGAGCGCGGCGCGCACCTGCTGGACCCCGCGACCGGCAGGCCGCCGCGCGACTTCGGCAGCCTGAGCGTGTGGAGCTCGAGCGCCGTGCGCGCGGACGCGCTCTCGACCGCGCTGTTCGTCATGGGGCCCGACGCCGCCCTGGAGTGGGCCGGCGCGCACCCCGACGTCGAGGCGGTCGTGCTCGAGGAGCGCGACGGGAGGATCACGGTCCGCGCCACCGCGGGCCTGCGAGGTCGGCTGCGCGTCCTGGCCGCGGACGCGACGCCGCAGAACGAAACGGGCGGCCGGACGCGATGAGTATGGATCCGTTGCTCTCCACCCTCTTCCTGGGCGTGATCGCCCTGCATCCCGCGCCCGGGGGCGCCGCCGACGACCAGGACGAGGCCCGCCGGCTGTCCACGCTCGAGGCCAAGAACGCCGAGCTCGAGCAGCGCCTGGACTCGCTCTCGAACGAGTTCTTCCGCCTCGACCTGGGCGACGTCGTGCCCGCCCTGGGCGAGAGCCGCTACGGCCTCGGTCGCGGCGCGTCCAAGGTCTACGGCAAGCAGCAGGGCGTGTCGATCGGCGGCTACGGCGAGGCGCTCTACCGCTCGTTCGCGGGTCGGACCGACGAGTTCGACCTGCTGCGCGCCGTGCTCTACGTCGGCTACAAGTTCACCCCGAACTGGGTGCTGAACTCGGAGATCGAGTTCGAGCACGGCGGCGAGGAGGTGGCGGTCGAGTTCCTGACGCTCGACTACCTCTGGCGCCCGGAGGTCAACGCGCGCGCGGGCCTCGTGCTGATCCCGATGGGCTTCCTGAACGAGCTGCACGAGCCGACCACGTTCCTGTCGGCCGAGCGGCCGCAGACCGAGCGCCGCATCCTGCCCGCGACCTGGGGCGAGACGGGCGCGGGCGTGTTCGGCGACGCGGGCCCGGTCGCCTACCGCGCCTACGTCGTGACGGGCCTCGACGGCTCCGACTTCGACGCCGAGGGCATCCGCGCCGGGCGCCAGGGGGGCGTCGAGTCGAAGGCCGAGGACTTCGCCGTCGTGCTGCGCGCCGACTGGGTCGACACGCCCGGCATCCTGGCCGGCGGCTCGATCTACCACGGCGACGCCGGCCAGGAGCAGTCGGGGCTGGGCGACACGGCCGTGACGGTCTGGGAGCTGCACGGCGAGGCCAAGTGGCGCGGCGTGTGGCTGCGCGCCCTGGTCGCGATGGCCGCGGTCGACGACGTGGCCGAGCTGAACGCCGCCAGCGGCTTCGTCGGCGACGAGTCGGTCGGCGAGGAGATGAACGGCGGGTACGTCGAGGCGGCCTACGACGTGATGAGGCTCCTCTGCCCCGAGTCGCGCATCGCGGTGCGACCCTTCGTACGCTGGGAGACCGTCGACACCCAGGCGGACGTCCCGAGCGGCTTCTCGTCCTCCTCCGCGAACGACTTCGACCTCGTCACCTTCGGCTTCCAGGTGCAGCCGATCGACCAGCTCGTGTTCAAGATCGACTACCAGGACTGGGACGAGGGCGACGACCGCCTGAGCGTCTCGATGGGCTACGTGTTCTGAGATGCGCGCCCTCCTCGGCAGCCTCGGCCTGGCGGCCGCGCTCGCGCTCCCGGCGCCGCCGCGGGCGCCTGGCGCGCCGCCGGGCGACGAGCGCGCCTTCCTGACCGTCGAGGAGGCGCTGGCGCTGGCCTTCCCGGGGTGCGAGGTCGCGGCCGAGACGGTCTACCTGACCGACGCGGAGCGCGAGGCCGCCCGCGCGCTGGCGCGCGTGGACGTGCCGCAGGCGATGCTGCGCCGCTACGTCGCGCGCCGCGAGGGAGCGCCGGCCGGCACGGCCTACCTGGAGGCGCACCGCGTGCGCACGCTGAAGGAAACCGTGCTGGTCGTCGTGGACCCGCAGGCGCGCCTGGCGCGCTTCGAGGTGCTGGCCTTCGCCGAGCCGCTGGAGTACCTGCCGCGCGACGCCTGGTACCAGCAGCTCGTCGGCCACGCGCTGGACGACGAGCTCGAGCTCGACCGCGGCATCCGCGGCGTCAGCGGCGCCACGCTGACCGCGCGCGCCTCGACCGACGCGTCGCGGCGCACGCTGGCGCTGCACGCCGTGCTCGCGAAGCGCGAGCAGAAGGAGGACGACGGGTCGTGAGGCCGGCGCGGCGGCCGGGCGGCGGGACGCTGTCGCGCGCCGAGGCCTGGAGCTCGCACCTCGCCAACCTGGCCGCGGGAGGGACGGGGCTGGTCTACGCCTGGACCTGCTACCTGGTCGAGCCCGCGGACCCCTTCGCCGTCGTCAACCACCCCTGGCAGCCGGCGCTGCGCCACCTGCACGTGCTGGCGGCGCCGCTGCTGCTGTTCGCCTGCGGCTGGATCGGCCGCGACCACGCCTGGCGCCGCGTGCGCAGCGGGCACCGCGAGCGGCGCCGGAGCGGGCTCGCGCTGTTCCTCCTGGTCGCGCCGATGGCGCTCTCGGGCTATCTGCTCCAGACCGGCGCGGACGAGCGCTGGCGGCAGGTCTGGGTGGTCGTGCACGTGGCGAGCTCGTGCCTGTGGGTCGTCGCGTACCTGGCGCACCAGCTCGCGCCGCGGCGGGCGGGGCCGGCGAGCGCGGGCGGCGGTCAGCCCGGCGTGCGCGGGTAGATCACGCCCTCGGGCGAGCGCACGGCCTCGAGCAGGCGCTGCACGTAGTCCATCTGCCGCGCGCGCAGCTCGGGGTCGCGCAGGCGCGCGTTGCGGCGGCGGATCTCGGCGCGCAGGGCGCGCAGGAGCGCGCGCGAGGGGGCCTTGCGGCCCATCGACTCGAGCACGAGCACGCGCGTGCCCTGGATCGCGACGCGGTCGGAGAGCTCGGCGCCGTGGCGCTCGAGCAGCTCCATCGCGCGCGCGCTCGCCTCGTCGGCGTCGGCCAGGCTGCCGCGCTCGCGGTGCACGCGCGACTCGACGGCCGAGGCCACCGCCTCGGCGCGCGCGAAGCCGAGCTCGCGCGCGCGCCGGCTCGAGCGGCGGATGGCGTCGAAGGCGCCCGCGTCGGCGTTCTCCCACAAGAGGATGCCGAGGAAGAGCTCGGCCAGCACCGCGCCGCGGCGGTCCTCGATGCGGTCGGCCACGTAGAGCGCCTCGCGCAGCTCGCCCTCGGCCTGCGCGACGCGATCGGCGTCGATCAGGAGCTGCCCGTAGCGCGCGCGCGCCTCGGCCTCGAGGCGCCGCTCGCCGCTCTGCTGCGCCAGGCGCACCGAGCGCCCGCACGCGCCCAGCGCGCGCAGCGGCTGGCCGGCCGAGCGCCAGGTGCGCGCGCGCAGCATCTGCGCGTGCGCGACGACGCCGCGCCCGGCGTGCTCCTGCCCGCGCAGGATGGCGATCGCCTCGTCGATCGAGCCCAGCGCGTCCTCGACGCGGTCCTCGAGCAGCGCGGGGATCACGAGCGCGAGCAGCGCCAGCGCGCGCTCCTCGCCGCCGCTCGCCAGCAGGACGGCGCGGCGCGCCAGGCGCTCGGCGTCGGGCAGGTCCCCGATCTGCGCCTGCACCAGCGCCATGCGCCGCAGCGCCTCGCTGGTGAGGCGCGCGTCGCCCGAGCGCTCGGCCAGCTCGACCGCGCTGCGCAGCATGCCGCGCGCCAGGCCGAACTGGCCGGTGCCGGCGGCGTAGCGGCCGTGGAGCAGGTACGTGCGCGCGCCCTCGGAGGGGAACTCGTCGGGCGAGAGCTCCATCTCGGCCAGGTGGTCGAGGAAGGCGCGCTCCTCGTCGCGCAGGCCGAGCCGGTCGGAGGCGTCGGCCGCGGTCTCGAGCAGGAACAGGCGCTGGCGGTTGCGCTCGGGTGTCGCCGCGAGCGTCTCGAGCGCCTCCAGGCCCCAGCGCGCCACGGTCAGGATGCGCGTGGCCGAGGCGTGGCCGCGCAGGCGGCCGATCAGCTCGAGCACCTCGGCGCACAGCGACTCGTAGAGCTGCGCCGCGCGCAGGTGGAAGGCGCGCTGGTAGCGCGACTCGTTCGAGTCGTTGCCGAGCAGGCTCTGCGCGGCGGCGCGGTGCAGCCGGCGGCGGCGCTTGGCCGGGATCGAGCGGTAGACGACCTCGCGCAGCGCGGGGCGCTCGAAGCGGTAGCGCGTCGCGACCGGCACGAGCCAGCCCTTGCGCACCAGGCGCGCCAGGAGGGCGTCGATCTCGGCGCGCCCGGTGGGCGGGAAGGCGCGCATCAGGTACTCGGCCTCGATGCGCCCGCCGGCGACCGACATGCGCTCGAGCCACAGTCGCTCGCCGGGCTCGAGCGACTGGAAGCGCTCGGCGATGATGCGCCCGAGCGAGCTCGAGAGCGGCAGGTCCTCGGGGTCCACGGTCAGGCGCAGGCGCGCATCCTCGCCGCCGGCGCCGCCCGGGCCGTCCACGCTCTGGATCGCGCCGCGCTGCGCCAGCTCGCGCAGCAGCTCGGTCAAGAGGCCCGGGTTGCCGCGGCTGCGCAGCCACAGCGCGTGCGCCAGCGCCCGGCGCGGCGCCTCCTTCTCGAACAGGGAGTCGATCAGCTCCGCCACGTGCGCCTCGGAGAGCGGGCCGAGCAGGAGGCGCCGGAAGCCCACCCCGGCGCCGTGGCCGGCGCGCGCCTCGAGCTGCTGCTCGAGCCACGTCAGGCGTCGTGCGTCGAGCGGCTCGCGGTCGTCGCGCGTCCCGAGGATCAGGAGCGCACGCGTCTCGCTCAGCGCATCCACCAGCGCGTTCAGCGAGACCAGGGTCTCGGTGCCGGCGCGGTGCAGGTCGTCCACGAAGACGATCAGCGGCATGCGGCGTCCGAGCGCCGACAGGCACTCCGCCAGCGCCGCGGCGGGGGAGTGGTCCACGCCCTCCGCCACCTCCGAGCCCAGCGCGCGCAGGAGCGTGCGCGCGGCACCGGGCACGACCAGCTCGCGCAGCCGCTCGGCCTCGCGCTCGCCCGGTGGCGCCCCCGGCGGGAGCTGCAGCCAGCGGTGCAGGAGCAGGAGCAGCGCTCCGCCCGGCCGCGCCTCGTAGCGGTCGTTGCAACGCGCGTAGAGGTAGAGCGGCGGGCGGTCGGAGCGCCGCGAGCGCTGCGCGAACTCGTCCACCAGGCGCCACTTGCCGCTGCCCTCCGGCCCGGCGAGCCAGACGGCCTCGCTGTGGCCCTCCTTGCGCGGGCTGGCGCGCACGGCCTCCAGCGCGCGCGCGAGCTCGGCCAGCTCCGCCTCGCGCCCGACGAGCGGCGTCAGGTGCTGCTCGACGCGCGCTCCGCGGCGCTCGCGCGCGTCGTCCGGATCGACGCGCGCGCGCCACCAGGCGCCGGCCTCGCCCTCGCGCAGGCGCAGCGCCGCCTCGGCGGCGCTCGGCCGGCGCGCGGCCGCGCGCTGCAAGAGGTCGGCCAGGAGCTGGTCGAGGAAGGGCGAGAGGTCGGGCGCGAAGTGCGAGGCGGGCCGCGTGCGGCCGGTCGCGATCGCGGCCAGGAGCTGGTCGGCGCCGGGGACCTCGATCGAGCGCCGCAGGATCTCGCCGGTCGAGACGCCCAGCCCGAAGAGCGCCGAGGCGCGCGTCGGCGCGCGCGGGTCGGCGTAGCCGAAGGGGTGCACGCCGGTCACGACCTCGTACAGGAGGAGCCCGAGCGCGAAGACGTCCGAGGCGCGCGTGGCCCCGCCGCCGCGCGCGCGCTCGGGCGAGAGGTAAGCCAGGCTGCCCGCGTGCTCGCGCGGCTCCTCCGCGGCCAGGCAGCGCGCGAAGCCGAGGTCGAGCAGCACCGCGCGGCCCTCCTCGTCGAGGCGCGCGTTCTCCGGCTTCACGTCGCCGTGCACGAGCCCGGCCGCGTGCAGCGCCGCGAGCGCGCCCGCGAGCTGCTCGCCCGCGCGCCGCACGAGCGGCTCGGGCAGCACGCCCTCCTCGGCCAGGATCTCGCGCAGGCTGCGACCGGGGACGAAGTCCGACAGGAGGTAGGGCCCGAGGGCGTCCTCGCCCTGGTGGCGGATGCGGACGAGCGAGGGGTCGCGCACGCGCTGGGAGGCCTGCGCCTCGGCGGCGAAGGCCTGGCGCGCGCGCGCCAGCGTCTCCGCGTCGCGGCCGACGGGGCGCTTGAGCGCCAGCTCGCTGCCCGCGGCGAGACCTCCGACCGGCTCGCACAGGCGCACGAGCTCCACCTGCGCGGTGGCGCCCTGCCCGAGGGGGCGCAGGACTTCGAAGACGGTGCCGAGGGCGTCCAAGACGGGCCCCATGATCGGCTCCCGGCGGGCCGCTTGGCGAGACCCTTCCCGCCGCCTTGCGCGCCGCGGCGGATCGGCTACAACCCACCCGCCATGGCGCTGCAGCTTTTCAATTCGCTGACGCGGACGAAGGAGGTCTTCGAGAGCCGCGAGCCCGGCGTCGTGCGCATGTACAACTGCGGCCCGACCGTCTACGGGCGTGCCCACGTCGGCAACCTGCGCTCGTTCCTGTTCGCCGACGTGCTGCGGCGCTGGCTCGAGGCCGGCCACGGCTACGAGGTGCGCCAGGTGATGAACATCACCGACGTCGGCCACCTGCAAGGGGACGCCGAGGAAGGCGAGGACAAGCTCGAGGCGCAGGCGCGCAAGGAGCGTAAGGACCCCTGGGAGATCAGCCGGCACTACACCGAGCTGTTCCTGGCGGACGTGCGCGCGCTGGGCTGCCGCGAGCCGCTGGCGCGGCCGAAGGCCTCCGAGCACGTGCCCGAGATGCTCGAGATCATCGAGGGGCTGCTGGCCAAGGGCTACGCCTACCGGGTCGACGGCGACGTCTACTTCGAGGTGGGCAAGTTCCCGCGCTACGGGCGTCTGTCGGGCAACACGGTCGAGGCGCTCGAGGCCGGCGCGCGCATCGAGGTGCGCGAGGAGAAGCGCCACCCCGCCGACTTCGCGCTGTGGAAGAGCGACCCGCGCCACCTGATGAAGTGGGAGAGCCGCTTCGGCCCCGACGGCTTCCCGGGCTGGCACATCGAGTGCTCGGCCATGGCGCGCAAGCACCTGGGCGACGAGCTCGACATCCACACCGGCGGCGAGGACAACGTCTTCCCGCACCACGAGTGCGAGATCGCGCAGAGCGAGGCCTTCACCGGCAAGCCGTTCGCCCGCACCTGGCTGCACGCCAAGTTCCTGCAGGTGGACGGCGGGAAGATGTCGAAGAGCCTGGGCAACGTCTACACGCTCGCCGACGTCGAGGAGCGCGGCATCGCGCCGCTGGCGCTGCGCTACGCGCTGATCCGCGGCCACTACCGCCAGCCGCTGAACTTCACCTGGCAGATCGTGAAGGAGGCGCAGTCCGCGCTGGGCAAGCTGCACGACCTGCTCGAGCGCGTGCGCGCCGCCGCCGAGGGCAGCGCCGCCGTCGCCGAGGGCTCCGCCGGCGAGCAGCTCGTGCGCGCCGCGCGCGAGAAGTTCGCGGCCGGCATGGACGACGACCTGAACGTGCCGGTCGCGCTGGCCTCGCTCTTCGAGCTGCGCGCGAGCGTGCTCGAGCACGGCCTGGGCGCGGACGCCGCGCGCCAGGCGACCGAGTTCCTCGGCTGGGCGCTCCGGGACGTGCTCGGGCTCGAGCCGCCGGCCGCGACGGGCGGAGCGGACGAGCTCACGGACGAGCGCGTCCAGGAAGCCGTGCGCGCGCGCGAGACGGCCCGCCGCGAGCGGCGCTGGGCGGACTCCGACCGCCTGCGCGACGAGCTCCTGGCGCAGGGCGTGGTGATCGAGGACACGCCCGCCGGCCCGGTCTGGCGGCGCGCGCAGCGCCAGGCATAGATGCCCATGGAGCGGCGCGCGTGCGCCGCTAGGGCAGGTCCTTGCCTTCCTCCTGCGCGTCGAGGAAGTCCTCGTACTCGTCCTCGATCTCCTCGGCCTCGGCCTCGCCCGGCGGGAGCGCGGAGAGCTCGGGGTGCGCGGCGGGGTTGATCTCGCGGTCGTGGCGCAAGGCCTCGCCGATCTTGCGCTCGACGTCGGCGGCGTACTCGATCGAGTCGTCGTAGACCCACGCCAGGCGCGGGATGCGGCGCATGCGCAGCACGCGGCCGACCTGCTTGCGCACGAAGCCCGTCGCGTCCTCGAGCATGCGCGCGACGCGCGCGCGCTCGGACTGGCTGCCGAGCACGGAGTAGGAGATCTTGGCCACGGTCAGGTCGCTCGAGAGCTCGACCTTCGTGACCGTCAGGAAGCTGCCGCGCGGATCGTTGAGCTCGAACTCGAGGCAGTAGGCGACCCGCTCGTGGATGCGGGCCTCGATGCGGGCCTTCGTGCGGGGATTCGCCATGGCTCCTGCCCGCCGCGCGCGGCGGGGAAGGGCGGGCCCGAGCTCAGAGCGTGCGCCTGACCTCGAGCAGGTGGTAGGACTCGATGACGTCGCCGACGCGGATGTCGTTGTAGTTGCGGAGCACGATGCCGCACTCGAAGCCCTCGCGGACCTCGCGCACGTCGTCTTTCTCGCGCCGCAGCGTGCCGATCTCGCCGGTGAACACCACCGCGCCGTCGCGCAGCAGGCGCACCTTGCTGTTGCGGGAGACCGTGCCGTCCAGCACGTAGCAGCCGGCGATGTTGCCGATCTTCGACGACTTGAAGAGGCGGCGGATCTCGACGTGCCCGGTGACCTCCTCGCGGATCTCGGGCGCGAGCTCGCCCTCCATCAGCTTGCGGACGTCGTCGAGCAGCTCGTAGATGACCTCGTAGTTCTTGATGTCGACGCCCTGGCGCTCGGCGGCCTGGCGCACCTTGTTGTTGGCGCTGGTGTGGAAGGCCAGGATCCGCGCCCTGGACGTGATGGCCAGGTCCACGTCGCTCTCGAGCACCTGCCCGACGCCGGCGTGGATCAGCTTGACCTCCATCTCGGCGTGCTTCATCTCGCCGATCTGGTGCTTCAGCACCTCGACCGAGCCCTGCACGTCGGCCTTGACGATCAGGTTGATCGACGGCTTCTCCTGGTCGGCGACGGCCTCGAGGATGTTCTCGTGGCTGATCTCGCGGCGCTCGATCTGCGACATCTGGCGCAACAGGCGCGAGCGCTCCTGTGCCACCTCCTGCGCGCGGTCGAGCGACTCGACGACGTAGAAGCGGTCGCCGACCGTCGGCAGCTCGTTCAGGCCGGTGACCTCGACCGGCTTCGAGGGGCCGGCCTCCTTGATCTCCTCGCCGCGGTCGTCGTGGATCGAGCGCACCTTGCCGTAGCCCTCGCCGGCCAGGATCACGTCGCCCTTCTTCAGGCTGCCGTCCTGGATCAGGAGGTGCGCGACCTTGCCCTTGCCCTGCTGGATCTCGGCCTCGAGCACGACGCCGGAGGCGGGGCCCTTGGGGTGGCAGTCGAGCTCGAGCACCTCGCTCTCGAGGAAGACGCGCTCGAGCAGATCCTCGGTGCCCGCGCCCGTCAGGCCGCTGACCCGCAGCATGGCCGTCTCGCCGCCCCACTGCTCGGGGGTCAGGCCCAGCCCGGCGAGCTGGTTCATGACCATGTCGGGGTTGGCCTCGGGCTTGTCCACCTTGTTCAGTGCCACGACGATCGGCGAGCCGGCCGCCTTGGCGTGGTTCAGCGCCTCCTCGGTCTGCGGCTTGACGCCGTCGTCCGCCGCGACGACCAGCACGACCACGTCCACCGCCTCGGCGCCGCGCGCGCGCATCGACGTGAACGCCGCGTGGCCGGGCGTGTCGATGATCGTCAGCACGTGGCCGGCCTTGGTCTTGACCTGGTAGGCGCCGATGTGCTGCGTGATGCCGCCGGACTCGCCGCTCGCGATGCGGCTCTGGCGGAGGGTGTCGATCAGCGTGGTCTTGCCGTGGTCCACGTGCCCGAGGAAGGCCACGGTCGGCGGGCGCTGCACGAGCTCCTCCTCGCCGACCGAGCGGCGCTGCTCCTGCAGCTCCGAGAGCAGCTGCTCCTCGGCCGCGATCTCGGTCGTGACCTGCAGGTCCACGTCGAACTCCTGCGCCAGGAGCACGGCCGTCTCCTCGTCCACGAGCGAGTTGATGTTGATCCCGGTCCCGAAGCCGAGCTGGCGCAGCGCGAGGTTGAGGACCTGCGCTTCCTTGACCGCCAGCGTGTTGGCGAGCTTCTTGATCGTGATCGGGACCTCGATCTGCACGCTGCCGCCGCCGAACGGCGAGCCCGAGGCGCCCGGGCCGGAGCGCGCGCCCCCGCCCCCAGCGCGGCGGCCCCCGGTCGGCCCGCCCTGCTGCTGCACGCGCCGCCGGCGCAGGAAGCGGCCGGACTCGCGCTCGCGCAGCTGCTGCGCGGTCAGCGCGCCGCGCGTCGTGTCGCCGCGCACCTGACCCGGGCTGCGATCGCGCCCGAAGGTCGGCATCACGTTGGGCACGTCCTCGTCGGACGAGCGCAGGCGGCGCGACTCCGAGCGCCGCTGGGGCGCGGTCTTGAACTGCGAGGGGTCGATGAAGCCGACCACCTTGCCCCCCTTGCGCTTGGCGGAGGGGCGCACGATCTCGTCGCTGGACGCGCCGGACTCCTCGTCGGCGCTCGCCACCACCGCGGCGGGAGCGGCCTCGGCGGCAGGCGCCTCGGCGGGCGTCTCCTCGTCCGCCGCGGGCTCCTCCTCGAGCACCGGCTCGGGCGCCGGAGGCGCCTGCGGGGCCGCGGCGGCGACCGCGGGCTCGGCCCGCCGCGGCTCGGCGGGGACGGCCGGGGCGGGCGCGGGAGCGGGGGCGGGCTCCGCGACGGCGACGGGCGCCGGCTCGCTCGGCGCGGGCGCGACCGGCGCGGCGGCGGCGAGCTCCTCCTCGGCGCGCGGCGCCTCCTCGAGGGCCTCCGTCTCGGCCTCTTCGGTCTCCTCCTCGTCCTCCGCCGCGGGCGCGTCGGCCGGGCGCCCCGGAGCGACCTTCTTCTTGCGCTTGATCTTCAGGCCGCCGACGGTCGTCACGCTCTGCTGCGCCTCGTCGCGCACGTTGCCGACGATGCCGTAGGCCTCCAGGCGCGCCTGGATCTCGAGCACCTGGAAGTCGTCGAGCGCGTTCATGTGGCTCTTAACCGTGAACACCAGGGCGCGGAGCTTCTCGGCGAGGTCCTGACCGGACATGCCGTATTCCTTGGCGAGGTCGTAGACGCGCTTCTTGGCCACGTGGAGGTGCCGTTCCTTGGCGGAGAGTTTCGCTCGGGAGGGAGGGAGACGCTAGCCCTCGGCGTGCACGCGGTTGGAGTCTCCCGAGGAGAGCGACGCGGCGTCGCCCTCCCCGTCCGGGCCGTCGGGGTCTTCCCCGTCCAGGTCGGCCGCCTCGCGGCGGGCCGAGCTGGCCCCGCGGCCGAAGCCCTCGGCCTCGAACTCCTCGCGCGTCTTGATGTCGATGTCCCAGCCGCACAGGCGGCTGGCCAGGCGCACGTTCTGCCCCTTCTTGCCGATCGCCAGCGACTGCTGGTCCTCGTCGGCGATCACCACGACCGAGTGGCTGTTCACGTCGGCGTAGATGTTGTCGAGGTGGATCGTGGCCGGCTTCAGGCCGTTCATGATGAGCGTCTCGAGGGAGTCGCTCCAGCGGATGATGTCGATGCGCTCGCCGCGCAGCTCGTCGATGACGG
>CADEGS010000055.1:0-6628 GCA_902826945.1 uncultured bacterium | reverse complement strand
GAGTCGCTCCAGCGGATGATGTCGATGCGCTCGCCGCGCAGCTCGTCGATGACGGCCTTGATGCGCGAGCCGCGCACGCCCACGCAGGCGCCGATGCAGTCGATCTTCGGGTCCTGCGAGACGACGGCCATCTTCGTGCGGTAGCCCGGCTCGCGCACGACGCGCTTGATCTCGATGATGTTGTCCGCGATCTCGGGCACCTCGAGCTCGAACAGCCGCCGCACCAGGTCGGGGTGCGTGCGCGAGACGATGATCCGCACGCGCGGGCCGTCCTTGCGCACCTCGAGCACGATGGCGCGGATGCGGTCGCCGGGGCTGAAGGTCTCGCCCCGCACGCGCTCCTCGCGCGGCAGGTAGGCCTCGGCCCGGCCGAGGTTGACGACCAGGTTGTCGTTGTCGAAGCGCTGCACGGTGCCGTTCACGAGGCTGCCCACGCGCATCTCGTACTCGTCGTAGAGCACGTCGCGCTCGGCCTCGCGCACCTTCTGCTGGAAGGTCTGCTTGCACGCCTGGGCCGCGATGCGCCCCAGCTCGGCCAGCTCGAACTCGTACTCGCCTTCCTCGTCCTCGATCGCGATGTCGCCCGACTTGCGGTCGATCGAGACGACCAGGTCGTCGCCGACGCCGAGGCGCTTGCGGACCGCAGCGGCCAGGGCTTCCTCGAGCCCGAGGAAGAGGACTTCCTTGGGGATGTCCTTGTCCCTGTGGAGGACATCGATCATTCTCAGGAGGTCTTCGCTTTGCATGGCGGGTCTCGTGTCGGTCGCCCCCCTCACGAGCGTTAAATGAGCCCAGACAAGCGGGGGGGGAGCCCCCCACCTGCGGACTCGTCGCGCGTGCCGACGGGCTGGCGTTCCGCTATTAAAGGCGGGCCAGTGTCCAATATCCAGGGGGTCGCGTCAACGGCGCCCTGGCCGGCTCCGCGAACCGTCCCGCCCCGGCGGCGGCCAAACGATGAAGCACGAGCACAGCCTGGTGGGGGCCTCGGCGCAGGAGCGGGCCTTCGAGCAGGAGCTGCGACGCGTCGCGCCCAGCGACGTGTCGGTGCTGCTCGTGGGGGAGAGCGGCACCGGAAAGGGCGTCGCGGCGCGCTTCCTGCACGAGGCCTCGCGCCCGGGACGGCCGCTCGTGACCGTGCACCTGGCCGCGCTCGCTCCGACCCTGGTCGAGGCCGCCCTGTTCGGGCACGAGCGCGGCGCCTTCACCGACGCGCGCCAGGCCCGGCCGGGCTTCTTCCGCCAGGCCGAGGACGGCACCCTGGTCCTCGACGACGTCGACCTGCTGCCGCTCGAGATCCAGCCCAAGCTCCTGCGCGTCCTGCAGGAGCGCGTCGTCGAGCCGCTGGGCTCGGAGGCGAGCGTGGCGTTCCGCGCGCGCGTCGTGGCCACGACGAACCAGGACCTGGGCGCGCTGGTGCAGGCCGGCCGCTTCCGGCGCGACCTCTACTACCGCCTGGCGGTCGTCACGATCGAGCTGCCCCCGCTGCGCGTGCGGCGCGGCGACGTGCGGCTCCTGGCCGAGCACTTCGCGCGCCGCGCGGCGGAGCGCCTGCGGGTCCCGCCGCGCGCCTTCGGCCCCGACGCGCTCGAGCGCCTCGAGCGTCACTCCTGGCCGGGCAACGTGCGCGAGCTCGAGAACGCCGTCGAGCGCGTGCTCGCCCTGGGCGGCCCCGACGGGGCGCAGCGCCCGCCCGTGGGCGCCGACGAGCTCGCCTTCCTCGACGAGCCGCGCGCCGGCGTCGCGCACGAGCTGGCCCTGCGCGCGCTGGCCCACGGGCTGAGCCTGGAGGACCTCTCCGAGGCGCTGCTCGACGCGGCCCTGCACGAGAACCGCGGCAACATCAGCGCCGCGGCCCGCCAGGTCGGCCTGACGCGCCGCGCCTTCGACTACCGCCGCGCGCGCGGCGGCGACGAGGGGCGGGACGGGGAGGTCGCGTGACCGCCACCGCTCGCCGGGCCAGCGCGACGGGAGCGGGCCGATGAGCCTCGCGTGCGCGCTCTTGCTGGCGCTGGCCGGGACGCCGGCCGCGGACGAGGCCGCGATCGAGCGCGGCCTGGCGGCGCTCGAGACGAGCGATCCCGAGCGCTGGAGCGAGGCCTTCCAGGCGCTGGCCGCCGCGGGCGACGAGGCCGTCCTGCGCGCGCTCGACACGCTCGGGCGGGCGGGCGTGCAGGGCGCCCGCTCGCGCGCCCGCCTGGTGGCCGAGGCGGGCGGCGTGGCGGCGGTGCCGGGCGCGCTCGGGCACCTGGACGACCCCGACCCCGACGTGCGCGTCGAGCTGGTGCGCTTCCTCGGCGGCTTCGCGCTGGGGGAGGTGCAGGCCGAGGAGCGCCTGGCTGCCCTGGCGCGCGCCGCCGAGGCCGACCCGAGCGACCGCGTGCGCCGCGCGGCGCTGCGCGGGCTCTCGCGCTCGGGCCTGCCGCGCGCGGCCGAGACGCTCGACGGCCTGCTCGAGCGGCTGCCGGCCGCCGAGCGCCCGCTGGCGGTCGAGTGCCTGGTCGCCTGCCCGCTGGCGCGCGCGCGCATCGTGGCGCGCACGCGCGCGCTCTTCGCCGCGCCGCTCGCCGCGCTCGACGCGCCGAGCGCGGCGCGCCTGCTGCGCGCGTACGGCAAGGCGCTGGCCGACCTCCCCGGCGGGGGCGACGAGGCGCCCGAGCGCGTGCCGTTCGTCGCCGGCCGTCGCCACCCCGACGAGCGCCTGCGGCGCGCGGCATTGGCGGCGCTCGACGCGGCGCTCGACCGCCTGGTCGAGCTGGGCGAGGAGGAGCGCGCGGACGCGCTGCTCGCGGCGCTCGGCCGCGAGGGCATCGACCCGCGCGAGACGCTCTACCGCCGCTCGCTCCTGGCGCTCGCCGTGCGCGGCGCGCCCGAGGACGCGCGCCGCTTCGCGGCCGAGCTGGCGCGCGCGGGGGCCGGCGCCGACGCCGCCGACCGCACCTGGCGCTTCTACGCCGAGCACCTGGGCGCCGCCGCCGCGCTGGCGCTCGGGCGCGCCGAGGAGGCCTACGACGGCTTCGCGGCCGCGGGGCGCACGATGCGCGCGCTGCTCGCCGAGCGCGACGACCAGAAGCCGGCGGTCGTCGTGCGCGACGAGTACCCGCTGGCCCCGCTGGGCGCCGCGATCCAGGTCGAGCGC
Source organism: uncultured bacterium (assembly GCA_902826945.1). The sequence goes on along the minus strand of CADEGS010000055.1, from coordinate 3,492 downwards.
CTGCAGTTCCTCGCGCTGGAGGAGGCGTGGCAGGCGCTGGCGCGCTTCGAGGTGCAGGCCGGCCGGGGCCAGGAGCCGATGGACCGGCGCGCGCTCGAGCACCTGCGCCAGGCGCACCTGCTCCTCTTGCAGGGGCAGCTCTTCGCGCTCGAGCACGACGCCGACTACCCCGCCTCGCACGCGATCGACGACCTGCTCGAGCGCGAGCTCGCGCCGCACCGGCTCGTGCTCGGCGACCGCGAGCAGGGCGGCTGGCACGTGCCCTCGGGGATCGACCTCGAGCTCCTGCTCGCGCGCGGCTTCGCCAGCGTCGCGCCGCGCGAGATGCCCGGCTTCGAGCCGGCGCTCGCGGCGGACGGGCCGCTCGCGGATCCGTTCCTGGACGACGCGCGCTTCTCCCTCCTGCAGCGCATCCAGGAGGCCGCGCTCGACGCCTCGCAGCGCGCCTGGCTGTACGAGCGCGGGCGCATCTTCGAGCGCGCGCGCGACGCCGGCGACCCCGACCTGGCCGATCGCGCCACGCTGCTCTCGCACCCCCTGCGCCTGCGGATGCTCGAGGAGCAGCGCGCCGCGGGCGAGATGGCCGAGCGCCTGCGCACGGCGTCGCCCGCCGACCGCCAGGCGCCGGAGCTGCGCGACGAGCTGTGGCGCGAGCTCGCCGACCAGCGGCCGCCCACCGAGCACGCGCTGACCCTCGCCGCCGAGCTGCGCGTCGACGGCCGCGCGGCCGAGGCGCGCGCGCTGAGCGAGCGCATGCTCGAGGCCGTGCGCGAGGGCCTGGCCGGCGCGGGCACGATCTCGACCGAGATCCTGAGCGCGCGCATCGAGCTCTCGATCAGCTCCTCGTACACCGACGAGGCGCGCCCGCGCGAGGCCGAGCGCGAGGCGCTGGCCGCGGTCAAGCGCCTGCGCGCCTTCGAGAACACGATCGAGGAGCGCATGGCCGAGGAGCGCGACGCCGGCGTGCGCGACCGCATGGAGGCCACGCTGCGCCAGGTGCAGCGCATGCGCTCGGGCGCGCTGCTCTCGCTGGCCGTCAACGCCAACGTGCGCCTCGACGACCAGCCGCGCGCGCTCGACTACTTCGAGAAGGCCTACCAGCTCGACCAGCGCGACTTCATGCGCGTGCTGCTCGCCTGCTACCGCGCGCGCTCGGGCAAGCGCGAGGAGGCGCTGGCCGTGCTGCGCACGGTGCAGCCCGCGCCGCCGCTCTACTACAACCTGGCCTGCACCTACGCGCTGCTCGGCCAGGCGGACGAGGCGCTCGACTTCCTGCGCCGCGAGCTGGACGAGAACCACCCCGGCCAGGGCTCGCGCCGGCGCCAGGTCGAGTGGGCGCGCGCCGACCCGGACCTGGCCTCGCTGCGCGCCGATCCGCGCTTCGCGCGCCTGCTGGACAGCTGACGGGCGCCCGGGCGCGGCGCGCCGCGGCGGCGCGGGGCTGGCCGCGGAGGCCCGCGCCCTCCAGAATGCACGGCTCGCGATGGGACGCATCACGCTGACGGGCAAGGGGCGGCGCGGGATCCGCGCCGGGCACCCCTGGGTCTACGCCGACGCCGTCGCCGCGGGCGAAGGCGAGCCGGGCGAGCTGTGCGAGGTGGTCGACCCCGCGCAGGAGACGCTCGGCTGGGGGCTCTTCAGCGCCGGCTCGAAGATCGCCGTGCGCATGGTCACGCGCGCGCCGGCCGCGCCCGACCGCGACTTCTGGGCCGCGCGCGTGCGCGAGGCGCTGGCGGCGCGGCGCGCGCTCGGCCTCCTGCGCCCCGACGGCGCGCTGCGGCTCGTGCACGGCGACGCCGACGGCCTGCCGGGCTTCGTGCTCGACTGCTACGCCGGCGTGCTCGTCGCGCAGAGCGGCACGCAGGCGGCCGACCGCATGCGCGACCTCCTGCTCGAGCTGGTCGAGGCCGAGCTCGGCTTCCCGGTGCGCGCGGTGCTCGACCGCTCGAACGCCTCGGTGCGCCGCCTCGAGGGCCTGGAGCCGCGCGTCGAGTGGCTGCGCGGCCCGGCGCCGGCGGCGCTCGAGGTCGTCGAGCCCGAGCGCGACGGCTCGCCGCGGCTCGTGTACGAGGTGGACCTCGAGCGCGGCCACAAGACCGGCGCCTACCTCGACCAGGAGGCGAACCGCCGCCGCGCCGCGCGCCACGCGGCGGGCGCGCGCGTGCTCGACGCCTTCTCCTACGACGGCCTGTTCGGCGTGCGCGCGGCGCTCGCGGGCGCGCGCGAGGTCCTGTGCCTGGACCAGTCGCAGGAGGCGCTCGAGCGCCTGGCGCGCAACGCCGAGCGCAACGGCGTGGCCGACCGCGTGCGCGGCGAGCGCACGAACGCCATGCACGACCTGCGCGAGCGCGCCGAGCGCGGCGAGCGCTACGGCCTGGTGATCGTCGACCCGCCGGCCTTCGCGCGCAACCGCCGCGAGGCCGAGGGCGCCGCGCGCGGCTACCGCGAGCTGAACCGCCGCGCCGCCGCGCTGACCGAGCCGGGCGGCGTGCTCGTGAGCTGCTCCTGCTCGTTCCACGCGCGCCGCGACGCCTTCCTGGCCCTGGTGGGGGAGGCCGCCTTCCTGGCCGGCCGCGCGCCGCGCCTGTTCGAGGCGACCGGCGCCGCGCCCGACCACCCCGTGCTCCTGACCCTGCCCGAGACCGACTACCTGAAGTGCGCCTTCGTGCGCCTCTAGCCATGCTGGTCCACGTGAACGGCGAGGGTCGCCTGCTCGCGAGCGGCACCTCGATCGCGGAGCTGCTCGAGGCGCTCGACGTCCGCCCCGACCGCGTGGCGGTCGAGCGCAACGGCGCGCTCGTGCCGCGCCGCGAGCACGCGGACACGCGGCTCGTCGAGGGGGACGTGGTCGAGGTGGTGACGCTGGTCGGCGGGGGGTGAGCGAGCCGAGGCCGGGCGGCTCGGGCGGCGCCGGTCCCGCGCGAGCGCAGCGCGGCGACGGAAACCCCTTGCGGGGTCTGTCCCCCTCCCGGGGGCAGGACGTGCGGCAGGCTCGGCGGTTGCGGCCGGCGGGGCGCGGATCGTCCGCACCGGACCCGCCGTGCGGGCCCTGCGCCGGGGCGCCGGCGCGGCGCGCGCCCTACTCGCCGCCCTCGCGCAGCCGCTCGAAGCGCGCGAGCCCGCGCAGGGAGGCGAGGTCCTCGTCCTCGTCGAGGTACGCCGCGGGGATGCCTTGCGCGAGCGCGGCCTCGAGCGCGTCGAGCGCGGGCTCGGCGCGGCCCTGCAGCGCGCGGGCGCAGGCGAGGTTGTAGAGCGCGCGCTCGGGGCGCGCGCCGACCGCGGCCTCGCGCTCGAACGCGGCGGCGGCCTCGGCCTCGCGGCCGAGCGAGAGCAGCGCGCGGCCGCGGCGGTCGAGGGCCTCGCCGTCGTCGGGGGCGAGCGCGAGGGCGTCGTCCGCCTGGGCCAGCACGCGCTCGGCGGCGGCGCGGTCGAGGCCGCTCGGGATCGAGGGCAGCGCGGCGCGGAAGCGCGCCAGGCTCGGCACGAGCGGGC
>CADEGS010000054.1:14135-20294 GCA_902826945.1 uncultured bacterium | reverse complement strand
TGGCCGAGCAGTGCATCGACAGGTGCCCCATGTCGGGCAGCATGTAGTTCATCACCGTGAACATCGACTTCTTGACGACGCCGCAGTAGTCGGCGCGGCCGACGACCAGCGCGACGCGGTTCTTGAAGTCGAGGATCACCGCGCGCCTCGACTTGGTCCCGTCGCGCTCCGGCTCGCAGTGGAACGACGGCACGTTGAGCATCGTCCAGCGCTTGGCGTCGGGGTCCGTCACGCCGCGCACGTCCTTCGGGAACATGTTGTGCGCGAAGAACGCGTGCGTGGCGTACTCGCCCACGAAGCGGTACGGCACGGCGTAGGCCGGGTCCCAGCCGCAGAAGACGTCCTTGACGTACAGCGTCGCGCGCTTCGCGTTCAGGTGCGCGACGACGCGCTTCAGGAGCGCCTGGTAGTGCCCCGGGTCGAAGCGCTGGAAGTCCTTCTTCCACCACACCTTGTCCTCGACCTCGGGCCAGGCGACGCCGAACGTGTCCTGCACCGGCCGCCCGGTGCAGCTCGGGTCGGTGTAGTACACGAGCGGCCCGCGCGCGCCGAGCTTCGTCGCGCGCGCCTTCGGCTCGTCGTCGGGCCCGTCCGGGCGCACGCGGCCGCGATCGTTGGCGAGCGCTTCGCGGAAGAGCTGCTCCTTCTCGAGGTTCGCCTTGTACGTGACGTCGGTGAGCCCGAGCCGGCTCGCGAGGGCGCTCTTGAGATCCATGGGACCGTGGCGGCGGAACGGTGGGGAGAGGCGCGAGCGGTCCGCCCGCGAACAAAAGAAAGGCGGTACACGATAGCGCCCGCGCGCGGGCCGGACAAGGCGCGCCGTTCGCTCGCGCTCCCGCCGGGTCCAGAGGGAGCGGCCGGCCCCGGGGGCGTGACTTCCCCCCCGACGCGGCCCAAGAGAGCAGCATGAGATCCCCCGGAAACGAGCTCTGCCCCCGCTGCGAGCGCCGGCTGGTGCCGGTGTTCGCGGTCGAGGGCGAGCGGCGCACCGTCGTCGCGCTGACCTGCCCCGAGCCCTACTGCGACCACATGCAGATGGTCCCGCGGGCGGAGGGGGGCGAGCGCGAGGCCGACCCCTGGCGCGAGGCGCGCTAGGAGCCTGAGAAAGAATCCTGCGCGGTCCTCAGGCGCCCGCGAGGCGCTCGCGGTACCACTGCACCGTGCGCTCGAGCCCCTCGCGCCAGCCGACGCTCGGCACGTAGCCCAGCGCGGCGCGGATGCGCTCGATCGAGGCCTGGCTGTGGCGCACGTCGCCCGCGCGCGCCGGCCCGTGCGCGGGGCGCGCCTTCGAGCCGCACAGGCGCGCCAGCTCCTCGTACAGCGCGAGGAGCGAGATGCGCTCGCCGCAGCCGACGTTGAAGACCGCCCCGGGCTCGACCCGCCCCGCGCCGAGCGCGTCCATCGCCGCCAGGTTCGCGCGCACGACGTTCGCCACGTACACGAAGTCGCGCGTCTGCCCGCCGTCGCCGTGGATCGTGACGGGCTGCCCGGTGAGGAGCCGCGTGGCGAAGATCGCGATCACGCCGCTGTAGGGGCTGTCGTCGGCCTGGCGCGGCCCGAACACGTTGAAGTAGCGCAGCGCCGCCGTGCGCAGGCCGGCGGTGTGGCCCCACACGCCGAGCAGGTGCTCGCCCGCCAGCTTGCCCGAGGCGTACGGCGAGAGCGGTCGCGGCGGCATCGTCTCGCGCTTGGGGCACTCCTCGGAGTCGCCGTAGGCCGCCGAGGAGGCCGCGAACACCAGGCGCTCGACGCCCTCGAGGCGCGCCGCCTCGAGCATGCGCAGCGTGCCGATGACGTTGATCTCGTAGCTCTTCTCCGGCTCCTCGACCGACTGCGGCACCGAGACCTGCGCCGCCTCGTGGAAGATCCCCGCCGTGCCGCGGCACGCGCGGCGCGCGAGCGCCGGATCGGTGATGCTGCCGACCAGGAGCTCGACCGCCTTGCCCGAGCCCTCCGGCCCGAGCTCGAGCGGCGCCAGGTTCTCGCGGCGCCCCGAGGAGAGGTCGTCGAGCACGCGCACGCTGTCGCCGCGCTCGACCAGCGCCGCGGTCAGGTGCGAGCCGATGAAGCCGGCGCCGCCGGTGACGAGGTAGCGCGCCATGAGCGCGCGGATCCTAGCAGGCGCGGGGCGCGGTTCGAAGCGCGCGGGAGGGACGCGCGGCCCGGGAGCGGGACGCCGCGGGAACGGCGATTTCGTTGCAGCCTCGCTCCCGCGCCGACCGACAGGTGGGGCCGGCCCGGAGCGTGGGGACGCTCCCGGGTGACAGGGGTGAGCAACACGAGCAGGGTGGGGCGCGTCCGGCTCGGACGGCGCACGGGGGCCACGCTGCTCGACCTGACGATCGGCGTCATGCTGGCGGTCGTCACGGTCGGAGCGGTGGTCTCCTCGCTCACGTCCGGCTACTCGCTCAACCGCGCGAACCGCGAGCGGGGCCTCGCGCTGGGCGTGGCCGAGGGCGTGCTCGAGCGCCTGCGCTCCGAGACCTTCGACGAGATCTTCGCGCGCTTCGACCAGACGATCGTCGACGACCCCGCCAGCGGCAGCTCGCCGGGCGCGGGCTTCGCCGTGCAGGGGCTGACCGCGCTCGAGGGCGACGCCGACGGCCTGCCGGGCGAGATCGCCTTCCCCGGCGACGGCTCGACGCTGCGCGAGGACCAGGTGGACCGCGAGCTCGGCACGCCGCTCGACCTCGACGGCGACGGCGCGATCGACGCGCTGGACCACGCGACCGACTACCGCCTCCTGCCCGTGCGCGTCTCCGTCGTCTGGAGCGGCGCGAGCGGCGCGCAGCGGGTGGACCTCGTGACGACCCTGGGGGGCCGCTGATGAGGATGCGCACGAGCGGACGGCGGACGGGCTTCACGCTGATCGAGCTCGTGCTCGTGGCGGCGCTCTTGGCGGTCTTCCTCGGCAGCACCGCCGTCCTGGGACGCTCGGTGCTGGGCGCCTTCCGCTCGGAGACGGCGGTGGCGCGCCAGGACGAGGCGCTGCAGCTCGCGCTCGACCGCATGGCGCAGCGCCTGCGCGCCGTGGACGGCCAGGCGCTGCAGCCGGGCGCGGCGGCGAGCTCGTCCTGGGTCGAGTTCCAGCGCGCGAGCGACCACGACGGCACCGACCTCGTGTGGGGCGAGCTCGAGCGCCTGCTGTTCGAGCGCGAGGAGGGCGAGGCCGACGACGGCCTGGACGACGACGGCGACGGCCTGGTGGACGAGGGGCGCGTGGTGTGGCTGCGCGATCCCGGCGGCCCCGACGAGCGGCGCATCGTCCTCGCGACCTCGGTGCCGGAGCTCGGCCCGGGCGAGACGGCCGCGGACGGGCTCGACGACGACGGCGACGGGCTGGTGGACGAGGGCGGCCTGTGCTTCGTGGTCGCCGGCGGACGCATGCGGATCCTGCTCACGCTGGCCTGGCAGGACGAGGCGGGCCGGCTCCAGCAGGCCTCGGCCGAGCGCATCGTCGTGATGCGCAACACGGGGGTGAACGCGCCATGAACCGGAAGCACGCGGCGAGCGCGCGCGGGAGGCGCGGGAGCGCGATCGTGGTCTCGCTCCTGATGGCGGTCGGCATGGTCGTGCTGACCGTGTCGGTCTTCCGCATGGCGTCCGGCTCCTCGCGCCGCCTGAGCGGCGGCGCGGACGACCGGCGCGCCGCCTACCTGGCCGAGGCCGGGCTCGAGCAGTCGTTCGAGGCGATCCGCCGCGGCGGCACGGGGGCCATCGGCTCGATCGACACGCCGGCGGCGCTGGGCGAGGGTGTCCTGTGGGTGGACGCGACCGACCTGGGCGGCGGGCGCACCGAGCTCGTCGCGACCGCGCTGTGCGGCAGCGGCCGGCGCGCGCTCAAGGCGGTCGTGCGCCACGACGGCGGCCAGGGGCCGCTGTTCCGGGCGGCGCTGCGCTCGGAGGAGGCGCTGACGCTCGAGCAGGACGTGCTGGTGGACAGCTTCGACTCCGCCGCGGGCAGCTACGCCGCGCAGGCCACGAACATCACGAACGGGATCACGCACGCCGCGACGAACGGCGACGTGAGCAGCAACCAGGGCATCGTGCTCGACCTGGACGCGACGTGCCTGGGCGACGCGGCGCCGGGGCCGAGCACCACGGTGTCGCTGGCCGGCGGCTCGTACGTCTCGGGCGCGACGGCGCCGGCCTCGACCGCCTTCGCCCTCCCGCCGATCGTCGTCCCCTCCTTCGCGAGCGCCGGCGACAAGACGGTGGGCACGGGCCTGTCGAGCTCGATCGCGCCGGGCGACTACGCCTACGGCACGCTGGAGATCGGCGAGGACGCGACGCTCACGATCACCGGCCCGGCGCGGCTGGTCGTCACGAGCTTCAGCGGCGGCAAGGACGGCACGCTCGTCGTGGACGCGACGAACGGCCCGGTCGAGGTCTTCGTCACCGGCGCCTACGACCACCAGAGCGGCTTCGAGGCCGAGCCGGTCAACGGCTCGCCGATGGCGCTCGCCTTCCAGATCGCGGCCGTGCAGGACGTGCTCTTCCCCGCCGACACCGCCGTGCGCGGCGCCTACTACCTGCCCGAGGGCGAGATCGTGTTCGCGAGCGGCGACGAGTGCTGGGGCGCCTGCGTGGCCCGCCGCATCGGGCTCGTGGACGGGATGGAGCTGCACTTCGACGAGGACCTCCTGAACCACTTCGAGGCCGACCTCGGCCCGGAGGCCGAGGGCCCCGAGGTGCTCGGCTGGTGCGAGACGACGGTCGCGCCGAGCGCGCTGCTCTCCGACCGGCGCCCGCCCGCGCTCGCCCTCGGGCTCGACCTCGCCGCGCTGCCGGGACCGGGCGCGCTCTGGGAGGGGGTGCCGTGAGCGCGCTGTGGGCCGGGCTGGCGCTGGCGCTCGCCGCCGGCGACGAGGGCCAGACGCTCGAGCAACGCTTCCTCGAGCTGACCGCGCGCGCGAGCGCGCTCGCGTGCGAGGAGCGCGCCGCCGCGCTCGTCGCGCTCGGCCCGGACGCCTTGCCGCTCCTCGTGGCCGAGCTCGAGCGGCGCCCACGCGACGAGACCCTGCGCGCCGCCGCGCGCGGCTTCGGGCGCGCGGCCCTGGCGCGCTGGCTCGCGGCCGGCGAGCCGCCCGCCGCCGGCCCGCGCGCGACGCTGGCGCTCGTGGCCGAGGTCGGCGGAGCGGGCGAGCTCGAGCTCGCCCTCGCGCGCTGCGACGCCTCGACCGACCTCGCGACGGAGGCGCTCGGGCGCCTGCTCGCGCGCGACGCGGCGCTGGTCGAGCCGCTGCTCGCGCGCGTGCCCGCGCTCGAGGGCGCGGCCTCGACCTGCGCGGTGCTCGCGCTCGGCGGGCTCGGGAGCGAGGACGCGCTCGACGGGCTGGGGCGCCTCTTGGCGTTCGAGAAGCCCGAGCTCGAGCTGTGCCTGCTGTCGGCCATCGAGCGCGGCGCTCCGCGCTCGGGCGCGAGCGAGGAGACGCGCGCCGAGGTGCGCGACCGGCTCTGGAGCGGCGACGCCCTGGTCCTGCGCAAGGCCGCGAGCGTCTGCGGCCTGCTCGAGGACGACGAGGCGCTCGAGCGGCTGGTCGGCGTGCTCGAGCACCCGGACGAGCACGTCGTCGCCGCCGCCGTGCGCGCGCTGCGCCTCCTGTCCGGACGCGCGCTGCCCGGCGATCCGGCCACCTGGCAGCGCTGGCTGGCGCGCGAGGAGGCGTGGTTCGAGCGGCGTGCGGCCTACGCCTTCGCCGCGCTGCACGCCGGCCCGCGCGAGGGGCGCCTGGGCGCCGCCGCGGAGCTCGCCCAGCACCGCCTGCACCGCCGCAGCATCGCGGCGGAGCTCGAGCAGGCGCTCGAGCGCGATCCCGACCCGCTCGTGCGCGCGGCGGTGTGCGACGCGCTCGGACGCCTCGGCCTGCGCGCCGCGGCCGAGCCGCTCGCCGCCGCGCTCGAGGACGAGGACCCGCGCGTCGCGCGCGGCGCGGCGCTGGCGCTCGCGCGCCTGGGCGCGCCGGCGCGCAAGGCGCCCTCCGCGACGCTCGCCGCCGCGCGCTGAGCGGTGGCGCGGCACGCCGTCCCGGAGCGGCACGCCGTTCGCTGGGACGGGCGCCGCCCTGGCGGTGCGCACCCGTCTCCTCGACGCTCCCGGCGCCGGATAGAATCCCGCGCGTCGAGGCGGGTCGCGCGGGAGCGCATCGCGATCGATGG
>CADEGS010000054.1:0-14035 GCA_902826945.1 uncultured bacterium | reverse complement strand
GGATAGAATCCCGCGCGTCGAGGCGGGTCGCGCGGGAGCGCATCGCGATCGATGGACGCGCTGATCGCGATCAACGACCTGCTCTGGCACGAGAACGTCCTCTACGCCGTGCTGGCGGTGGGCGTGCTCTTCACGCTCTGGAGCGGCTTCTGCCAGTTCCGCGCGCTGACGCACGGCGTCGCGCTCGTCACCGGCCGCTACGACCGCGGGGGCGAGCCGGGCGCGATCAGCCATTTCCAGGCGCTCTCGACGGCGCTCTCCGCGACGGTCGGGCTCGGCAACATCGCCGGCGTGTCGATCGCGGTCTCGCTGGGCGGGCCGGGCGCGGTGTTCTGGATGTGGGTGACCGGCTTCGTCGGCATGGCGCTCAAGACGACCGAGGTCGTGCAGGCCATGCTCTACCGCAACCTCGACCGCCCCGGCGAGCCGCGAGGCGGCGCGATGTGGGTGGCGAGCCGCGGCTTCGCGCGGCTCTCGCCGCGTCTGGCCTGGCTCGGTCGGCTGCTCGCGGCCGTGTTCTGCGTGACGCTGCTCGTCTCCACGATCACGGGCGGGAACATGTTCCAGGCCTGGAACGTGGCCGACGTCACCTGGTCGTACTTCGGCGTGGCGCGCACGGTCTCGGGCCTGGTCATGACCGTCGTCGTGGGCCTGGTGATCCTGGGCGGCATCCGGCGCATCGGGAGCGTGACCGAGCGGCTGGTGCCGTTCATGTGCCTGCTCTACCTGCTGGCGGGGCTGGCGGTCCTGGCGCTCACGCGCGAGCGCATCCCGCACGTCCTCGGACTGATCTTCGCGAGCGCCTTCCGCCCCAGCGAGGCCGGCGGCGCCTTCCTGGGCGGCACCGTCGGCTGGGCATTCCTGAAGGGCATGCAGCGCGCGCTCTTCTCCAACGAGGCCGGCCAGGGCAGCTCGCCGATCGCGCACAGCGCGGCGCGCACCTCCGAGCCGGTCAGCGAGGGCATCGTCGCGGGCCTCGAGCCCTTCGTCGACACGCTGGTGGTGTGCACGATCACCGCGCTCGTGATCCTCTCCAGCGGCGTCTGGAACCGCCCGCCCGACGTGCGCTTCGCGGTCGAGCCGCACGCCGCGCGCGACGCCGCCGGCCTCTGGGGCCTGGAGGGCGAGACGCTGGAGGCCGCCGCCGACCTCGCCGACGACCAGCCGGTCTTCGCCGTCGTGCGCGACGCCGACGACCCGGCCTCCGTGCCGCGCCGCCTGCACGGCCGCATCCAGCGCGACGCAGAGGGCGCGGCGCGCGTCGCGTGGGAGGCGCCCTCCGCCCCCGCCGCGCCCGCGCTCGTCGAGCCCGGCCTCTTCCTCGAGGCCACCGGCGCCACGCTGACGGCGCGCGCCTTCGACCGCGTGATCGGCGGGCTGGGCGGCTGGGTCGTGCCGCTGACCGTGTGGCTGTTCGCGATCTCGACGATGATCTCGTGGAGCTACTACGGCGAGCAGGGGATCGTCTACCTGCTCGGCGAGCGCGCCGTGCTCCCCTACCGCGTCGTCTACTGTGCGCTGGTGCTGGTCTCGACCACGCCCCTGATCTCGACCGAGGAGGAGCTCGACGTCGTCTCCACGCTCGGCACCGGCGTGATGCTCGTGACGAACATCCCTATCATGCTCGTCTTCGGCCGCCAGGCGATGCGCGCCTACCGCGACTACCTGGCGCGCGTCGTGCGCTAACGGGCCGCTTCCCGGGCGGCCTTGCGCGCGTCCCAGGCGTGGCCGAGGCGGCGCAGGAAGAAGTACTCGTTCAGCGGGCGGTCGTCCTCGATCGGGCGCGGGTGGAAGAGACGCTCGGCGTACTCCGAGAAGGCGTCCACGCGGAAGTCGAGGAAGCGCTGGTACATCGCCTCGGCGCTCGCCTCGGGCCCCCACTCGACCAGGTCGGCGCGCGCGGCGGGCGGCGTGCGCGCGGCCAGCTCGGCCGCGGCCGGCAGGGGGAGCGGCTCGTCGCTGGCCAGGAAGTGGAAGCCCCAGCCGTCCAGCCCGCGGAACACGAGCACGTGCGCGAAGACATCGGACAGGCCCTTCCAGATCGCGAGCTGGACGTCGGCCTCGTCGGTCGGGCACCACTGCTGCAGGATGCCGCCGGGCGCCAGGCGGCGCTTCGCGACGCGGTTGAACTCGACCGAGTAGAGCAGGCTCGAGCCGGCCGCCTCCGGCGGCGGCGGCGGGTCGAGCGTGATCACGTCGAAGGTCTCGTCGGTGCGCTCGAGGAAGCGCCGGCCGTCGTCCACCACGACGCGTGCGCGCGGATCGTCCAGGACGGCCTGCGCGTCGTCGTGGAAGAAGCCGAAGAGCTCCGGCACGCTCGGCACGAGCTCGACGCCGACCGTCTCCGCCCCCCACGAGGCGAGCGAGCGGAAGGTCGTGCCCATCCCGAAGCAGATCACGAGCGAGCGGCGCGGCGGGCGCTCGCGCCAGGCCATCGGCACGTGCGCCATCATCTTCGTCACCGGCGTGAGGTGCGTGATGCCGATGCCGTTCACCAGCAGGTGGCGCTGCATGCCCTCGCCCGTGGCGACGACCGTGGCGGTCGCGTCGTGGCGCACCTCCTTGTGCTCGAACTGGTCCTCGTAGAGGCGCGTGCCGAGGAGGCACGCCGCGCCGCCCGCGAGCGCCACGGCCAGGGCGGCGCGCGCCGCGCCCGAGCGCGCGGCGGCCAGGAGGCCGGCGCCGAAGAGCGGCAGCGCGAGCAGGAGGAGCGCCCCGCGCTCGCCGACCAGCGGCAGCAGCACGAAGCCCGCGACGAGCGGCCCGATCAGGCTGCCGAGCACGTTGAGCGCGTAGGCCGCGCCGGCGCGGTCGGGGTCGCCCTTCGACCAGCGGTCCACCAGGAGCGGCGTGAGGAAGCCCAAGGTCGCGCAGAACGGCGCGATCCCGAAGAGCACGCGCAGGAGCCCGTCGAAGAGGCCCGAGGGCAGCACGGCCAGCGCCGAGTCGTACGCGCCCGGCTGCGCGATGCCCGGCGCCCAGCGCGGGTCGGCGGCCGCCAGCGGCAGGAGCCCGAACAGCCCCACCAGCGCCCAGCCGATCCCGAGCGCCGCCGGCGCGCCGCGGCGCAGCCGCCGGCGGTAGAGGAACGAGCCGCACCAGGTCGCGACCAGGTAGATCGCGAGGATGGCCGCGAAGGCGTACACGACCGTGCCGAGGTAGGCCGTGAACTGGCGCACCCACACGACCTCCATCGCCAGGCTGGCGAGGCCGGTCGTGAAGAGCAGCGCGAGCGCGAGCGCGCCGCCGGTCTCCTCGGGCGCCGGGCGCGCCGCCGCGGCGGCGACCGGCGCGGCGGCGCTCGCGAACGCGCGCGTGCGCGCGAGCGCCAGCGCTCCCAGCGCCAGGCACGCGTTCCCGCCCAGCGCGACGAGGAGCGTCCCGCGGAAGCCCAGGAGCTCGATCATCACGAAGGCCGACACGAGCGTCCCGAAGAGCGCGCCGACCAGGTTCGCGACGTACAGGTAGCTGAACGACGAGGCCGAGCGCGCCGCGTGCGCGCGGCGGATGGCAGCCATCGCGAAGGGAAAGGTCGCCCCCATGCACAGCGTCCAGGGCAGGATGGCGAGCGCCAGCCAGAGCGCGGCGAGCGCGTAGCTCGAGAACGTGCCCAGGCCCTCCAGGCGCTCCATCGTCGCGCGCCCGAAGGCCATCGTGCGCGGCGCGGCCAGCGCCGAGAGCCCGATCAGCGCCTCGACGCCCGCGTACAGCGCGAGCGGCCGCGAGCCCGGCGCGGCGGCCAGGCGGCGCACGAGCCGCCCGCTCCACCAGGAGCCCAGCCCCAGCCCCGCCATGAACAAGGAAAGGACGAGCGAGACGATCGGCGTCGTCACGCCGAAGCTCGCCATCGCCAGACGCAGCCAGACGACCTGGTAGACGAGGCTGCAGAAGCCCGAGACCAGGAAGAAGCCGAAGAACCAGTGCATGCGGGGGGTGAGGCGTCCGGTCCGGGCCCCGCAGCCGCCTGCGTTCTCCGGAACTCCCGGCGACATCCTAGCCGGCCGCGGCGGCCGCGGTCGCGGGCGCGCGTCGCGCGCGGGGCGGAAAACGCTTCCGGCTACGCGGTGAGCGCGCCGACCAGCCAGCCGCTCGCCACGGCGACGAGGACGCTGGTCATCGTGCCGACCAGATACTTCTCCGCGAAGTCCTGCTGCTCGAGCTGCTTGAAGCGCGCGATCGACTTGGCCGCGACGACGAAGCCCACCGCCCCCCACTGCCCGAGCGCCACCGCCGTCAGGACCAGCATGCGCTCGAGGATCCCGATCACGCGCCCGACCCGCGCCGGGCGCGCGCCGGTCGGCTCGGAGGCGTCCGCGCCGACGGAGGCCAGCACGCTCGTGACGATCGCCGAGGCGCCGTTCCAGTTGAAGGCGTAGGCCCCGACGAAGACGGCGGCGCGGTAGGCCGCGGCGAGCGCGTCGGGCCCGAGCGGGGTCGGCGGCGGCCCGCCGAAGCGCCACAGCCACAGGCGCAGCGCCAGGGCGAGGGTCGCCAGGTGCAGGAGCTGGTCCACCAGGAACGGCGCCAGCGCGAAGCGCGGGACCGCGCGCCCCTTGGCCAGGTCGATCGCCGCGTGCAGCGCCGCGATCCCGGCCGCGAGGACGAGGCCGAAGGGGTGGCGGAAGGCGGGCAGCACGCAGGCCGCCTGCGCGGCGAAGACGACCGCGGCGTGCGCGAGGAGCGCGGCGGGGCGGCGCGCCTTGTGGCGCACCATCCACGCGCTCTGCAGGGCGAAGTCGGACAGCAGGTGGCCGCACACGAGCAGCGCGCCGAGCGTGGCGGTGGCGCCCGGAAGGTCGGAGGGCGGGAGCGCGCTCATGGCCTCTCCGCGAGCGCCGCGAAGTGCGCGAGCGCGCGGCGCGCCGCCTCCTCGGAGGCCAGGACGACGTCGAAGGAGGCGGCCTTGAGGCTCTCGCTCACGACCGAGGGGCTGATCCCGTGCTCGCGCGCGACCTCCTTCTGCACGCCGAGCCGGCGCATCTCGCGCGCATAGAGCCCCTGGACCGCGGTCCAGCGCCCGCGCAGCGCCCACATCGACTGGAAGAGCGCGTCGAGCACCAGGTCGCCCGTCGCGCCGAAGCCCTCGAACACGGCCCACTCGCGCCGCTTGCGGGCGCGCTCGAGGGCCGCACGCGCGCGATGGAAGGCCGGGCCGTCGGCCAGCGCCACGTTCTCGATCTGGCCGGGCGGCTCCGGCAGCGGCGGCGTCGTGAGCGCGCCGAGCCCGATGCCGAAGGCGATCGGCCGGTCGGCCGCCCGGCCGAGCAGGCGCTCGGTCGCCCGGGAGACGAGCTCGACCACGCCGTCGGGGCCGCGGAAGAGCGCCTGGATCTCGTCCCCCGCCGTCTGGACCAGCGGGCCGGCGAGCCGGGCGGGCCCGAGGCGCTCGACCTCCTCGCGCACGAGCGCGGCGACCGTGCGCTGGAGCTCCTGGCGCACCGCGGGCGGCTCCTCGCGGGAGCCGACCAGGTCTCCGATCAGGGCGACGGGGAGCGATGCGGCCATGGCGATTCGGCTCTGAGGCCGAATCGGATCGTAGTTCGGCTCGATTGCCGAATCCATTGACAGTTCGGCGGGAGAGCCGATCTCGAGGCCCTGCGCGGGGGCAAGAGGACCCGCGCGAGGCGCGCGGAGTCCTCCGGCCCGTCCGCTCAGGTGCGCCCGAAGATGCCCGTGCGCTCGGTCTTGCGCAGCTCCTTCTCCTCGATCCAGATCGTCTCGGCGGTGTCGATGTTCACGCAGCGCAGCACGAACTGGTAGTAGACGTCCTGCTTGCGGGTGCCGCCCGACTCGATCGACGAGCCCTTCTTCTTCTCGATCGAGCGCAGCGTGCCGTACAGGATCACGTCCGCGCCGAGCTGCTTGCCGAAGGAGCGCATCATGTCCTCGCGCACGCGGCCGGACTCCTGCTGGAAGCGCACCTGGTCGCCGATCTCCTTCTGGCCGGCGTCGGCGGCGACGAAGCGGAACTTGCCGCTCTTCAGGAGCTGCGTCTCGATCTTGTCGGTGATCCCCTGCGTGTCGATGTGCTCGGCCGTGCGGTTCTCGACGTCGCCGACGTAGGCGATGATGCGCTTGTCCTCGCCCTTGCCGGAGCTGTCGAGGTAGTTGAGCTGCGGCGCGCTGACGAGCGAGTTCACCATCTCCGCGGCGAACGACTGCAGGTCGGTCGAGCCGTAGTCGATGTTGATCGTCTCGGTCTTGCCGGGGTCCTCGTAGCCGATGCTGCTGCACGCGGCCGAGCCCAGGATCGTGGCGAGGAGGAGCGGGATCTTGGCGTTCATGGGTTCTGGATGGGGTCGGGGTTCAGCGCACGGCGCTGGGCTTCTGGACGTGGAGCTCCCACTGGCACGCTTCGGGGGTCGGGCCGGTGACGGAGACGGTGCGGTAGCCCTGGCCTGCGATCGACATCGGCGTCCAGTGCCAGGGCGTGGGGACGACGAAGCCGGCGGCGTCGCGCCAGACGACGGCGTACTCGAAGGCGAAGTCGCTCGTCTTCTTGTTGTGCAGCTCGAACTGCACCTGCAGGCGGCCGCTCTCGTCGCGGCGCGACATCGGGCGCAGGATGTCGAGGTCGCGCTCGAGGCCGCGGTTGCCCACGCGCGCCTCCATCTCCTGGCCCTCGCCGCCCACGTAGGTGTTCTGGGCCTGCCCCCTGGGCTTGGAGACGCAGGCGCACACGAGCGCCAGGCAGGCGAGGGCCGGCGCGAGCCGCGCGGAGAGGACGGGATGCGTGACGTGGTTCTTCATGGATCAGGACGGGGCGCTGGGCCCCGCCTCCTCGGTCAGGGGATCGCCTCGCCCGCGGGCGGGCCGGTCGCAAGGGCGCCGTCCGCCGCCAGCGGCCGGCCGCCGATCGGATACGCGTAGAGCCGGGCGCCGACGGTGCGCGCGAGCACGACCATCGTCTCGCCCGGATCGAGCTCGTACGAGCCGAGCGGGACGCTCTCGCCGCCCAGCGCCTCCAGCGCGAGCGTGTGCACGCCGGGCGCCACGAACAGGCGCGCCGCCTGCCACGAGTCGGGCAGCGTCTGCCAGCCGCGCAGGTCGGCGCGCTCGGAGACGATCGAGAAGAGGTCGCCCGCGACGCGCCCGCCGAGGCCGTACTCGTCCTCGAGCTGCTTCGTCAGCTCGCGCTTCAGGAGGCCGCGCCCGATCGACTTGGCGGCGACCCAGGCCAGCCGGTCGGCCAGGTTCTGCTGCGCGACCGACGAGACGCTCTCGACCACCGTCGTGCGCGCGCCCTCGCCGCCCGCGAGCGTCAGCGCCAGCCCCGAGACCGGCTGCGGCCGCTCGCGGTAGCCGGGCACCGCCATCGAGAACGCGCCGCCGGGCAGCGGCAGCACCAGGCTCGCCTCGACCTTGAACGGCGCGAGCCCGACGCCGGCCAAGACGACGACGCTGGCCGCGCCGTCGGGCAGCGCGGCGGGGGCGCCGTAGCGCTCGGTCCAGCGCTGGACCTCGTCCTCGCGTCCGAGCTGGCTCGCGATGCGCACGAGCGCTCGCCCTGCGAGCTCCGTGCCGAGCCCCTTCTCCTCCATGCGCTGGTAGTCGACGTAGGCCTGGTCGAGCTCGCCCTTCAGCTCGTACGAGAGCGCCGAGAGCAGGTGGCCGAAGCCCCCCGCCTGGTACTTCTTGTCGTAGAGCTCCTCCTCGCCCTCGAGGATCTGGTTCGCGCGCCGCACCTCGACCCCGACGTCGTCGAGCCGGCCGATCGCGAGGTAGGTGAGCGCCAGGCAGGCGTGCAGGTAGACGCGCTCGAAGCCCTCGCCCTCGTAGGCCTTGGTGGTGTCGTTCAGCCCGAACGAGCCGAGCGTCTCGACCAGCCGCGTCGGCTCCAGCGCGCCGCGCCCGCCGGCCTCCTCGGAGGCCGTCACGGCGAGGTCGAGGCTCGCGCGCGCCCGGTCCCAGGCCCCCATCGCCAGCGCCACGGTGCCCGCCTCCGCCCCTTGCAGGAAGGGCGTGCCGGTCAGCTCGGGGTCCTCGTAGGCGGTCAGCGAGCGCTCGAGGTGTCCTTCCTGGAAGTCACGCAGCGCGGCCGCCGTGCGCCCCGGGTAGCCGGCGCAGCCGGCGGCAAGGACGAGGGCGCCGGAGGCCACGAGGGAGCGCGGCGAGGGGAAGAGGGGCGGCACGGCGCAGAGCATGCTCGGGCCGCCGCGAGCGCCATGCAAGCGATGCGCCCGGTGGCCGGAGGGCCAGGACGCAAAGCGCGCGCCAGGTGGCCGCGGCGGGGAGAGCCGCTCCCCCCCGCCGCTCCGAGCCTTCTCTAGCCTCCGAGCCCGTCGCCCGGCCGCGCGCCCGGCACGAAGAGCAGCGCGCCCGCCGCGCCGGGGCCGATCGGCCCCTTCCACAGCACGAGCGCGCCGGCGTCGGGCACGCCGCCGGGGTCGGCGGCGGCGGCGGCGGCGAGGAGCTCCGGCGCTCCGTCGCCGTCGAGGTCGGCCACGACCGTCGCGGACCGGCCGGGAGCGCCGAGCGCGTCCCCCGCCTCGGGCCGCGGCGAGACGAGCACCACGAGCGGCGCGACCTCGCCCGCGAGCGCGGCTCCGCCCGCCCACACGCGCACCGCCCCGGCCTGCGCCACGCCGGCGACCGTGGCGCCGGGATCGACCTCGAGCAGGTCGAGCACGCCGTCGCCGGTCAGCTCGGCGAGCGCGAGCTCCTCCCCGCTCGGCGTGAGGCGCGCGTCGGGCAGCGGCCCGAGGCTCGCGCCGCCGAGCCAGACGAAGGACTCGTCCGAGCCGCGCCGGTGCGCGACGACGTCCGCCACGCCGTCGCCGCTGACGTCGGCGACCGCGGCGACGCGCAGCTCCGCCTCGAGCACCGGGAAGGGGCCGGAGGCGATGCGCAGGACGGCGGTCTCCGCCTGCTGGCCGGGCGCGAAGGGCGCGGCCCACACGTGCAGGCGCGTCGGGCTCACCGGCGGCCCGGGCAAGAGCACCGAGATCGTCTCCTGCGCCACGACGTCCTCGAGGCCGTCGCCGGTCACGTCCGCGATCCACACCAGGGGATCCAGGCTGCGCCCGGCGCCCGCGATCTCTGCCGTGAGCGTCGTCGTCGGTCCGGTTCCGCTGGCCCTGGCGTCGCGCAGCCCGAGCGCCTGCTCGTACGCGGCGAGCAGATCCAGCCGGCCGTCGCCGTCGAGATCGACGACGAGCGTCTGCGGCGCGACCTCGAGCAGGGCCGAGCCCGTGACGTCGCCCGCGAGCCCCGCGCCGCCGCTCCACACGACGAGCCCGTTGCCCGCGCTCTCGACGGGCAGGAGCACGTCGCGCACGCCGTCGCCGTCGAGGTCGCGCGCGCCCGGCGCGAAGAAGAAGGACTGCGCCGCGGTCCAGGGCGCCGGCGCGAAGAGGCGCGCGCGCGCGGGCTCCGTGCCCAGGCCGGGGCCGCCCGCGAAGACGCTCGCGACGAGCGCCGAGCCGGTCGTGCGCTGCAGGCCGACCACGTCCGCGATCCCGTCGCCGGTCACGTCGTCCACGACCCACAGCGACTCGAACCCGAGCACGGAGAGCGTGCGCGCCGGCGCCGGCGTGCCCGCGAGCGCGCCGCCGTCCCACACGCGCAGCGTGTGCCGGGTGCTCGCCGGCGTGGGGCCGTGCTCGGGCGCCACGTACGCGACGTCGGAGAGGCCGTCGCCGGTCAGGTCGTGCTCGAAGGCGGCGAGGAAGCCCAGCGCGCACGAGGGCCGCGCTCCGGCGGGCTCGACCGCGAGCGTCGCCGCCGGCGGCAGCGCGCCGCTCGCGCCCGGCGCGCTCGTCCAGACGAACGCGCGCTCGGCCACGGGATAGGCGTACGCGGGGCAAGCGACGAGGTCCTCGACGAGGACCTCGGGCACCCCGTCCCCGTCCAGGTCGAGCAGGTCGGGATCGGCGGTGCCGGCGAGCGGCGCGACGAGCGTCGCATCGGGCGCGCGGTCGCCCTGCAGCGCCGCGCCGCCGCGCCAGGCGCGCAGGACCGGGCGCAGGCTCCCGGCCGCTCCCGGCGCCGCGCCCGACGCCAGCACGTCGAGCACGCCGTCCAGATCGAGGTCGAGCAGCAGCGGACCGCGCGCGAGCGCCGCGCTGCCCAGCCGCTCGCCCGCCCGCGGCCGCTGCGCGCGCAGCCGGGCGCGCGGCGCGCCGCTCGGGCTCGTGCCGTCCCACACGTAGAGCGCGCCGGCGTCCTTGGCGCCCTCCACGTCCGCGCCGCTCGCGACCCCGACCACGTCGAGCACGCCGTCGCCCGTGACGTCGGTCAGCGCGAAGCCCGCGGCGGCGTGGACCGCGGGGGGCGCGACGCCCGCGCCGCGCGCGGCGCCCGCACCGGCGATCGCGCGCGCGGCGCGGCCCGCGGCGGCCGGGAGGAGCGGAGAAGGCGAAGCCGTCGGAGGAGCGCTCGCCGCGACCCCGGCCGGAGCGGGGGCGACGGCGGGCTGCCGCGGAACGGCCTGGACGGTCGGCGAGCGGGGAACGGCCAGGACGGACGCGGCGAGCACGAGGGCGCAGAGCATGGCAGGAGCCTCCAGGTTCGGGGACGGCCGTCGTTCTCACAACCCGCGTGCCAGCGGGCCTCCTGCTCGCGGCGCCCTGTCCGGCTGGGGCCCGGGTTCCGCTGCCGTTACGACGGTTCCCCCACGCGACGAGCCGTCCTTCGCCCCTCGCTCAGGGACCCTCGCCGAGCAGCACGAGCGTCGTGCCCGCGCCCAGCCAGACCCCGCTCGGCGCGAGGAAGGCCGCCTGCGCGTAGAGCGTCAGCGCTGGTGCGCGCCGACGTTCGGGACGGGGAAGGAGAGCGCGGCGTGACCGGTCGCGTCGAGCGCGGGCAGCACGCCCGTCGGCGCGAGGAGCGGCAGCGGCTCGTGCTCGGCCGAAGCGAGCAACGGCGGCGCCGTGCCCCCTCACCCCGCGGAGGCCTCCAGGAAGGCCTGCCGCAGGATCAAGGTCGAGCCGCACAGCGCCAGGGCGAACACGCTCCAGTTCACGCTGCGCGCGAGGCGCGTGCGGTAGGCGCGGTGCAGGCGGTCCACGACGATGCCGGTCAGGAGCGCGACGACGATCCCCGAGAAGGTGACCAGCGCGACGCGGTCCACGAGCAGCGAGCCCGCGGCCGGGTTCACCGCGCCGCGCAGCGAGTACATGTTGCCCACCGCGCCGAAGATCGCGCCGGCGGCGAGCGAGCAGCGGATCCCGAGCTCGGAGACGTGCACCGCGTACGAGAGCAGCGCGACCAGGTTCGCGACGAAGAAGCCGACCAGGAGCTCGACCACGATGCGCTCGCTGGCGCGCTCCAGGTCGAGCGTCACGACCAGCCGCGAGAACTCGTTCCCGGCGCCGTCGCGGAAGCCGAAGTCGCTCGCGTAGCGCTGGACGTGCTCGTCCAGGCGCAGGGCGCCGATGCGGAAGCCCTCGACCGAGGCCAGGTCGCTCACGCCGCTCGCGGCGCGGTCAGGGACCAAGCGCAGCTCGGAGGCGGTGAGGGGCGTCTCGAGGACGACGCGCAGCTCCTGACGGTCGTAGGGGTAGGCGCGCACGTCCCAGTCGTGGTTCAGCGTGACCGAGACGTAGCCCGAGGCGTGCACCGAGCCATCGGCCAGCACGCGGCGGCTCGCGGCGCGCACGCTCCAGTCGCGGCCGTTCAGGATCTGCATCGTCTCGAGCGGCCGGAACGGCTCGTCGGGCGGGAAGTCCTCGTCGCGCGCGACGAACCACAGGTAGAGCTCGGCCCCGAAGCTGCCGTCCAGCAGGTCCAGCGTGTGGATGTCGCTGATCCACACGCCGACCTCGACCGGCAGCGGGAGCTTGCCCTGCGCCGCCGCGCCGCCGGCGAGCGCCGCGCCGAGCGTGAGCGCCCGCGCCGCCGCCGCGAGGGCCGCCCGGCCGCTCGCCCGGAGTCCCGCACGCGTACCGCCCGCTCCCGCCATCGCTCGCGCCCTCCCGCCCGACCGCGCCGCCACGGACCGCCGACGAGCGCACGCCCGGGCGCGTCCTCGCGGGCGTTCTACCGCGCGGACGCGCGGACGGCCACTCCTCGCGCCTCGCACGCGCGGCGTTCTCGCTCCGCCGCGGGCGCCTCCGCGCGGCGAGGGCTACACTCCCCCCGCCATGGCCCGCTCCCGCATCGTCGCCCGCGGCGCGCGCGCGCCGCAGCAGCGCACCGTCGGCCAGGAGACGCCGATGATGGAGCAGTTCTGGCGCGCGAAGAAGGAGGCGCCCGGCGCCCTGCTCTTCTTCCGCATGGGCGACTTCTACGAGCTCTTCCACCAGGACGCGGTCGAGGCGTCGCGCGCGCTCGGGCTGACGCTCACCTCGCGCTCGAAGGGCTCCGAGGAGCCGATCCCGATGGCCGGCGTGCCGGTCAAGGCGGCCGAGGGCTACCTGGTGCGGCTCGTGCGCATGGGCTTCAAGGTCGCGATCTGCGAGCAGCTCCAGGACCCGCGCGAGGCGAAGGGCATCGTCGAGCGCGGCATCGTGCGCATCGTGACGCCGGGCACGCTGACCGAGGAGGACGCGCTCGACGCGCGCGCGAGCGCCTTCCTCGGCGCGCTGGTGCTGGCGAAAGACGGCGGCGCGCTGGCCTGGCTCGACCTCTCGACCGGGCGGCTGCAGGCGAGCGAGCTCGCCGAAGGCGAGCTGGCCGACGAGCTGGCGCGCGTGCGGCCGGCCGAGCTGCTCGTCGCGGAGGACCTGCTCGAGGCGCGCGCCGGCCTGCGCGATCTGTGCGCGAAGCTCGGGACCCTTCTCACGCCGCGCGAGCCGTGGCGCTTCGCGCGCGAGGGCGCCGAGCGCGCGCTCGTGCGCCAGTTCCGCACGAAGGGGCTGGAGGGCTTCGGGATCGAGGCCGGCTCGCCGATCGTGCCCGCCGCGGGCGCGCTGCTCGAGTACGCGGCCGAGACGCAGAAGGCGACCTGCCAGCACGTGCTCGGGATCGAGAAGGTCGAGCGCTCCGCGCACCTCGTGCTCGACGCCGCGACGCGCGCGTGCCTGGAGCTCGTCGCGACGCAGCGCGAGGGCCGGCGCGAGGGCACGCTGCTCGACGCGATCGACGCCACGCGCACGGCGATGGGCGCGCGCCTGCTGCGCGAGTGGGTGCTGGCGCCGCTGCGCGACGTCGCGGCGATCCGCGCGCGCCAGGGCGGCGTGGCCGAGCTCGTGGCCGCGCCCGAGCGGCGCGAGGCGCTGGCGGAGGAGCTCGAGCGCGTGCTCGACCTCGAGCGCCTGGCGGGCAAGCTCGCCACCGGCCGCGCGAACGCGCGCGACCTCGTGGCGCTCTCGCGCTCGCTCGCGCGCGTGCCGGCGCTGCTCGCGACGCTCGGCGCGTGCGCGTCGGCGGAGCTGGCCGACGTCGCCTGCGCGCTCGACCCGCTCGAGGACGCGACGGCGCGCGCGCTGGCGACGCTCGCCGACGACCCGCCGCTGACCTTGCGCGAGGGCGGCATCGTGCGCGCCGGCTTCTCGGCCGAGCTCGACGAGCTGCGCCAGATCGCCGGCGACGCGAAGGGCTGGATGGCGCGCTTCCAGGCCGAGGAGAGCGTGCGCGCCGGGCTGCCCGGCCTGAAGATCGGCTTCAACTCGGTCTTCGGCTACTTCCTCGAGGTGCCGCGCGGGCAGCTCGAGCGCGTGCCGGCGAGCTACGTGCGCAAGCAGACGATCAAGAACGCCGAGCGCTACATCACGCCCGAGCTCAAGGAGTTCGAGACGAGGGTGCTCAAGTCCGAGGAGCTCGCGCACCAGCTCGAGTACGACCTCTTCTGCGCGCTGCGCGACTTCCTCGCCGGCGAGCTCGAGGGCATCCTGGCCACCGCGCGCGCGCTGGCGCGCCTCGACTGCCTGGTCGGCCTGGCGCAGGTCGCGGCCGAGCAGCGCTACGTCGCGCCGACGATCGACGAGGGCGACGCGATCGCGATCGTCGAGGGCCGCCACCCGGTGCTCGAGCGCTCGACGGCCGTCGAGAGCTTCGTGCCGAACGACGCGCACCTCGACGCGCGCGAGCGGCGTCTCTCGATCCTGACCGGCCCGAACATGTCGGGCAAGTCGACCTACATCCGCCAGGTGGC
>CADEGS010000053.1 GCA_902826945.1 uncultured bacterium | reverse complement strand
CCGCACTCGATCAACTGGCACCCGCTGACCTCGCTCTCGCACATGCTCGACGTCGAGCTCTTCGGGCTCGACCCCGGGCTGCACCACCTGAGCAGCGTGGCGCTGCACGCGCTGGCGAGCGCGCTCCTCTTCCTGGCGCTGCGCGCGCTCGCCGGCCGGACGGCCGAGAGCGCCTTCGTCGCCGGCCTGTTCGCCCTGCACCCGCTGCGCGTCGAGTCCGTCGCCTGGGTCTCCGAGCGCAAGGACGTGCTCTCGGGCGCGTGCTTCGCCGGCGCGCTGTGGGCCTACGCCGCCTGGGCGCGCCGCGGCGGCGCCGCGCGCTACGCGCTCGTCACCGCGCTCGTCCTGGCGGGGCTGGCGAGCAAGCCGATGCTCGTCACGCTGCCGTTCCTCTTCCTCGTGCTCGACGCCTGGCCGCTCGGACGCTGGCGCGCGGGCGGGCGGCTCGCGCTCGCGCTCGAGAAGCTGCCGTGGATCGCGCTCGCGGCCGCGGCGAGCGCCGTGACGCTCCTCGTGCAGCGGCGCTCGGGCGCGGTGCAGACGATGGCCGCGCTCGACCTGCCGACGCGCGTCGCGACGGCGCTGCAGGGCGTGCTCGCCTACGTCGAGGCGACGCTGTGGCCGACGCGGCTCGCCTTCTACTACCCGCACCCCGCCCTGGTGGCCCCTGGCTCCTGGGACCCGTGGGGCGCGCGCACCGGGCTCGCGCTCGCGCTCGTGCTCGGGGGGAGCGCCGCAGGCTTCGCGCTGCGCCGGCGCGCGCCCTGGGTCGTCGTCGGGTGGCTCTGGTTCCTGGGGATGCTCGTGCCGGTGTGCGGGCTGGTGCAGGTCGGCGAGCAGGCCTGGGCCGACCGCTACGCCTACCTGCCGACGGTCGGGCTGTACGTGGCGGCCGTGTTCTCGGTCGGCGCGCTCGTGCGCGGACGCCGGCAGGCGTCGCGCGTCGCGTGCGCGGCGGGGCTCTGCGCGCTGCTCGCGCTCGGCCTGCGCACGCGCGCGCAGTGCCGCGTGTGGCGCTCGAGCGAGACGCTCTTCCAGCACGCGCTGGCGGTGACGAGCGGGAACGCGATGGCGGCCAACAACCTCGGGCTGGTGCGGCTCGGCCAGGGCCGCGTGAACGAGGCGCTGGCCCTCTACCGGAGCGCGCTCGACGCGCGCCCCGACGACCGCAACGCCGGCGTGAACCTCGGCATCGCGCTGGCGCGCTCGGGGCGCGCGGACGAGGCGGAGAGCGTGCTGCGCGCGCTGGCCGAGCGCTGGCCGCGCTCCCCGGAGGTGAAGAGCAACCTGGCCAGCGTGCTGGCCGGGCGCGGCCAGCGCGACGAGGCGCGCCGGCTGTGGCAGGCAGCGCTCGCGCTGCGCCCGGACCTGGTCGGCGCGCACCTCAACCTGGGGCTGCTCGCGCTCGCCGAGGGCGACGCGGAGGCCGCCCTCCCCGCGCTCGAGCGCGCCTGCGCGTACCAGCCCTGGAACGGCGAGGCGGCCTTCCAGCGCGCGCGCGCGCTGGAGCTCCTCGGGCGCTCCGCGCAGGCCCGCGACGCGTGCGCCGCGCTCGCGGACGGCGCGGACGACGCGGCCCTGCGCGTGCGCGCGGCGGCGGCCCTCGCCTGGCTCTGCGCCAGCGCCGAGGAGCCGGCCGCGCGCGACGGCGAGCGCGCCCTGGCGCTGGCGCGTTCGCTCGAGGCCGGAGAGGCGATCGAGCCGTGGCGCGCGCAGGCGCTGCTCGCCGCGGCGCAGGCCGAGCGCGGCGACTTCCCCGCCGCGGTGCGCGCGCAGGAGCGCGCGCTCGCGCTGGCCCCGCCGGGCGCGCGCGCCGCCGAGGCCGCGCGCCTCGACCTCTACCGCTCCGGCCGCCCGGCGCGCGGGCCGCGCCAGCCGTGACCGGCGCGCCCGGCGCTGTCCCCGCGCGCGCGCGGAGCCGACACTGGCGGCCCATGGCGGGCGGGATCCGGCTGCGCCTCCTCGTCTGCGCGCTCCTCTTCGGGCTGTGCGCGGCCGTCTACGCGCCGCTGGCGCACAACGGCTTCGTCGCCTACGACGACGACGGCTACGTGCTCGCGAACGAGACGGTGCGGCGCGGCCTCTCGCTCGACGGCCTGCGCTGGGCGCTCGTCAGCGCGCACTCCTCGAACTGGCACCCGCTGACCTGGCTCTCGCACATGCTCGACGTCGAGCTGTTCGGCCTCGACGCGGGCGCCCACCACCTGGTCTCGCTCGCCTGGCACGCGGCGAACGCGGTGCTGCTCTTCCTCGCGCTCGACGCGCTGGGCCTGGCGCTCGGGCAGGCGGCCTTCGTCGCCGCGGCCTTCGCCGTGCACCCGCTGCGCGTCGAGTCCGTCGCCTGGGTGGCCGAGCGCAAGGACCTGCTGGCGGGCGCGGGCTGGATGCTCGCGCTGCTCGCCTGGGCGCGCTTCGCGCGCACGCGCCGCGGGCGCGACCTCGGCCTGGTCGCGCTGGCGCTGGGTCTCTCCTTGTGCGCCAAGCCGATGGCGGTCAGCCTGCCGCTCGTGCTGCTCCTGCTCGACCGCTGGCCGCTCGCGCGCGCCGAGCCCTGGGCCGCGCGCGTGCGCGAGAAGCTGCCGCTCGCGCTCCTCTGCGCGCTCGCCTGCGGGCTGGCGCTCTGGGCGCAGGGCTCGAGCGGCGCGCTGCGCTCGTTCGAGGCGCTGCCGCTCGCCGCGCGCGTCTCGAACGCCTGCACGGCCGCGCTCACCTATGCCGCGCAGACCGTCTGGCCGCACGACCTGGCCGTGCTGCACCCCCACGCCGCCCTGCTTCCGGGCTATCGGCCGTTCGACGCCGCGTTCTGGGCGAGCGCGCTCGTCCTGGCGGCGCTCTCGCTCGTCGCGTGGCGCGCGCGCGCACGAGCGGGCTGGCTCTTCACCGGCTGGCTCTGGTTCCTTCTCGCGCTGCTGCCGGTGATCGGGCTGGTGCAGGTCGGCGACCAGGCCTGGGCGGAGCGCTACGCCTACCTGCCGACGATCGGGCTCCTGCTCGCCGGCGCGGGCGGCGCGACGGCGCTGGCGCGCGCGCTCGTGCCCGCGCCCGCCCGCACGCCGCTTCTGGCCGCCCTCGCAGGCGCCTTCCTCGTCCCCTGGGCGCTGGCCGCGCGCGCGCAGACCGCGGTCTGGCGCAGCACGCAGACGCTCTTCGAGCGCGCGCTGGCGGTGACGCGCGACAACGCGACCGCGCACCTGAACCTCGGGCTGGCGCTCGTCGCCGACGGCCGGCTGGACGAGGGCCTCGCGCACTACGAGGCGGCGCTCGCGATCCGTCCCGCCGACCGGCTGGCGCTGTACGACGCGGCGCTCGTCCACCTGCGCCAGGGCGCGCCGCCGCGCGCCCTGGCACGCCTCGACGCGGCGCTCGCCGCCGACCCGGCCTTCGCGCCGGCGCACGCGCTGCGCGGCGTCGTGCTCGGGCGCATGGGCCGCCTCGCGGAGGCGCGCGCGAGCTTCGAGCAGGCGCTCGCGCTCGCGCCGGACGACGCCGCGGCGGAGGCCAACCTGGGTGCGCTCCTCGTCGCGCTGGGCGAGGCGCGCGCGGCGTGCGCGCACCTGCGGCGCGCGCTCGCGCGCGACCCGCGCTCGACGCTCGCCGCGGAGCGCCTGGCGTGGGTGCTCGCGACCGCGGCCGACCCCGCGCTGCGCGCGCCGGCCGAGGCGCTGCGCTGGGCGGAGCTCGCCGCGCGCCGCTCCGACGATCCCGGCGTCCAGGCCACGCTGGCCGCGGCGCAGGCCGCGAGCGGCGACTTCGAGGCGGCCGCGCGCACGCAGCGCGCCGCGCTCGCGCGCGCCCCCGCGGGCCTGCGCGCCGCGTGGCAGGAGCGCCTGGCCCGC
Organism: uncultured bacterium; assembly: GCA_902826945.1. Next base: position 16,526 of record CADEGS010000053.1, on the reverse strand, counting down.
TACGCGAGCGGCCGCGCCTGGCAGGAGGAGGGTCGGTGAGCGAAGCGCGCGCGCGCCGCGGCCTGGCGGTGCTCCTGGCGCTCGCCGTGCTCGCCGCCTACGCGGGCGTGGCGCGGGCGGGCTTCGTCTCCTACGACGACCCGCCCTACGTCAGCGCGAACCCGATCGTCGCGCGCGGGCTCACCGCCGCGGGCGTGCGCTGGGCGTTCGGCGCCTTCCACGCCTCGAACTGGCATCCGCTGACGTGGCTCTCGCACATGCTCGACGTCGAGCTCTTCGGGCTCGACCCGGGGCGCCACCACCTGGTCTCGGTCGCCTGGCACGCGCTGGGCTCGGCCCTGTGCCTGCTCGCGCTGCGGCGGCTGGGCGTGGGGCTCGCCGCGGCGGCCGGGACGGCCTTGCTCTTCGCGCTGCACCCCTTGCACGTCGAGTCGGTGGCGTGGATCGCCGAGCGCAAGGACGTGCTCTCGGGCGCCTTCTTCTTCCTCTGCCTGTGGCTGTACGCCGGGCACGCGCGCGCGCCGCGCGGGCGCGTGCCGTGGGCGGCGGCGGGCTGCTTCGCGCTCGGGCTCCTGGCGAAGCCGATGCTCGTCACGCTGCCCGTCGTGCTGCTGCTCGTCGATCGCTGGCCGCTGGCGCGCACGCGGACGACCTCGGCGCGCGCGCTCGTGCTCGAGAAGGCGCCGTTCCTCGCGCTCGCGCTGGCCTCGACGGCCGTCACGCTCCTGGCGCAGGGAGCGGGCGGCGCGATCCAGCCCTTCGAGCGGCTCCCGCTCGACGCCCGGCTCGCGCACGCGCCGGTGGCGGTGCTCGGCTACCTGCGGCGCTTCGTCTGGCCGAGCGGGCTGGCGTGCTACTACCCGCACCCGCTGCTCGTGGAGGGCGCCGCCGGGTCGCCCTGGAGCGCCGGCGCGCTCGGCGCGGCGGGCGCGGTCGCGGCGCTCACCCTCGTGGCCTTCGCCGCGCGCCGGCGCGCCCCCGCGGTCTGGATCGGGTGGCTGTGGACGCTCGTCATGCTGCTGCCGGTGCTCGGCATCGTGCAGGTCGGCGGGCAGGCGCTGGCCGACCGCTACTTCTACCTCCCGAGCGTGGGGCTCTCGCTCGCCCTCGTCGTGCCGCTCTCCGCGCGGCTTCCCGCGCGCGCGACGTGGGCGGGGCTCTCCGCGCTGGCGCTCGCGCTCGGGCTCGCGAGCGCGCGGCAGGCCGCCACCTGGCGCGACACGATCACGCTCTTCCGGCGCGCGCTCGCCGTCACGGGCGAGAACGCGGTGGCGGCCACGAACCTGGGCTCGGCGCTGGCCGAGGACGGCCGGCTCGAGGAGGCCGAGCCGGTGCTCGCGCGCGCGATGGCGCTGGCGCCGGGAGACCCGCGGCCGGCGGTGAGCTACGCGTCCGTGCGCGCGCTGCGCGGCGACCTCGCGGGCGCGCGCGAGGCGTTCGCGCAGGCGGCCCGCCGCGCGCCGGGGTTCGCGCCGGCGCTGACCGGCCTGGCGCGCGCGAGCGCCGCGCTGGGCCAGGACGTGGCCGCGCGCGAGGCCTGGGAGGCGCTGCTCTGCGTCGCGCCCGACGACGCGCGCGCCCACCACGAGCTGGGCGCGCTGCTCGACGGGCAGGGCGAGCGCGCGGCGGCGCTCGCGCAGTACCGCGCGGCGCTGCGCTGCGATCCGGACCTGGCCGAGGCGGGGCTGGCGCTCTCGTGGCTCGTGTCCACCACGCCCGCCACGCCCGCCGAGCGCGCCGAGGCGCTGGCCTGCGCGCGCCGGGCCGCCGCGCGCCAGGGGGACGCGGACGCGCTGGACGTGCTCGCGGCGGCGCTGGCGGCGAGCGGCGACGGCGCCGGCGCCAGCGCGGCGGGCGAGCGCGCGCTCGCGCTCGGCGGCGCGCAGGGGCGCGCGGAGCGCGAGAGCCGGCTCGCGCGCTATCGCGCCGGCGGCTCGCTCGTCCCCGGCGGCGCCGACCAGGCGAGCGGCGGCGAGGGCGCGCGATGAGGCGCGCGCTCGCCTGCCTGGCGCTCGTGCTCGCGTGCGCGTGGGCCTTCGCGCCGCTGCGCGCGAACGGGTTCGTCAACTACGACGACCCGAAGTACCTGACCGAGAATCCGCTCGTGCAGCGCGGCCTCAGCGCCGCGGGCCTGCGCTGGGCCTTCACGAACGAGCAGACCGCCAACTTCCACCCGCTGACCTGGCTCTCGCACATGCTCGACGTCGAGCTGTTCGGGCTCGATCCGGGGCCGCACCACCTCGTCTCGCTCGGCCTGCACGCGCTCGCCGCCTGCGCGCTGTGCCTCGCGCTCGAGGCGCTCGGCCTCTCGCTCGGCGCCGCGCTCGCCGTCGCGCTCCTCTTCGCCGTCCACCCGCTGCGCGTCGAGTCCGTCGCCTGGGCCTCCGAGCGCAAGGACGTGCTCTGCGCGCTCTTCTTCGCCCTCGCGCTCCGCGCCTGGGCCGCCTGGGCGCGCCACGGCCGGCGCACGGGCTACGCGCTCGCCCTGCTCGCCCTCGCGCTCGGCCTGTGCGCCAAGGCCATGCTCGTCACGCTGCCCCTGGTGCTGCTCGTGCTCGACCGCTGGCCCCTCGAGCGCGCGCGCAGCCGGCGCCTCGTGCTCGAGAAGCTGCCCTTCTTCGCCCTCTCGGCCGCCTTCGCCGCGCTGACGGTCGTCACGCAGCGCGCCGCCGGAGCGGTGCGCGACCAGCAGCGGATCGGCCTCGCCGCGCGGCTCGCGAACGCGGCGCGCTCCGCCGCCGCCTACGTCGCGGAGAGCGTCTTCCCGAGCGACCTCGCCGTCTTCTATCCCCACCCCGCCATCGCCCGGCCCGACGAGCCGGCCTGGGGCGCGCCCGCGCTGCTCGCGCTCGCCGCGCTGGTCGCCGCCAGCGCGCTCGCCTGGCGCCTGCGCGCGCGCCTGCCGGCGCTCCTCGCCGGCTGGGCGTGGTTCCTCGTCATGCTCCTGCCCGTCATCGGGCTGGTGCAGGTCGGCGAGCAGGCGCGCGCCGACCGCTACACCTACCTGCCCTCGATCGGCCTCGCCCTGGCGCTGGTCGGCGCGCTCGAGCGCCTGACCCGCGCCCGCCCGCGCGCGCGCCGCGCGCTCGTGCTCCCGGCCGCGCTCGCGCTGCTGCTGCTCGGCAGCGCCACGCGCGCCCAGGCACGCCTCTGGCACGACTCCCGCTCCCTCTTCTCCCACGCCCTCGACGTCGACGAGCAGAACCCGATCGCGCACTTCTCGCTCGCCTGCGAGCTCCTGCGCGAGGGCGCGGCGGAGGACGCGCGCGCGCACCTCGAGCGCGCGCTCGCGATCCAGCCGGACCACGCCAACGCGCGCTACAACCTGGCGATCGCGCTGCAGCGGCTGGGCCGGCCCGACGAGGCGCGCGCCGCGCTCGAGCGCACGCTCGCCCAGCGCCCCGACTTCGCCGACGCGCACGTCAACCTGGGGCTGCTCCTGGGGCTGGGAGGCGAGCCCGAGCGCGCCCTGCCGCACTTCCGGGCCGCGCTCGCGCTCGAGCCCGAAAGCGCGCGCGCGCACGCCTCCTTCGGCATGGTCGCGCGGCTGGCGGGCGAGCTGCGGCTGGCCGAGCGCGAGCTCGGCCAGGCGCTGGGGCTGGCGCCGAGCAACGCGTCGGCGCACTACCAGATGGGCCTGGTCCAGGAGGCGCTCGGGCAGCCGCGCCTGGCGCTGCGCCACCACGCCGCCGCCGCGGAGCTCGACCCGACCCTGGCGGACGCGCAGCGCCGCGCCGCCGCGATCGCCGCGAAGCTGCGGGAGAGCGAGGGCGCGCAGGCGGGCGGAGGCGAGGGGAGCCGGCGATGAGGCGCGCGCTCGCCTGCCTGGCGCTCGTGCTCGCGTGCGCGTGGGCCTTCGCGCCGCTGCGCGCGAACGGGTTCGTCAACTACGACGACCCGAAGTACCTGACCGAGAATCCGCTCGTGCAGCGCGGCCTCAGCGCCGCGGGCCTGCGCTGGGCCTTCACGAACGAGCAGACCGCCAACTTCCACCCGCTGACCTGGCTCTCGCACATGCTCGACGTCGAGCTGTTCGGGCTCGATCCGGGGCCGCACCACCTCGTCTCGCTCGGCCTGCACGCGCTCGCCGCCTGCGCGCTGTGCCTCGCGCTCGAGGCGCTCGGCCTCTCGCTCGGCGCCGCGCTCGCCGTCGCGCTCCTCTTCGCCGTCCACCCGCTGCGCGTCGAGTCCGTCGCCTGGGCCTCCGAGCGCAAGGACGTGCTCTGCGCGCTCTTCTTCGCCCTCGCGCTCCGCGCCTGGGCCGCCTGGGCGCGCCACGGCCGGCGCACGGGCTACGCGCTCGCCCTGCTCGCCCTCGCGCTCGGCCTGTGCGCCAAGGCCATGCTCGTCACGCTGCCCCTGGTGCTGCTCGTGCTCGACCGCTGGCCCCTCGAGCGCGCGCGCAGCCGGCGCCTCGTGCTCGAGAAGCTGCCCTTCTTCGCCCTCTCGGCCGCCTTCGCCGCGCTGACGGTCGTCACGCAGCGCGCCGCCGGAGCGGTGCGCGACCAGCAGCGGATCGGCCTCGCCGCGCGGCTCGCGAACGCGGCGCGCTCCGCCGCCGCCTACGTCGCGGAGAGCGTCTTCCCGAGCGACCTCGCCGTCTTCTATCCCCACCCCGCCATCGCCCGGCCCGACGAGCCGGCCTGGGGCGCGCCCGCGCTGCTCGCGCTCGCCGCGCTGGTCGCCGCCAGCGCGCTCGCCTGGCGCCTGCGCGCGCGCCTGCCGGCGCTCCTCGCCGGCTGGGCGTGGTTCCTCGTCATGCTCCTGCCCGTCATCGGGCTGGTGCAGGTCGGCGAGCAGGCGCGCGCCGACCGCTACACCTACCTGCCCTCGATCGGCCTCGCCCTGGCGCTGGTCGGCGCGCTCGAGCGCCTGACCCGCGCCCGCCCGCGCGCGCGCCGCGCGCTCGTGCTCCCGGCCGCGCTCGCGCTGCTGCTGCTCGGCAGCGCCACGCGCGCCCAGGCACGCCTCTGGCACGACTCCCGCTCCCTCTTCTCCCACGCCCTCGACGTCGACGAGCAGAACGACGTCGCGCTGCTCGCGCTGGCGGAGCTCGACCTGCAGGCAGGCGACCACGCGGCGGCGCGCGCCGGCTACGAGCGCGCGCTCGCGCTGCGGCCGGACCTCGGGCGCGCGCACAACGGGCTCGGGATCGCGCTCCAGCGCCAGGGGCAGCCCGCCCTGGCGCGCGCGTCGTTCGAGCGCGCGCTCGCGCTCGACCCGGGCGACCCGCAGGCCGCGAACAACCTGGGCATCGCCTGCGCCCAGGCGGGCGAGGGCGCGCGGGCGCTCGAGCTCTTCGAGCGCGCCGTGCGCCTGCGGCCCGGCTTCGGCGAGGCGCTGCGCAACCGCGGCGGCGCGCTGCTCGGGCTGGGCCGCTGGCGCGAGGCGCTGGACGCCTTCGACGCGGCCGAGCGCGTGCTCGGACCCGACGCGCGCCTGCTCGAGGACCGCGCGCGCGCCCACGAGGGGCTGGGCGAGCCGGCGCGCGCGGCCGCGCTCTACGAGCGCGCGCTCGCGCTCGCGCCGCAGGGCGCGCCGCCGCTCGGCGCCGCGCTGGGCCTGGCCTGGATCCTCGCCACCGCGCCCGACGCGGCGCTGCGCGACGGCGCGCGCGCGACGCGCCTGGCGCAGGCCTGCGTCGCGGCCACGCGCCAGGGCGACGCGCGCGCGCTGGCCACCCTCGCCGCGGCGCGCGCGGAGTGCGGCGCGTTCGAGGAGGCCGCCCAGCTGCAGGAGCGCGCCGTCGCGCGCGCGGGCGCGTCGGCTGCGCTCTACGCGCCGGCGCTCGAGCGCTACCGCGCGGGCGAGCCCTGGCGCGAGGGGGCACGCCGCTAGCGGCGGCGATAGACCTCGACCACGCCCTCCTTCGGCCGGTCGGGCCCGAGCGCCTCGATCGCGGGACCGCGCAGCAGGCGCGAGTTGAGCCCGACCGGCATGAAGGCGACCAGCTCGAAGTCGCGCAGCGTGCGCTGGATCCAGTCGGGGAACTCACGGTGCGAGCGCTCGGAGCCAAGCCACGAGGTCGCGACGCGCACGAAGACCAGGACGTTCGGCCGGCTGGCCTCGAGCTGACGGATCATGTCGCGTTGCATCTGGAGCGCGAAGGGCTGTGGCTCCATCAAGGCGTACACGTAGACGTAGCCCGCTGCGGCACGGCGATCGGCGTAGAACCAGATTTCGGGCTCGCTGCCGAAGATCGCGACGGGTTCGTCCGCAGCCGTCGCCTCGCGCACGAAGTTCGCAACAGGAAGGGCCTCCGCGAAGGGGTTCGCGGGACTGAACACCTTGCGCGTCACGAACGCGGGAGGGAGCTCGAAGAGGTACTGCCGCTGGCGCCAGAAGCTGTCGCTCAGGGCGGCAAGCAGCGGCAACGCCGCGAGCAGGCAGACGTAGCGCGCGCGGACGACGCCGACGAGCCGACGTCCCATCCCCCCCACGAGCGCGCCCGCGAGCAACGCGACGGCAGGGAGAGCGAGCACGAAGTAGTGCGGGCGGAAGTGGAAGCCAGGGGTGAGCGCCAGGAAGGAGCCCAAGGCCAAGAGGAGCAGGAAGCCCGCCGCGCGGCGCGCGCGCGCGTCCCAGGCGAGCGCCGTCAGCCCCAGCGCGCCGAGCGCCCACAGCCAGGGCGCGGCGCTCACGACGTAGCGCCCCTTGCCGTGCAGGTTCTTCCACAGCTCCGACCACGGCCGCACGCCCGCGTACTCGCGCGCGTAGGTGAAGGTCCAGAACCAGAACGAGTCGAAGACGCCGGCGAGCGCCATCCAGGCGCACACGAGCCCGTAGGGCAGCGCGCAGCCGAGCGCGAACAGCGCCAGCCGCGCGAGCGCCGCGCCCGGCGCGCGCCGCAGGCCGCGCGCCTCGATCGACGCCAGCCAGACGCCGGCGCCCAGGCCGAGGAAGAGCCCGTGCTGCTTGACGACGAAGGCGGTGCCGAAGAGGAAGCCCGCGAGGAAGAGTTCGGCGAGCGCGCGGCCTCCGACCGCGTCGCGGGCGCGCACGAGCAGGAGGCAGCCGGCGAGCGCGGGCACGAGCACGAAGTGCTCGGCGTTGGCGAAGGCGCCCTGCACGCCCTCGCTCAACGCCAGCGCGGCGAACACCGTCGCCGCGGCCAGGCCCGCGCCGGCCCCGAGCAGCCGGCGCCCGAGCGCGAAGACGAGCCCGGTCGAGAGGAGGCTCGCGACGAGCAGCCCCAGATGGATCCCGCGCAGCGTCTCGCCGAACGCCGCCATGACCAGCGCGTAGGCGACGTAGACGCCCGGCAGCTTCATGTTGTAGGCCGAGGCGTAGGGCGGCTCGCCGCGCAGGAGCTGCCGCCCGATGTAGGCGTACTCGCCCTCGTCGCGCTCGAGCGGCGCGTCGAGCAGGCGCCAGCGCACGAGCGCCGTCCCCGCGAGCACGACCCCGAGCAGGATCCAGGCGAGGCGCTCGCCGGCGGGCCCTCCGGCGCGGCTCGCGGGCAGCGCCCGGGGCTCCCTCCGCTCCTGCGCGCCCGCGTTCATGGGCGCGCCATCCTAGGGAGCGCTCGGGAGGACGTCCGCGGCGAGTCCCCCCCGACGCCTTCCGAGGGGGTCGGGGGCAGGTGCGGAAGGCGGCGGGTTGCCGGAACGGAGGCCTTCGAGTACGAATGCTCAATTGCCCCGCAGGGGCACCCCGACCGATGACCCTCCGCGCGACGACCCCGGCCGGGCGCGCCCTCTCGCTCGTCCTCGCCCTGGCCCTCTGCATGCCGAGCCAGGCGCAGGGCCTGGTGCGGCGCGGGGGCTCAGCCGACCGGAGCACTCCCGACGCGGGCCCGGGGGTCCTCCCCCAGGCTCCGCGGAACCTGCGCTACGCGCCGCCGCAGGCGGTCGTGCCGGAGGGGCTGGCGATCGCGCCGCTCGTGCCGCAGGTCGATGGCGGGCGGCCCGCGGCCTTCGCCCTGGCGGCCGGGTCGTCGCTGCCCGCCGGCCTGGCGCTCGACCCGATCACCGGAGCCGTCTCGGGGATCCCCCTGGCTCCCGAGCCGCCGCGCGCGGTGACGATCATCGCCGCGAACGCCGGCGGCGCGAGCGCGGCGACGGTCACGATCGAGGTCTTCGGCGTCGCTCCGCAGGCGTTCTCGTACACGCCGGGCGCGCTCGTGCTCGAGCTCGGCGGCGGGCCGTACACGGCCGTCCCGCACAGCGCCGGCGGCCCGGTCGACCTCTACGCCCTGCCGAGCGGCAGCCTCCCGCCGGGCCTCTTCCTCGATCCGCTGCGTGGGCTCGTCACCGGCACGCCGACCGCGCCGCGGCCGCTGACCGTCCTGCACGTCGTCGCGTCGAACGAGACCGGCAGCGCGAGCACGCCGCTCCAGATCGAGGTGCGCTTCCCGGCGCCGCCCTCGGGGCTCTCGTACCCCTCCGGCCCGCACGTGCTCGGGCTCGCGCCGATCGCGCCGATCGTGCCCGGCGTGTCGGGGCGCGTGGACGCGTTCTCCGTCACGCCGAGCCTGCCGAACCGCCTGCTCAACGTCAGCGGCGGCTCGGTGCAGGCGCGCCCCGGCGTGCTCCTGCCCCACAACGCCGCGCCGATCGACTACCGCCCGCCGGAGCAGTCGTTCGTGCACCCGTGGGAGACGCTGAACGTCTGGCTGCCGGCCGGGCAGCCGCCGCTGAGCGGCTGGCCGTGCGTGCTCGCCAACACGAGCTCCGGCTACCACGGCGCGCCGCCGCTCTCCGCGCTCGATCCCGCGGACGCGAGGGAGGCGCTCTTCACCCGGCTGGTGAACGCGGGCTTCGCCATCGTCGTCGCCGGCACGGTGACGTCGGGCCCCTTCTCGGGCTGGTTCGTCCCGCCCGGGCACGCGAGCGGCCGCTGGGAGGATCCCGACGCGGTCATGCCGGAGAAGGACGTGCTGCACGCGCTGCAGTGGGCGAAGACGCAGACGAGCTTCCCGATCGACCCGCAGCGCGTCTTCCTGCACGGCGTGTCCTCGGGGGCCACGCTCGCCGCCTGGGTGGCGCTCGGGCCGGAGCTCGGGCGGCCCGGCGGCAGCGCGCAGAGGGCCGCCAGCTCGCGCGTGGCGGGGGTGCTGTGCTTCGACGTGCTCACGTCCTTCCCCGCCTACCGCTCCGACGACGGCGTCGTCGCGCACCACTGGGAGAGCGTCAGCACGCCCGGCCTGAGCGCGAGCTCGATGGGCGACGCCGACCCCGCCCTGCTGGACGCGGGGAGCGTGGCGCGCGTGCTCCTGGACCCGCTGTGCAACGGAGCGACGACGCCGGTCCTGCTCGCCTACGACTGCTCCGCCAGCGCGATCGACTTCTCCAACGACGCCGACGGCTTTCCGAAGCTGCGCGGCGCGCTGGGACCCAACGTGCACGACCTGTGGCACGGCGCGAAGCTGTGGGAGCGCCTGGAGTGGCTGAACAAGCCCTTCCACGCGCAGAAGAGCGCGTTCCTGGCCGGCGCGGGCATGGCCGGCTCGCTCGGCAGCATGGCCTCCGCGCCGACGGGCTCGTTCAGCGGCACGGCGCTCGACTCGACGTCGCTCCACTCCGCCGCGGTCGCGTGGCTCACGCTGCGCGCGCGCGAGGCGATCCCCGACCCCTCGGGCCTCCAGCTCCACCCGAAGAGCGGCCGCATCCACGGCACGCCGAACCAGACCAGCCTGACCGCCGGCTACACGGTGCGGGCGACGAGCCCCGGCGGCTCGACCACGACGGTCCTGTCGCTGCGCGTGTCGGGCGGCTGAAGCCGCGACGCGCGCGGGCCGCTACAGCCCGATCGTGATGTCCCAGGCGTTCGTCACGGAGAACAGGTTCGCGCCCGTCGAGTCGAGCAGCAGCGCCTGCACGGTGAACGCGAACCCGACCAGCGCGCCGTTGTTCGGGAAGTTCAGCGTCAGGTTCGACTGGTTGTTCGCGTTCTTGTTCACGACCATGCCGCTGCCGGTGAAGATCTCGCCCAGCCCGGCGCCGCCGTCCACGCACAGGAGCGTCCAGCCCCCCGGGACGGGGAGCGTGACCTTCGTGTCGAAGCCGAAGAACAGCGTCTGGTTGTGGTCGGCGTCCACCAGCGCGCGCAGGCGCGAGGTGCCCCCGAGACGCGGGACCGTGAAGCCGGTTCCCGTGGTCGTGAACAGGAGCGCGCCGGTCAAGTTGCCCGCGCCCGTGCGCTCCATGGACGCGGCCGCGTTGGCCGTGCCCGCGCGCAGGGACAGCTCCCACACCGCGCCGGCGTCGAGCCCCCCCACGTCCGCTCCGCGCGCGCCCACGGCCACGTCCTTCTTGCCGTTGCCGTCCGCGTCGCCGATCAGGGCCAGGGCGCAGCCGAAGGCGTCGCCGCCGACGATCGGGCCCGTGAAGCCGACCTGGTTCCGCGCGACCTGGAGGTTGGCCCGCACGGTGCCGTCGGCGTTCATGTAGAGCAGCCACAGCGCCCCGGTGATGTTGCCGTCCTGGGTCGCCACCGTCGCCGCGCCATAGCTCGACGAGCCGACCAGGAGGTCGCGCACCCCGTCCCCGTCGTAGTCCTCGCCGAGCAGGATGGCGCTGCCGAAGAGCGCTCCGGGATGCCCCGGCGTGAAGCCGCTCGAGCCCTTGTGGATGCGGTTGAAGGACTTCTGGGTGCCGTCGGGGTTCAGCCGCAGGAGGATCACCGACCCGCTGTCCTCCTCGACCGGCGGGTTGCCCGTCACGGGCGTCTTGAACTTGATCATCCCGACCGCGAGGTCCTCGGTGCCGTCCCCGTCCCAGTCGCCCAGCGCGCCCAGGCCGCCGCCGAGCTCGTCGCCCTCGACGATCGGGAAGGTCAGGCCGCCGCTCGTCGCGCTCAGCTTCCTCGTGGTCGCCACCGTGCCGGTCGGGTTCAGCGACAGCAGGTAGACCGCGCCCGTGTCGGTGGCCGCGTCGTCGTCCTGGCGCGCGCCCACCGCCAGCTCCACCTTCCCGTCGTCGTCGATGTCGCCGACCTGGGCCAGCGCGCCGCCGAAGCGGTCGCTGTTGTCGAGCGTCCCCGTGAAGCCGCCCAGCCCGCTCGCGATCTTGGTCTGCGTGCGCACGGTGCCGTCGGTGCGCAGGAACAGCACGAACACCGCGCCGCGGCGGTAGCCGCCCTGGCCGTCGCCGTCCGCGCCGACGGCGAGCTCGCGCACGCCGTCGCCGTCGAGGTCGTCGAGCAGCGCCAGCCCCGAGCCGAAGTAGGAGCCCGCGCCGAGGGCGCCCGTGAAGCCGCCCTGCGTCGCGCTGATCTTCTGGTAGGAGCGCACCGTGCCGTTCGCATTCAAGAACAGGATCCACACGGCGCCCGCGGAGACGAAGCCGTCGGAGCCCTGCGGCTCCCCGACCGCCAGATCGACGATGCCGTCGCCGTCCAGGTCGCCGAGCGCGGCCAGGCGCGCGCCGAACTGCGCGCCGTTGGGCAGGTTGACCGGGAACCCGCCCAGGCCCTCGGCGATGCGCTGCTCGTGCAGCACCTGGGCCGAGGCGAGCGAGCCGAGGACGAGCGTCCCGAGGGCGTTGTGGATCCTCATGGGAGTACCGGGGGTGGCGGGGAGCGCGGGGGCGAGAGGCCGTTCCACACTAGCCGAGAAGGCCCGCGGAGATACGCCTCCGGGACCATCCTAGCCGGGCGTCGCGCACGAGGCCGGAGCGGACCGGCTGCGCCGGCCCCGCGCGCGAAAGGCTTTCCGGCCGCGAGCGCCCGGCGCCCCCCGGATTGACCCCTCGTGCGTCAGGGCTACGATCGCCCCCGACATGCGCCGCGCGCCGCGAACGGCCCTCCTGGCGTGCTGGGCGACGCCCCTCCTGGCCGGCTGCCGCCCGGCGAGCACGACGCCTGCCGAGCCCGCGCTCGAGGCCCTGCCGGCCGACCTCGACCCGCTCCTCGCCGAGCGCCTCTCGGCGGCGCGCGCGGCCGTCCGCTCGCGGCCGGACGCGGCCGACGCGTGGGGCGCTCTGGGGCTCGTCTACCACGCCAACTTCCTGCCCGCGAGCGCGGTGCCCTGCTACGAGCGCGCCGAGCGCACGGACCCCGGCGACGCGCGCTGGCCCTACCAGCGGGCGCTCGCGCTCTACGACGTGGGCGCGCTGGAAGAGGCGCGGGACGCGCTCCGGGCCGCGCTCGCGCTGCGCCCGGACGAGGCGGCCTTCCACTGGCACCTCGGCGGCGTCCTGCTGGAGCTCGGACGCATGGACGAGGCCGAAGCCTCCTGCGCGCGCGCGGTCGCGCTCGCGCCCGACGAAGGAGCGGCCTGGAGCGGCCGCGGGCGCGTGCGCCTCGAGCGCGGCGCGGCGGCGGACGCGCTGGCGGACCTCGACCACGCCCTCGCGCTGGCGCCGCGCGATTCCTGGACGCACCACCTGCGCGCGACCGCGCTGCGCATGCTCGGGCGCGAGGGGGAGGCGGCCGCGGAGCAGGCGCTGGGCGAGGGCGGGGCGCCGCGCTGGGAGACGCCCTACGACCGCGAGCGCGGCCAGGCGCTGGTCGTCACGCGCGGCGCGCGCCGCAAGGTCGCCCAGGAGCTCTACGACGCGGGACGCTTCGACGACGCGATCCGGGTGCTGGAGGCGCTCTCGCCGGAGCTCTCCGGCGATCTCCCCCACCAGCGCTTCCTCGGGCGGGCGTACCTGCGCGCCGGGCGCGTGCAGGAGGGGCTGGCGGCCTTCCGCGGCTGCGTGGCGCAGGCGCCGGAGGACCGCGGCTCGCTGATCGGGCTGGCCGAGGCCGAGCTGCGCGCCGGGCTCGACCAGGAGGCCGGCGCCACGCTCGAGCGCACGATCGCGCTGCACCCGGACTACGGGGCGCCGCTGCACTTCCTGGGCGTCCTGCGCGAGCGCCGCGGCGACGCGCCCGGCGCGATCGAGGCCTTCCGCGCCTGCCTGGAGCGCGACCAGCGCAACGCGCCGACGCACCTCGCGCTGGGCCGCCTGCTGCTCGAGCAGCGCGCCTGGCGGGAGGCGGCCGCGGCGTACGAGGGCGCGCTGCGCGCGGGCGTCGACGACGGCGACGTCTGGGTCGGGCTGGCGCGCGCGCGGCAGATGCAAGGCGACGCGGAGGGCGCGCGCAGCGCGCTGGCGGAGGCGCGCGGGCGCCCGACGAGCGAGCCGGAGCTGCGGCGCAAGGTCGAGAACGCCCTGCGCGACGCGCGCGGCGCGGGCGGAGGATGAGCGGGCCGGGCGAGGAGCGCGGGCCGAGCGCCCCGGCAGCGCCGCGGCGCGCGCTCGCGACGCGCCGCGCCGGCGCCGCGGCGCTCGCCGCGCTCGCCGCGGGCGCGTGCGGCGAGCCCGCCCTCCCGCCCGCTCCGGAGCGCCCGGGCACGCCCTGGCTCGAGGAGTGCGCGGCGCAGCGCGGCCTGCTCTTCGAGCACGTCTCCGGACACGGCGAGCGCTGCCTCTTCCCCGAGATCATCGCCGGCGGCTGCGGGCTGCTGGACGTGGACGCCGACGGCGACCTCGACGCCTACCTCGTGCAGTCGGGCTTCCTCGCGCCCGGCTCCCCGCCTTCGCCCTCCGACGCGCTCTTCCTGAACGACGGCCGCGGGCGCTTCGCCGCGGCGCCCGCGCCGGCCGGCGCGCGCGAGAGCGCCTACGGCATGGGCCTCGCCGCGGGCGACGCCGACGAGGACGGCCGGATCGACCTCTACGTCCTGAACCTCGGCCCGAACGCGCTGCTCCGGAACGAGGGCGGCGCGCGCTTCCGGGACGCCACGGCCGAGGCCGGCGTCGGCGACCCGTCGTGGAGCGTGAGCGCGGCCTTCTTCGACGCGGAGAACGACGGCGACCTGGACCTGTTCGTCGTCAACTACATCGCCTGGTCGCTCGGCAGCGAGATCACCTGCACGCGCGTGATCAACGAGTCGCCCGATTACTGCAGCCCGAAGCAGTACCTGGCCCCCGCTCCCGACGTCTTCTACCGCAACGACGGCACCGGCCGCTTCCGCGACGCCTCCGCCGAGGCCGGCCTGCGCACCGCCTTCGGCAACGGCCTGGGCGTCGTCGTCCTCGACCAGGACGGCGACGGGTGGAGCGACGTGTTCGTCGCCAACGACGGCACGGCGAACCAGATGTGGCACAACGACGGCGGGCGCGGCTTCGCCGACGAGGCCATGCGGCGCGGCTTCGCCTTCGACCAGCACGGCTTCGCCAAGGCGGGCATGGGGATCGCGGCCGCGGACGTGGACGGCGACGGGGACGAGGACGTCCTGGTGGTCAACCAGGGCGGCGAGTCCGACTCCTTCTACCGCAACGACGACGGGCGCTTCCTGTTCGACTCGACGCTGCAGCTCGGCCTGGGCGCGGCCTCGCGCCCGTTCACCCGCTTCGGCGTCGTGCTGGCCGACCTCGACGACGACGGCTGGCCGGACCTGTACGAGGCGAACGGCCGCGTCGAGCGCGCGAACGACCCGGCGCCGGGGAGCGACCCCTACGCGGAGGAGAACCTGCTCCTGCGCGGCGGCGCGAGCATCCGCTTCGAGGAGGTGCTGCCGCGCGGCGGCACGCGCGCGGCGCTGGTCGCGACCAGCCGCGGCGCCGCGGTCGGCGACGTGGACGGGGACGGCGCGCTCGACCTCTTGGTCGTGAACCGCGACGGCCCTGCGCACCTCCTGCGCAACGTCGTCCCCGGGCGCGGCCACTGGCTGGCCGTGCGCGTGCTCGAGCGCAGCGGTCGCGACGCCCTGGACGCCGGCCTGAGCGTGCTCGCGGGCGACCGGCGGCGGCTCTTCCGCGTGCGCAGCGGCTCGAGCTATGCCTCGGCCAGCGACCCGACCGTCCACGTCGGGCTGGGCCCGCTGGAGGAGGTCCAGGACCTCGTCGTGCGCTGGGCGGACGGGGTCGAGGAGGCCTTCGGACCCGCGCCGGCGGACCGCACCGTGGTCCTGCGGCGAGGGCAGGGGCAGACCTCGCGCTGAGCGCCCGCGCTTTTTCTTCCCTTTCCCCGTTCGGTGCGGTGAGCGCTTTCCGCTGGGGGAGCAGAGACAGGCCCGCTGCGACGGGAAACCCACTGGGACGAACTTCCGAGGGGGAAGGGTCGATCCTGAAGGAGGGCTACCGGCGCGAGCTGGTGGCAACAGGGACAGTTGCCGTCGCAGTGGGCCGCCTCTCCTTTCCCCCCACGGGAGGCCTCTCGCTCCGCGCCAGGACTGGTCTTGGCCTCCGGGTGGCGATCGCGCCTGTCTCTCTGGCCTGCACCAGGGCCTCCCGTGGTCCCGGGGGAGCCGGCTCCGGCTCCCGGGGAGTCGGGCGCGAGGAGGCCCCAGGGACCTTCTAGCGGCCGCGGCGGACCAGGAGCTCCAGCAGCCCCAGGCAGCCGTAGGACAGGCCGCCCGCCGCGCACAGCCCCAGCCCGGCGTCGAACCACGCGGTGCCGGGCAAGAGGTGGAACACGCCTCGCGCCGCCCCCATCCCGACGAGGCCCAGGGACCACAGACCGAGGCACAGCTGGGGAAGTCGCTCGCTCATGGCGAGAGAGCCATGCGCAAGGGGCGGGCCGGGAGCGAGGGCCCCCTGGAGCAGCCCGCCGGCCCCCTCCGCGCCCGCTCCGTCCGTCCGGAAGGACAGCCCCGTGGCCTCCTGCGTGGTCAGCCGTCGGCCGCGCCCCGCGTTGACCCCCCGCCGGCCCGCGCTATCCTCTCCTCCCCGCGCGGCCGCGCGCCAGGGCGGCATAGCCAAGTGGCTAAGGCGACGGATTGCAAATCCGTTATCCCCGGTTCGAGTCCGGGTGCCGCCTCCATCGTCGGCCCGCGCCGCGCGACGCGCGCTCCGGGCGCTGGCGGACGCGTCCCGCGCGCGACGCCCTCGCGGTGACGACGCCGCGACCGCGCTCTCCGGCGCCGCGAACCGCGGCGCGACCGTCCCTCCGCAGCCCGCGCACTCCCGCAGGAGCGACGCCGCTACACTCGCCACGGCGGGGAAGTGGCGGAACCGGCAGACGCATCGGACTTAAAATCCGAAGGCCCTCGCGGCCATGAGGGTTCGAGTCCCTCCTTCCCCACCCCGCGCGGCCCGTCGCCGCGCGCCGCCGTCCTCGCGCTCGTCTTCGCCGCTCGCCGCGGCGGACGGTCCGGCGGTGTCCCGCGGGAAGCGCGAAGCAAGAAAAACGAGGAGGGGCGAGGCTCGCGCCTCACCCCTCCCATACGAGCTCGGAGCTCGCGACCTCGAATCTCAGTTCTCGGGGTCGTCCACGCCGAACTTCAGGAAGTCGCCGTTCAGCTGCTTGGCTTCGCTCTCCCAGAGGAGCTTGCCGCCGTCGAAGATGAACTCGGGGCCGGACGTGATCGAGCCCAGGAGGGCCGGATCCGCGATCGTCTCGGAGGTCGAGCTGGCGACCAGGCCGCGGATCTTGGCCCAGCCCGTCTCGAACTCGCCGAGGTTGTCGCAGTTGATGTCCAGCTCGCTCACGTCGTTCGGCGTGTTGGTGCGCAGGTACGAGTCGCGGAACACCTGGCTGACGGTGTACAGCGGCTCGTTGAACCAGCAGCGGAACGCCACCGTGGCCGACAGCGGGAACTCGTTGTCGTTCCAGATGTCGAACTTGGTCGTGGCCACGAAGTCCACGCCGCC
>CADEGS010000052.1 GCA_902826945.1 uncultured bacterium | reverse complement strand
GCCTGTGGCGCTTCTCGCGCCACCCGAACTACTTCTTCGAGTGGCTGCACTGGCTCGTCTACCCGGTGCTCTCGCTCGGGCTGCCGGGCGGCGCGGCGACCTGGCTCGCCCCGGCGGCGATGCTCTTCCTGATCCTGCGCGTGACCGGCATCCCGCCGACCGAGGCCCAGGCGCTGCGCAGCCGCGGCGAGGAGTACCGTGCCTACCAGCGCACGACGAACGCCTTCTTCCCCGGCCCGCCCAGGGCGTCGGGGCGGCTGCACGCCGCGCGGGAGGGCGCGTGAAGGCCGCCACGCTGCTGGTCGAGCGCGGGCTGGTGCCCCGCCCGCTGGTGCGCGCCGGGATCCAGCGGCTGCTGCGCGAGCGCCTGCGCGAGCAGGCGCAGCTGTGCGCGTCCGGACGCGACGCGGCGCTGGCGGCCTGGGTCGAGCGCATGCGCGCCGCGCCGATCGCGCTCGTGCCGCACAAGGCGAACGAGCAGCACTACGAGGTCCCGCCGGCCTTCTTCGAGCGCGTGCTGGGCGCGCGCCTCAAGTACAGCAGCGGCTACTACCCGACGCCGACCACGACGCTCGACCAGGCGGAGGAGGCCATGCTGGAGCTGACCGGCGCGCGCGCCGGCCTGGCGGACGGCCAGGAGATCCTCGAGCTCGGCTGCGGCTGGGGCTCGCTCTCCCTGTGGATGGCCGAGCGCTACCCGGCGAGCCGAATCCTGGCGGTCTCGAACTCGGCCGCCCAGCGGCGCTTCGTGCTCGACCAGGCGGCGCGCCGCGGCCTGGCCAACCTCGCGGTCGTCACCAGCGACATGAACGAGTTCGACGCCGCGCGGCGCTTCGACCGCGTGGTCTCGGTCGAGATGTTCGAGCACATGCGCAACTGGGAGGAGCTCCTGCGGCGCGCGGCGCGCTGGCTGCGGCCCGACGGCCGCCTGTTCCTGCACGTCTTCGCGCACCGCCGCTACGCCTACGCCTTCGAGGAGCGCGACGCCTCCGACTGGATGAGCCGCTGGTTCTTCACCGGGGGCATGATGCCCTGCCACGACCTCGTCGACCGGCTGGACGTGCCCTTCGCGACGGAGGAGCGCTGGGTGGTGCCCGGCGTGCACTACGCGCGCACGGCCGAGGACTGGCTGCGGAACGCCGATCGCGAGCGCGAGGCGCTGGTCGCGATCCTGCGCGGCGTGCACGGCGCGCGGGCCGAGCTCTGGTGGCGGCGCTGGCGCGTCTTCTTCCTGGCCTGCGCCGAGCTCTTCGGCTTCCGCGGCGGCGAGGAGTGGATCGTCTCGCACCAGCTGCTGCGACCCGCGGCGACCGGAGGCCGCTCGTGAGGGCGCTGATGGGCGTCGGACGCAGCCTCGTGCGCTGGCTGGACTCGTGGTCGCCGGACCCGCGCGACGCCGCGCGCGACCCGCGCGCCATCGACTGGCTGCGCGTGGCGCCCTTCCTGGCGCTGCACGCCGGCTGCCTGCTGGTGGTCGTGGTCGGCTGGAGCCCGTTCGCGGTCGGGCTGGCGGCGGCCTTCTACGCGCTGCGCATGTTCGCCATCACGGCCTTCTACCACCGCTACTTCTCGCACCGCGCCTTCCGCGCCCCGCGCGCCGTGCAGCTCGTCTTCGCCGTGCTGGGCGCCAGCGCCGTCCAGCGCGGCCCGCTGTGGTGGGCCGCGCACCACCGCGCGCACCACCGCGACGCGGACGGCGAGGGCGACGTGCACTCGCCGGAGCGCGACGGCTTCTGGTGGAGCCACGTCGGCTGGCTGCTCGCCAGCGGCAACTTCCGCACGCGGGTCGAGCTCGTGCGCGACCTGGCGCGCTACCCGGAGCTGCGCTTCCTGGACCGCTTCGACGCGCTCGTGCCGGCGGCGCTGGTGCCGCTCTTCTGGGGTCTGGGGGCGCTGCTGGAGGCGTACGCGCCGGGGCTCGGCACGAGCGGGCCCCAGCTCCTCGTGTGGTGCCTGTGCGTGTCCACCGTGGCGCTCTACCACGCCACGTTCTCGATCAACTCGATCGCGCACCGCTTCGGCTCGCGCGCCTTCGACACGCCCGACCAGAGCCGCAACAACGCCTGGCTGGCGCTCCTCACCTTCGGCGAGGGCTGGCACAACAACCACCACGCCTTCCCGGGCACCGCCCGGCAGGGCTTCCGCTGGTGGCAGATCGACCTCTCGTGGTGGGGCCTGGCGCTCCTGCGGCGCCTGGGGCTCGTGCACGACCTGCGGCCGGTCCCCGCGCGCGCCCGGGCGAGCGGCGCGCGCCGGACGCTCCCCCCCGGAGGCACGCGGTGAGGGTGGCCGTCGTCGGCACCGGCATCGCGGGCCTGGCCGCCGCCTGGCGCCTGCACCGCCGGCACGAGCTGACGGTCTTCGAGGCCGGCGCGCACGTGGGCGGGCACACGCACACCGTCGACGTCGAGGTCGGCGGCCGGCGGCTGGCCGTGGACACGGGCTTCATCGTGTTCAACGAGCGCACCTATCCCGGCTTCTGCGCGCTCCTGCGCGAGCTCGGGGTGGCCTGGCAGCCGAGCGACATGAGCTTCTCCGTGCGCTGCGAGCGCAGCGGCCTGGAGTACAACGGCACCTCGCTGAACGGCCTGTTCGCCCAGCGCACGAACCTGCTGCGCCCGTCCTTCTGGCGCCTGCTGCGCGACCTCGTGCGCTTCTACCGCGAGGCGCCGGCCGTGCTCGACGGGCCCGACGAGGAGCTCACGCTGGGCCAGTACCTCGAGCGCGGCCGCTACTCGCGCGCCTTCGTCGAGCAGCACCTGGTGCCGATGGCCGCCGCCGTCTGGTCGGCGCGGCCGGCGGCGCTGCGCGACTTCCCGCTGGGCTTCCTGGTGCGCTTCTTCCACAACCACGGCTTCCTCGCGGTCGGCGAGCGGCCCCGCTGGCTGGTCGTGCGCGGCGGCTCGCGCGCCTACGTCGAGCCGCTGACGGCGCCCTTCCGCGACCGCATCCGCCTGCGCACGCCGGTGACGCGCGTCGAGCGCACGCCCGCGGGCGTGCGCCTGCGCACCGCGGCGGGGGAGGAGGGCACCTTCGACCGCGTCGTGCTCGCCTGCCACGCGGACCAGAGCCTGCGCCTGCTGGCCGGCGCCGACGCGCTCGAGCGCGAGGTGCTGGGCGCCTTCGCCTACCAGCCGAACGACGTCGTGCTGCACACCGACGCCAGGCTCATGCCGCGCCGCCGCCGCGCCTGGGCGAGCTGGAACTACCGTCTGGGCGACGCGCCCCAGGACCTGCCCACCGTCACCTACTGGATGGACAACCTGCAGGGCCTGGCGGGCGATCCGCGGCTCTTCGTGACGCTCAACCAGAGCGCGGCGATCGACGAGGCGCGCGTGCTGCGCCGCTTCGTCTACTCGCACCCGGTGTACTCGCGCGCCGCCCTGCGCGCCCAGGCGCGGCGCGCGGAGGTCGACGGCCGCGGCGGCGTGCACTTCTGCGGCGCCTACTGGGGCTACGGCTTCCACGAGGACGGGCTGCAGAGCGGCTTCGCGGCGGCCGAGGAGCTGGAGCGGAGGCGGGCGGCGTGACGGCCAGCGCGATCTACGAGGGCACGCTCGTGCACCGGCGCCTGGAGCCGCGGCCGCACGCCTTCCGCTACCGGCTGAGCCTCCTCTACCTCGACCTCGAGGAGCTGCCTGCGCTGTTCGAGCGGCGCTGGCTGTGGTCGGCGCGCCGGCCGGCGCCGGCCTGGCTCCGGCGCACCGACTACCTGGGCCCGAGCGACCGGCCGCTGGAGCAGGCCGTGCGCGAGCGCGTCGAGCGGCAGCTCGGGCACCGTCCGGCGGGAGCGGTGCGCGTGCTGACCCAGCCGCGCACCCTCGGCTACCTGTTCAACCCGGTCAGCTTCTACTTCTGTCACGGGACCGGCGGCGCGCTCGAGGCGCTCGTGGCCGAGATCACGAACACGCCCTGGGGCGAGCGCCACGCCTACGTGCTCGACGCGCGCCAGGCCGCGGGCGGCGAGCGGCGCTGGCGCTTCCGCAAGGACTTCCACGTCTCGCCCTTCCAGGCGCTCGAGCACGACTACGACTGGCGCTGCGACGAGCCGGGCGAGCGCCTGGGCGTGCGCATGACGAACCTGCGCGCCGGACGCCCCGTGTTCCAGGCCGAGCTCGCCTGCCGGCGGCGGGCCCTCGACGCCCGCGGGCTGCGCGCGCACCTCGTGCGCCACCCGCTGCAGCCGCTGCGCCTGCACGCCGCCATCTACTGGCAGGCGGCGCGGCTGTTCCTGCTGCGCACGCCCTTCCACGCGCATCCCTCGAAGCGGCCGACCGATCCCGGCCCGAGCGCGCTCGGGAGGCTCGACCCGTGAAGACCGCCCTGCCCGCCGCCGTGCGCGCGCCCGCGCGCGCCGCCCGCCCGCCGCTCCTCGCGCGCCAGGTCCTGGCGCGGCTGGCGCAGCTCCGCTCCGGCGCGCTGCTCGTGCACGAGGGCGGCCGGAGCCACCGCTTCGGAGAGCCCAGGGCCGGCCTCCCGCCGGCCGTGCTCGACGTCCACGACGCGCGCGCCTGGGGCGCGCTGGCGCTGCGCGGCAGCGTGGGCGCGGGCGAGGCCTATGCCCGCGGCTGGTGGTCGAGCCCGGACCCGGTGGCGGTCGTGCGCCTGATGGTGCGCAACCGTGCGGCGCTCGAGCGCCTCGAGTCGGGCCTGGCGCGGCTCTCGCGCCCCGCGCTGGCGCTCTACCACGCGCTGCGCCCGAACTCCGAGCGCGGCAGCCGCGCGAACATCGGCGCGCACTACGACCTCTCGAACGACTTCTTCCGGCTCTTCCTGGACGAGTCGCTGACCTACTCGTGCGGGATCTTCGAGCGCCCCGACGCCTCGCTGCACGAGGCCTCGCTGGCGAAGATCGACCGCGTGTGCCGCAAGCTCGCGCTCGCGCCGGGCGAGCGGCTGCTCGAGATCGGCACCGGCTGGGGCGCCCTGGCGATCCATGCCGCGCGCGAGTACGGCGCGCGCGTCACGACCACGACGATCTCGCGCGAGCAGCACGCCCTGGCCGCCGAGCGCGTGCGGGCCGCGGGCCTCGAGGGGCGCGTGACGCTCTTGCTCGAGGACTACCGCCGGCTGCGCGGCCGCTTCGACAAGCTGGTCTCGGTCGAGATGATCGAGGCCATCGGGCACCGCCAGCTGCCGGTCTTCTTCCGCCGCGCGGCCGAGCTGCTGGAGCCGCACGGTCGCATGTGCCTGCAGGCCATCACGATCGCCGACCAGCACTACGACCGCGCCCGGCGCTCGGTGGACTTCATCCGCCGCCACGTCTTCCCCGGCTCCTGCATCCCCTCGGTGACCGCGCTGTGCCAGGCCATGACGCGCGCCAGCGACCTGCGCGTGGTGGGGCTGGAGGACATCGGCGCGCACTACGCGCGAACCCTGGCCGAGTGGCGCTGCAACCTGCGCGCGCGCTGGAGCGAGGCCCGCGCGCTGGGCTTCGACGAGGACTTCCTGCGCCTGTGGGAGTTCTACCTCGTCTACTGCGAGGGCGGCTTCGCGGAGCGCGCCCTGGGCGACGTGCAGCTCGTGCTGGAGCGTCCGCTGGCGCCGGCGCAGGACGCCTGCGAGCCGTGCGCAACGCGCTGAACTTCCTGGCCTTCCAGGTCGCCTGGCTCGTGACCGTGCGCGCGGCCGCGCTCGGCCAGCCATGGACGGGACCGGCGGCGATGGCGCTCGTCGTGGCGCTGCACCTGGCGCTGGCCGAGCGGCGCGGGCGCGAGCTCGTCTACCTGCTCGGCGTCGGCCTTGTCGGCGTGCTGGTCGACGGCGGGCTGGCGCGGCTGGGAGCGCTGCGCTACGCGGGCGCCGACGAGCCACGCCTGCTCGGGCTCGTGCCGCGCAGGATCGGCGCGCTGTGGGTCGGCTTCGCCACGCTGCCCAGCCGCTCGCTCGCGTGGCTGCGCCGCCGTCCGCTGCTGCCGGGGCTGCTCGGCGCGCTGGGCGGGCCGCTCTCGTACCTGGGCGGCGTGCGGCTGGGCGCCGTGGCCGTCGCGCCGCAGGCGCTCCTGACCTGGGGCGCGCTGGCGCTCGAGTACGCGCTGCTGTGTCCGCTGATCCTGGTCGTCTCCGCGCGCTGGGCCGCGCCCGCGCCGGCGCTCCGCGGCGGCTTCGCGGCCACGCGCGCATCCGGAACGGGAGCGTGCGCGAACACCGCCGCGAACGAGTGACCCACCCGAACCCCCGAAGAGGAGACATCGTCATGCTTTCGTTCACCGCGCTCGCCCTGGCCTCCCTGACCGCCCCGCTCGCCGGGGACTCCTGCACGTCGAAGGGCACCGCCATGCTCGGCGGCGGCGACAAGGACATCGTGCAGACGGCCGTCGCGGCCGGCTCCTTCAACACCCTGGCCAAGGCGCTCGGCGCCGCCGGCCTGGTCGAGGCGCTGCAGGGCGACGGCCCGTTCACGGTCTTCGCGCCGTCGGACGAGGCCTTCGCCAAGCTGCCCGCCGGCACCGTCGAGAACCTGCTGAAGCCGGAGAACAAGGCGCAGCTGCAGGCCGTGCTGACCTACCACGTCGTGCCCGGCGCCGTGGCCGCCGTCGACGTGGTCGAGCTGAGCGGCGCCACGACCCTCAACGGCCAGCGCATCGGCATCGCGAGCTCCGACCAGGGCGTGACGGTCGACGGCGCCCGGGTCGTGAAGACCGACATCCGCTGCTCGAACGGCATCATCCACGTGATCGACGCGGTGATTCTGCCGAGCTCGAAGGACCTGGTGAAGACCGCCGTCGAGGCCGGCTCCTTCGGGACGCTGGCGAAGGCGCTGGGCGCCGCGGGCCTGGTCGACGCGCTGCAGGGCGAGGGTCCGTTCACCGTCTTCGCGCCGACGGACGAGGCCTTCGCCAAGCTGCCGGCCGGCACGCTCGAGGACCTGCTGAAGCCCGAGAACCGCGCGAAGCTGGTCGCCATCCTGAAGTTCCACGTCGTTCCCGGCCGCGTCTTCTCCGACGCCGCGGCCAAGGGCGCCACGGTGTCCACGCTGCAGGGCGGCGAGCTCACGACGCGCTCCGAGCGCGGCGCGGTGCTGGTGAACGGCGCGCGGGTCGTCTCCGCCGACATCGATGCCTCGAACGGTGTCATCCACGTCATCGACCGCGTCCTGCTGCCGGAGTGAGGCGCGGCGCCGAACGGCCGGAGCGGTGCGCCCAGGCGGTCGTCCGCTCCCGGCCGCGAATGCGGCGGGCGAGCGGGCGCGCGGCGCTCCGCTCCCCGCCGCTCCGCTGCCGGCGCGGTCCGCTCGACTGGCCTGCGCCCCCCGGCGACTGGTAGATTCCTCGCCCCTCGTCGCGGGGCGAAGCTCGCCGGAGCCACGGCGCAGCCCGACGAGACGCCCGATCGACCGCATGCAAGAGAGACCGGCCGCGCTCGACTCCCTGCTCCCGCGCGTCGCCAGCGGCGACGCGGGCGCGGTCGAGGCCTGCCTGGCGCGCTACTCGCCGCTGGTGTGGTCGCTGGCCAAGCGCATGGTGCGCAATCCCTCCGTCCTGGAGGAGATCGTGCAGGAGATCTTCGTCGACGTCTGGAAGAGCGCCGGATCGTACGACCCGAGCCGCGCCTCGGAGGCGACCTTCATCGCCACGATCGCGCGCCGGCGCGTGATCGACCGCCAGCGCCGCGCCGCGCGCGCGCCCGAGTCGGAGGTCCTCGACGAGGAGACCGTCGCGATCGCCGACGAGGAGCTGGAGCGCGTCGAGCAGCGCGACGAGGCGGGACGCGCCGCGCGCGCGCTGGCGACGCTGCGCCCGGAGCAGCGGCGCGTGATCCTGATGGCCGTCGTCGACGGGCGCACGCACGAGGAGATCGCGACCGCGACCGGCATGCCGCTGGGCACGGTCAAGAGCCACATCCGCCGCGGGCTGGACCGCGCCGCGCGCCTGCTGCGCCGCCGCGGCGGCGCGCGCGGATCCGCGCCGGCGGCGCAGGAGGAGGTCCCGTGAGCGAGACCTTCGCCGGCTGGGACCGCCGCACGCTCGAGCTGGCGCTGGAGGAGGTCACGATCGGCCTGCCCGCGCGCGAGCGTTCGCAGCTCCTCGCGCGCGTCGCGCCGCGCGACCTCGAGGACCTCGAGCTGGCCGTGGCCGAGCTGGCAATCGAGGGGCTGGGCCCGCTCGAGGCGCCCGCGCCGGGCCTGCTCGAGCGGCTCGCCGCCGACGCGCGCGCGGTCGCGCCGCGCCCCGCGCAGCGCCCGGCGACCGCGCGGCCGGGCTGGCCGGCGGCCGCCGGCTGGCTCGTGGCGGCGGCGCTCGTGGCCGTGCTCGCGCTCGAGCGCGTCGGCCGGCGCGCGCCGTCGGCCGCCGAGCGCCGCGCAGAGCTCGTGGCGAGCGCCGACGACCTGCGGCGCGCCGCGTGGAGCCCGGGCGGGGACCCGCTCGGCGAGGGCCTCGCGGGCGACGTCGTGTGGAGCGCCGCGCGCCAGGAGGGCTACATGCTCTTCCGCGCGCTGCCCGCCAACGACCCCGCGCGCAGCCAGTACCAGCTCTGGATCTTCGACGCCGCGCGCGACGACTGGGAGGAGCACCCCGTGGACGGCGGCGTGTTCGACGCGTCCGGCGCGGGCGAGATCGTCGTGCCGATCGCGGCCAGGCTGCCGGTCGGCGAGGCGGCGCTCTTCGCCGTCACCGCGGAGCCGCCCGGCGGGGTGGTCGTGTCGAAGCGCGAGCACCTGCTCGCGACGGCGAAGCCGTAGGCGCTGCGCATCCGCGGGACGCCGCCGCGCGAAGCCCTCGGCGGGCCCCGTCGCCGCGCGGCGAGCCGCACCGCTCCCCCCGGCGCGGCTCCCGCAGCCGCGCGCGCCGGCGGGGCCCCCCGTGCCCGGGCTCAGAACTGGAAGTAGATGAACGCGGGCGCCGAGATCGTCGCGCCGCACAGGAGCAGGATCGCGCCGGCGTACAGCGCGCCCTGCGCGGGACGCGGCAGGCGCTGGACGCGCGCGCCGAGCGCGTCCACCAGCGCGCGCGGGCCCAGGTGGGCGAGCGCGGCGGCCGCCAGCACGACGTAGAAGTAGGGGTGGAGCTCGGTGCCGCCCGTGAAGCGCGCCAGGCCTTCCACGTACACGGCGAGGTTGGCCAGGTCCGTCGCGCGGAACAGCAGCCAGCCCAGCACCACCAGGTGGAAGCACAGGGCGCGCCGCAGCCAGCGCCGCGCGGCCGGCACGCCGTGCTCCACGCGCTCGCGGCCGCGCGCGAGCACGAGCAGCAGGCCGTGGTAGGCGCCCCACAGGACGAACGTGATCGCGGCGCCGTGCCACAGCCCGCCCAGGAGCATGGTCGCCATCAAATTGAAGGCGACGCGTCCGCGCGTGCCGCGGTTGCCGCCCAGCGGGATGTAGAGGTAGTCGCGCAGCCAGGTGGACAGGCTGATGTGCCAGCGCGTCCAGAACTCGCGCACGTTCTGCGCCAGGTAGGGGCGGTCGAAGTTCTCGGGGATGTGGTAGCCCAGGAGCGCCGCGGTGCCGATGGCGATGTCGCTGTAGCCGGAGAAGTCGTTGTAGATCTGGTACGCGTAGGCGTAGAGCGCCATCAGGAGGTCCCACGAGCTGTGCCCGGCGGGATCCTTGAAAGCCGCGTCGACCGCGTAGTTCGCCAGCAGGTCGGCCAAGAGCACCTTCTTCGCCAGGCCGCGGAAGATGCGCCACAGGCCCGCGCGGATGCGCTCCTCGCTGACCTGCGGCGTCGTGCGCAGCTGCGGCAGGAAGTCCGCGGCGCGCACGATCGGGCCGGCCACGAGCTGCGGGAAGAACGAGACGAAGAGCGAGAACTTGACCAGGTCGCGCTCGGCCGGGATCTCGCGGCGGTAGACGTCGATCGTGTAGCTGAGCGTCTGGAACGTGTAGAAGGAGATGCCGACCGGCAGCAGCAGGTGGTGATGCGTCCAGCCCAGGTCGTGGCCGAAGAGGGACAGGCCGTCGCGCGCGACGTCCACGAAGAAGTTGTAGTACTTGAAGAGGCCCAGGAGCCCCAGGTTCATCGCCAGGCTGGTGACGAGCAGCGCCTTGCGCGCGCGCTGGCGCTGCTCGCGCTCGAGCCTGGCGCCGACGGCGTAGTCCACCAGGGTCGAGAGCGCGATCAGCCCCGCGTACTTCCAGTTCCACGACATGTAGAACGCGTAGCTGAAGGCGAGCAGCGCCAGGTCGCGCAGCGCCTCGCGGCGGAACAGGAGCGCGACCACGACGAGCACCAGCGGCACGAAGAACAGGTACTCGGGCGAGTTGAAGTTCACGTGCCGCTCCCTCCGCCGCTCTTCGTGTCGGCCAGCGCCGCCGCCAGCGTCTCCGCCGCCACGCGGTGGCCCTCGGGCGTCATGTGCCACAGGTCGCGGAACAGCTCCGAGCGCCCGGACATGACGCCGGCCAGGTCGACCAGGCGCAGGCCCTCCTCGCGCGCGACCTGCTCGAGCACCGCGTTGTAGCGGTCGATCGAGTCGATCCAGCCGTAGATCGAGAGCACGACGTTGAAGCGCAGCAGGTTGTACTCGTACTCGCGCGGCATCGAGGCGAGCTGGTCGCCGCGGTGGCTGGTGGCGAAGGTGACGAGCACGGGCTCCGCGCCCGTCCCGCGCGCCGCCTCGACGAAGTCGTGCACGGCCGCGGCGAAGAGCTCCTCGCCCTCCGGGCCGAGCGCGTGGCGCAGCCGCCGGCCCTTGGCCAGGCGCGCGGCGACCTGCGTCTTCAGGTGCTGGTAGACGACCGTGGACTCGACGAAGCGCCGCACCGCGCCCGGGCCGCCGCTCGCCTCCCCGAGCGCGACGGTCGCGGTCTCCGCGCCGCTCTCGAGCCGCGCGCAGATGTGGTCGACGTCGTTCGACATCTGGTAGAGCACGACCACGTCCGGCTTCCAGCGCGCGCCGAGCGCGCGCAGGAGGGCGGCGTTGTCGGCGGTCGCGAGGCCGTCCTCGCTGGCGTTCAGCACCTGGGTCGGCGTGCCCAGCGCGCTCAGCCGCTCGGCCAGCAGGGTGGGGAAGATCTGCTCGGCGGGGAGCTGCGCGTCGGCGCCGTACGAGGAGGAGGCGACCCACACGCGTCGCACGCCCCGCGCGCGCTCCGGCTCGACGAAGCGGCTGCGGAACGGGAAGCCCTCGGCCGGGCCCCAGGCGCCCGGCGCGGCGTCCTGCACGCCGCCGCCGAGCAGCGGGGTCGGCCAGCCGCGCGCGCGCGCGCGCAGCTCGAGCGCGAGCTCGCCCGCCAGCAGGAAGGCCGCGATCCAGAGGAAGGTTGCGAGGTGTCGGAAGCGCATCGCGGCCCGCGCGGATCCTAGTGTCCGCGGGCGGCGCTGCGGAGCGTCAACCGGACCTCCGCGCGGGCGAGCGCCGGGACGCCCTCGGCGCGGGAGGCGCTCCCGCGCTCAGCCGCCGGGGGCGCGCCCCGCGGGCGCCGCGGGCGTCGCGGCGCCGGCGGCCGCGGCGGCATCCTTCACGTCCACGTAGCCGAGCGCGCGCAGCTCCGCGCGCTGCAGGGGGTCGAGCACGGCCTCCGACGCGGGCAGGCGCGGCTCCAGGGCGCCGCGCAGGAGCTCGGCGTGCTCGTCGAGGAGCGCGCGCCCCCAGGGCGCCGCCTGCGACACGTCCCGCGTCTCGTGCGGGTCGCTCGCGAGGTCGTAGGCGGCGTGCACCTCGCCGGCGGCCGCCAGGTCGGCGAGGCGCAGGCCCATCACCTTGCGCTTGCCCTGCACGACGGCGATCGACGAGGGGCTGCCGGGCTGGGCGAACTGGAACGCGACCACCGGCCGGCCGTCGTCGATCGCGAGCAGCGAGCGGCCCGCGAAGGGCTCGGGCGGCGCCACGCCGGAGAGGGCGCACAGCGTGGGCGTGACGTCCACCAGCGAGGCGGCCGAGGTGTCGAGCGCCGGCGCGACGTCCTTGCCCGCGAGGATCAGCGGCACGCGCACGAGCATCTCGTAGGGCGGCCCGGTGTGCAGGTGCTGCCCGTGCTCGCCGAACGCCTCGCCGTGGTCGCTGGTGAAGAGCAGGTAGCCGTTCGCGAGCGCGCCGGCGCGCTCGAGCGCGGCGCGGAAGGTCCCGAAGGCGCGGTCGAGGTCGGCCACGCCACCGAGGTACAGCGCGCGCATCTTGCGCTCCACCGTCGCGTCGGGGGCCGCGCTGAACCAGCGCTCCCAGGTGTCCCCGTCCTCGAGGCCCAGGGGCGCGCCCAGGCGCGCGCGCGTCGCCTCCGAGACGCGGTAGGGGCCGTGCGCGCGGAAGGTGTGCACGAACAGGAACGCCGGCCGTCCGTCGTCCGCCGCCAGCGCGTCCAGCGCCGCCGTCAGCGTCTCGTCCACGTCCTCGGCGCCCTCCTCCTTGTCGCCCTCGCGGAACCAGGCGAAGCCCTGGTCGAAGCCGTGCTTGCGCGAGAGGAAGCCGCCCTCGGTCACCGCCAGCGTGCGGTAGCCGTGCGCCCGGAGGTGCTCCGCGAGCGTGAGCGCCTGCTCGGGCAGGGCCGAGTCCATCTGCGTCGCGCTGACCTGGCTCGGGAAGTAGCCGGTGAGGATCGACGAGAACGACGGCAGGGTCCAGGTCGAGACCGAGCGCGCCTGCGTGAACACGCGCGACTCGCGCGCGAGGCGGTCGAGCTCGGGCGTCAGCTCGACGCCGCCCGGGAGCGGCTCGTCGCGGTAGGCCGCGAGCGCGTCGGCGCGCAGCGTGTCGGCGGCGAACAGGACCAGGTTCGGGCGCGCCGCGGCGCGCGCCGTCGCGCGGCGGTCGGCGACGCGCGCCGGCCCGACCACCGGCGACAGGAAGGAGGTGTAGGCGAAGGGGCCCGCGACCTCGAGGCAGAGCTCGCCCGCGCCCGCGCGCGGCAGCGGGACCTCGAGCCAGGAGGTCCTTCCGCCCTCGACGAGCGGCTGCTCGTGCTCCAGCAGGAGCTCGCCGTCGAGGCGCACGCGGAACACGTTCACGGGCGCGGCGCCGTCGGACGCGCCGGGAACGAGCGCTGGCTCGCTGCAGGCGGCGAAGCGCAGCGCCGCGTCCGGCGGCAGCTCGACCGAGAGCGCGCAGGCGCCGCCCGGCGGCACCGCGAAGCCGTCGCCGGAGAGGGTCGAGCCGGCGACCCGCCAGCGCTCGCCGGCGCGCCCGCCGAGCGTCGCGCGCCAGGCGAAGCGCAGGTGCTCGGGCGGCTCGCGGCCGGGCTCCAGGCGCAGCTGCAGCGCGCTGCCCGAGCGCCAGAAGGCGTCGGTGGCGACGCGGTAGCGCCCCTCGTCGTCGAGCAGGACGGCCTCGAAGCGCCGCGCTCCGTCCTCCAGCCGCTCGGTCGCGACGCGCGCGTCGCGCGGCGTCGCGAGCGGCTGGCCGTCGGGCACCGCGCACAGCCACGCGCCCGCGGGCTCCACGGGCTGCCACGACGAGCGCGGCAGCGCGACCGCGGCCCACGTCTCGGCGCCCTCGCGGAAGAGCTCCATCGGCGCGCCCGCGGGCGTCGCGAGCGCGATCGGCGCGTCCGGCGCCGGCTCGAGGCGCACGCGCTCCGGCTCGAGGGCGGCGAGGTCCACCCAGCGCGGCCGCTCGGGGCTGCAGGCGGCGAGCCAGGCGAGCGCCGCCAGCCAGCGGGGGAGCGGCGCGCGGGCGGGGCCGCGGAGCGTGGGGGGGGGGCGCACCACGCTCCCCACGATACGCCGGGGCCCGGGAGGGCGCCCCGCGAGAACGGCGGCTCGTGGCCTCGACCGGCAAGCGCTTCCGACCCCAGCGGCGGGGGTGGGGAGCCTTGTCCGTTCCCCGACCCTCCCCTACATTTGTCTTCGCTCCGCGGTCGCCCGCAGACGACCAGCGGAGGAGGCTTCCCCACCCCCCCAGGCCGGCATGCGCTCCCTTCCCCGATCGCTCCCGGGATCTTCGTTCCTCGGGTCCGTCTCCTTCCTGCTGCTCGCGGTCGGATGCGGAGGCGACGGTGCGTCGTCCAGCGCTCCCGCCCCGGGTCAGTCGCCGCAGCCTCCGACCGAGGAGCCCGATTCCGCGGGCCCCGCCGACCCGGGCGGATCGGGACCGTCGAGCGGTCCCTCGGGCTCGACGACGAACATCCTGCTGCTCGTCGCGGACGACCTCGGGATCGACATGCTCACGGCCTACGGCGTCGGCAGCGACCTGCCCGCGACGCCGAACATCGACGCGCTCGCGAGCGCGGGCGTCGTGTTCCGGAACGCCTGGTCGCAGCCGGTGTGCTCGCCCACGCGCGCGGGCATCCTCACGGGGCGCTACGGCTTCCGCAGCGGCATCGGCTGGATCGTCTCGTCCACCGGCCTCGCCATCGACGGCAACGCGACGACGCTGCCGGCGGTGCTCGATGCGGCCAGCTCGGGCTACGAGAAGGCCTGCTTCGGGAAGTGGCACCTCGGCAACGAGACGAGCGGCGGCGCGCTGGCGCCGAACCAGGCCGGCTTCGACCACTTCTCGGGCACGCTCAGCAGCCTCGTCCAGCCGGAGAACTACTCGAGCTGGACGCACGTCGTCGACGGGAGCTCGTTCCTCGAGACCGCCTACGAGCCCGAGGAGATCACGGACGAGGCGATCGCGTGGATGAACGCGCGCACGCAGCCGTTCTTCTGCTACCTCGCCTTCAACCTTCCGCACTCGCCCTACCACCGGCCGCCGGACACGCTGCACTCGGTCGACTTCACCGGCGTCGATCCCGACCCCGGCGTCGAGCCGCGCCCCTATTACAAGGCGATGGTCGAGGCGCTCGACACGCTGCTCGGCCGCGTGCTGACCCAGGTCGATCCGGGCATCCTCGACAACACGCTGATCCTCTTCCTGGGGGACAACGGCACGCCGCAGGGCGTGGTCGTGCCGCCGTTCGTCCCGGCCCACGCCAAGGCCACGACCTACGAGGGAGGCGTGAACGTGCCGCTGATCGCGGCGGGGCCGATGGTCGCCGTGCCGGGCAGCGAGTGCGAAGCGCTGGTCCAGACGCTCGACCTGTTCGCGACGATCGCCGAGGCGGCGGGCGTCGACTACCAGGCGGCCGCGCCCGGCGTCGTGTTCGACGCGCACAGCCTGCTGGGCTACCTGGACGATCCGCTCCAGCCCTCCGTGCGCAGCACGCTCTACGCCGACTTCTTCTACCCGAACGGCGAGCCGCCGAGCCCGGCCGACTACACCTGCGCCGAGCGGCCCCCGACCCCGGGGCTGCCGCACCCGGCCGAGATCGGCGCGCCGCAGCCGATCGTCTGCCAGCCCGACATCGGCTACGAGGGACCCGGGTCGATGCGGCTGCGCGTGTGCGGCGTGCCGCTCGCGCTCGGCGCGCAGGCGCAGCTCCTGCTCGAGGGCGGACCTCCCGGCGGCACGGCCATCCTGCTCGGCGGCGACGCGCTGGAGCCGATGCCCTTCGCGGGCGGCCAGCTCGTCCCGGCGCTGGCCTCGTACTTCTCCTCGTCGATGCTGCCGCTCGACGGCGCCGGCCGCCACCTGGGCTGGGTCGAGCACATCCCCGGCTCCGAGTTCGTCTACTACCAGGCCATCGCGCTGGACGTGCGCCAGCCGATGGGCTTCGCGATCTCGAACACGGTGAAGACGCGCTTCTTCACGCACGCGAGCGCCATCCGAGGCGCGCGCTACAAGCTGATCTCCGACGCCTACACCTGCGAGGAGTCCTTCTTCGACCTCGACACGGACCCCTTCGAGCTCATGGACCTGCTCGAGACGGGGATGACCGCGGGCGAGCAGGCGGAGTACGAGGCGCTCAAGGCCGAGATGCTGGCCTTGATCAGCTCCTGACGGGCTCCGGCTCGCCGGCGAGCAGGATCGTCGCGTCCGCGGGCCAGGGCGCCACGGGCGGCGAGGGTCGCGCTCAGGGGGTCGGCGGCGAGCGCGCGTGCTTCCGTCGCTGCGCGACGATGGGTCGCGCCTGCGGCGCGACGAGGCCTGCGGCGCCACGGCGCTGCCGCGCCGGCCGCGGCCATGCGGCCGCGGGCTGAGCCTGCGGCTCAGCTCCGCCGGCGCGGGCCGCGGCTGGCGACGGCGGAGAGCGGATCCTCCGGCCAGTCGTGGCGCGGGTAGCGCCGGCGCAGGTCCTTGCGCACGTCGAAGTACGCGCCGCGCCAGAAGCTCGCCAGGTCGTCGGTCACCTGCTGCGGCCGGCCGCTGGGCGCGAGCAGGTGCAGGAGCACCGGCACGCGCCCGCGCGCGACCCTCGGCGTCTCGCGCCAGCCGAAGAGCTCCTGGATGCGCGCGGCCAGGACCGGCGCGCCGCCGCCGGCGTAGTCGAGGCGCAGCCAGGAGCCGCTCGGCACCTCCAGGCGCTCGGGCGCCTCGCGCTCGAGCGCGCGCAGCGCCTCGTGCGGGAGGCGCGCGCGCAGGAGCTCCGCGAGCGGCGCGCGCGCGAGCTCCTCGAAGGAGCGCCGCCCCACGACGAGCTCGCCCGCGAGCTCCGCCAGCGCGGCCTCGTCGAGCGCGGGCAGGGCGAGCTCGGGGCAGTGCCGGCGCAGGAACGCCACGCGCGCCAGCAGCGCGACGACCTCGGGCCGCTCCAGGCCCAGCGCGCGCGCCGGCTCGCGCCGCGCGGCCTCGGCCAGCAGCGCCTCGGCGCGCGCCGCGTCGTCGGCGGAGGTCTCGTTCTCCTCGAGGACGAGCTCGCCCAGGAAGAGCCGCCGCCTGCCGACGACGCGCGCGCGGGCCTGGTCGAAGACGCAGTCGATCTCGGCGCGCGTGCGCCCGCCGTCGACCCAGCCGCGCTCGACGCGCGAGGCGAGCCGCACCAGCGCCTCGCCGGCGCCGGCCTCGGCATCCACGGCGAGGAAGAGCTCGCCGCGCTCGACGGCGCAGCCCGGGCCGAGGCGCACGCCGCGGCCGCTCGCCAGCACGCCGCGGCGCGGGTCGTCCGCGCGGCGGCGCGCGAGCCGGTCGGGGAAGGCGGCGAGCAGCGCGCGCAAGAGCGCCAGGTCGGGGTCCGCGGAGCGTGCGCGCGCGCCTTCCTCGCGCCCGAGGTCGTGCGCGACGCGCTCGAGCTGGCGCGCGGCGGCCAGGCAGGCGCGCGCGGCGGCGGGCTCCAGCTCCGGGGCCGCGGAGGCGCCGTGCGCGGCGAAGGCCTCGAGGGCGAGCACGCCGTCCAGCACGTCGCTCTCGCCGCCGCTGCGCGACGCGCCGGCGTCGCGCGCGCGCCGGCGCGGATCGCGCTCGCCGAGGAAGGCGCAGGCGAGCGCCGCGCGCTCGGCCAGCCCCGCGCGCGCGCCCTCGAGCAGGAGCCGCGCCAGGCGCGGCGGCGCCGGCACGCGCGCCAGCCGCCGGCCGAGCGGCGTCAGCGCGCCGGCCGCGTCGAGCGCGCCGAGCGCGCGCACGAGCGCCAGCGCGCGGCGCAGCGCCTCGGGCGGCGGCGGCTCGAACCAGGGGAAGCGCTCGAGGTCGCGCTCGCCCCACAGCAAGAGCTGCAGCACGGCCGCGCTCGGGTCGGCGCGGCGCACCTCGGGCGGGTCGAAGGGCGCGAGCGCGCGCTCGTCGGCCGCGCTCCACAGGCGCAGGCAGCGCCCCGGCCGCTCGCGGCCCGCGCGCCCGGCGCGCTGCTCGGCCGAGGCCTGGGAGACGCGCTCGACCGCCAGCCGCTCGAGGCCGAGCGCGGGGTCGCTGCGCGGCCGGCGCACGAGGCCGCTGTCCACGACGGCGTCCACGCCGGGCACGGTGACCGAGGACTCGGCCACGTTCGTCGCGAGCACGACGCCCCGCACCGCGCCCGGCGCGAGCGCGCGGTACTGCTCCTCCGGCGGCAGGTCGCCGTAGAGCTCGACCAGCTCCAGCGCGCCGCCGCGCGCGAGCGGCTCGAGCGCGGCGCGCGCGCGGCGGATCTCGCCCGTGCCGGGCAGGAACACGAGCACGTCGCCGCCCGCCTCGGCCAGCGCCTCGCGCACGCCGCGAGCGACGTGCGCGTCGGCGCGCTCGCCGGCCAGAGGCGGCAGGTGGCGCACGCCGACCGGGAACAGCCGGCCGGCGGAGCGCACGATCGGCGCGCCGTCGAGGTAGCGCGCCACCGCCTCGGCGTCGAGCGTGGCCGAGGTGACGAGCAGGCCGAGCTCGGGCCGCGCCTCGAGCTGCACGCGCCGCACCAGCGCCAGCGACAGGTCGAGGTCGAGGCTGCGCTCGTGGAACTCGTCGAGCACGACGCAGCCGGTGCCCTCCAGGAACGGGTCGTCCTGCAGCCGGCGCACGAACACGCCCTCGGTCGCGTAGGTGACGCGCGTGCGCGGGCCGGCGCGGCGGTCGAAGCGCACGTGGTAGCCGATCGCCTCGCCCAGGCGCGCGCCGCGCTCGGCCGCCACGCGCCGCGCGGCGGCGCGCGCGGCGAGGCGCCGCGGCTCGAGCACCACCACCGGCCCCAGGCCGGCGTCGTCGAGCGCGGGCGGCACGGCGGTCGTCTTGCCGGCCCCGGTCGGGGCCACGAGCACGCAGCGGCGCTCGCTGGCGAGCGCCTGCACGACCTCGGCCAGGACCTCGTGGACGGGCAGCGCGCCCTTCATCGCGCGCCACGATAGCGCGCGTCTGGCGCGGTCGGCCGCGAGCCTCGCCCGCTCCTACGCATGCGAGGAGGCGATCCTGCGCAGCAAGGCGGATCGCGCGCGAGCTCGACCCGGCAGATGCTGGCGGTTCCGCCGAGGCGATCGGCCGCGGGCCGCACGGTGTGGCCGGGGCCGGCCAGCACGGCGGAGGAGGCACGTCATGTGTCGCGCGAAACGGATGATCCGGCTCTCCTGCTCGCCCGGTCTGGTCGGCGTTCTCTCGCTGGGTGGTCCGGCGGCAGCGCAGTGCGCCGGCACGGCGCTGTTCTCGAACGAATCGACCACGGTTGTCGAGGCGTTCGTGCGGGAGGGCGACACGATGCTCGTCGAGCTCGTCCAGAACGCCGTCCCCCGGGGGCGGCGTCTCACGGCCTATGGCCTCGATCGCGCGGGCACACCCGAGGTCGTGGACGACCGCTGGATCGAGATCGCCGACCTGCGCTGGATCCCGGAAGGGGAGGGCTGGTTCCTCGGGACCCTCGCCCTGGCGGGAACGACGGTGCTGGCCGGAGTCCAGCCACTCCCGCAGACGGTCCCCGCGGTCGTGGAGTGGTACGAGCGACTGGACGGCGGCACGCCGGACGATCCCTGGGACGACACCTGGGTGCAGAGGACCAGCCTCGAGTGCCCCCACCCCGGGCTCGGAAGCACGTTCGGCACGGCGATCGCGCTCGCGGGCGGCACCGCCGTCGTCGGGGCGCCAAGCGACGCGCCGATCTTCCCCATCGAGCTGCCGGAGGAGACGTGGGGTGCCGCGTACGTCTTCGAGCGCGACGACCCAGGGACCCCGGCGGATCCGCTCGACGACGCGTGGATCCTGGCGCAGACGCTCCTGCCGCCGCCGGACTACGCGTCGTTCGGCATGTGCCTCGCCCAGCAGGAGGACATGCTGCTGGTCAGCAGCCGCACCTCCGCCGGCGCCAGCGCCGATCCCCCGGAACAGGTCTTCGTCTTCGGGCGCGACGCGTCCGGTACCCTCGGAGATCCCTGGGTCGCCCTCGGTGGGCTGCGGGCCGCGGGCGCGCCGTCGGAGTCCTTCGGCATGAGCGTCGCGATGAGCGGGGACCTGGCGCTGGTGGGCGCGCCCCAGTTCCCCACCGCGGCGAACGGCAAGGCCTACGTCTTCCAGCGCACGGATCCCGGAACGCCCACCGATCCGCTGGACGACGTGTGGACCGAGACGTCCTGGTTCACGACCGCGGAGCACACGACCGCCTTCGGCAACGACCTCGCGCTCCTCGGCGGACGCGCCCTGGTGGCATCGTGGGGGGACGGCTCGACCTTGTTGACGGGATGCGGAGGCGTCTATCGGTTCGAGCGCGACGACGCGGGGACGCCGGCGGACCCCTTCGACGACGTGTGGGTGGAAGCCGAGACCTACCTGCCCGTCGCCCGCACCAACCAGGACGATTTCGGCGAGAGGCCCGTGGCGCTCCACGAGGACGAGATCCTGATCGGCTCGAAGCGCACCGTCTACGGCTACCGCGCCGGCGAGCCCTGCGCGGCCTTCGTCGGCCCGCGCCCCGGGGTCGGCTTGAACGTCGAGTGCCTGGCGAGCGCCACCGTTCCCGCGCTGGGGGGCGAGTGGCGGCTCGAGATCGACACCGGCGCGCATCCGCTGCCGATGGTCAGCATCCTGATCGGCATGGACCGGCCGCGCAGCCCCGGGCTGCTCTTCCGGATGTTCGGCCCGTACCGCGAGCTCCTGGTCGACCTCGTGACGGGCTACGAGGTCTTCACCGATCAGCTCCTCGCCGATCCCGGCGGGGTCGACGCCTTCGTCTACCAGGTCCCGCCGGAGCCGGCCCTGATCGGCCTGCAGATCTTCCTGCAGGGCGGGGTGCTCGGCGGCGGACAGGGCTACCTCACGAACGCCCTCAACGCCGTCGTCGGCTTCTGAGGCTCGCGCACGAGCGATCCCCTCGCGCGGCGCCGCCGCTCGGGGGGATCGC
>CADEGS010000051.1 GCA_902826945.1 uncultured bacterium | reverse complement strand
GAGCGACCTGCGGTCGCTCAGCGGATGTGGCCCGCCTGCCGCGCCGTCGGCTTGCGCGCGGCGGCGTGGTGGTGCGTGGCCGCCGTCATGCTGCCGCGGTAGCGCTGCACCCAGGCGGCCAGGCGCCCGCCGGGGCACTCGGTCGCGCGCAGGTCGCGGTGCGCGTAGACGCGGCCGCGCGGGACCGCGTAGCGCCGCGCCAGCTCGTCGGTCAGCGCCTCGAGCGCCTCGAGCGCCGCGGGCCGCGGCGTCTCGACCAGGAAGTTGCCGAGCAGGCACACGCCGATGTTGTTCACGTTGTTCTCGCCGCCGGCGTGCGCGCCCTGCCACTCGAGGCCGCGGCCCTCGTAGACGCGCCCCTGCGGGTCGATCAGGAAGTGGTAGCCGAGGTCGCCGTAGCCGCGCTCGGTCATGTGGAACTTCTGCAGCCGGCGCATCTCGCCCGCCACCTCGCCCTGCGAGCCCGCTCCGAGCTGCTCGGCGTTCTCCTCGGCCGAGTGGTGGATCGTGATCGAGTCCCACGCGCCCACGTGGCGCGTCATGCGCGAGGCCACCGCCGGGCTCGCGCCCCACTGGCCGCGGCGCACGAGCGAGCGGACGACGGGCGCGTCGGCCGCGACCCCGCCGCCGCTGCCCGTGCGCGCGCGCATCCCGCGCGCCTCGAGCAGGCCCTGGTGCGCGCGGCGCAGCAGCCCCGCGTCCACGCCCGGCGTGGCGAGCACGTGCTGGAAGCCCTGCTCGGCGGCGACCAGGCGCTGCGCCATGGCGGTGGGAGCGGTCCGCGTCTCGCGGCGCGCGAAGGCCAGCCGGCCCTCGGCCAGC
Source organism: uncultured bacterium (assembly GCA_902826945.1). The sequence continues at coordinate 19,943 of CADEGS010000051.1, read as the reverse complement.
TCGAGCTCCGCGCGCGCGACCAGCCCGCGGCGCGGATCGGAGGCGTGCGCGTCGAGCCAGGCCTCGATCGCGCCGAGCTTCTCCCAGGAGAGCGGCTTGCCGGCCCACGCGGAGGCCTCGGCGTCGGCCTCGTGCGAGGCCGTGGCGCGGCCGGCGCCGTCGGGATCCTCCTCGAGCGGCGGCGCGGAGACGCAGCCCGCGGCCAGGAGCACGAGCCAGACGCGGCGGGGTAGCGACCTCTTCCCGGTTGTGGCGCGGCGCATGCCGTCTGCGATACCGAAAGCGAACGCGCGAGGCAAGCGCGCGCAGGCCTCCCGTCCTATGGAGGAGGGGCGACCCCGTCGCCGCCTCGCCCGAGCGCTTGGCCGGCCGCTCCCGCGATGGGAGACTTCCGGCTCGGGAGCGCCGGCCCCCCGCACCTCCATGGGACGAATCCTCCTCTGCTGCATCCTGGCCCTGCTGGGCGCCGCGGCGCCCGCCGCGCAGGATCCCGAGCGCCTCGGCCCCGAGGAGCGCGCGGAGATCGCGCTCCTCTTGCGGCGCGGCGATCTGCGCGAGGCGCGCGCGATCTGCGAGGAGGTGCTGGAAGCGGATCCGGGCGACGCGGCCACGCGCGCGCTGCTCGCCGCCTGCGACTGGCAGGAGTGCCGCTACGACGAGGCGCGCGCGGGCGCGCGGCGCGCGCTCGACCTGGCGCAGGACCCGGACGCGCGCCGCGCGGCGGGACGCCTGGCGCTCGCCTTCGCGACCGAGCTCGGCCGGCGCGACGAGGCGCTGGCGCTGCTCGGCGCGCTCGACGGCGTGCTCGTCCCCGACGAGGATCCGCGCGACGCGTGGGCGGCGGCCAGCGCGCGTCTCGAGGCGGGCGAGCGCGAGCCGGCGCAGGCGCTCGCGCGGCGCGGCGCCGGCGCGCGCGCCGCCGCGGGCTGGGAGGCGCTGCTCGCGCGCGCGCGCTGCGAGCGCTGGCTTGGCGAGATCGAGCGCGCGGCCGCGACGCTGGTCGCCGCCGACCGCGCCGCGCGCGCCGCGCAGGGCGTCGAGCCCGACGTGCTGGTCGAGCTCGGCAGCGTCTACTTCGAGGCCTACGGCGAGGTGGACGACGCGGTCTCGAAGGCGCACTCGCCGGCCGAGCTGTACCGCGAGGCGCTCGAGGTCGCGCCGCGCCACGAAGGCGCCCGGCTGGGGCTGTTCGCGCTGGGGCGCTTCAACGGCCTGCGCCGGCGCACGCCGCCCGAGGAGATCCTGCGCGCCGTGCTCCAGGACCGGCCCGACTCGATCGAGGGCCTGCTGGCGGCGGCGGGCGCGGCCGTCGAGGACGGCGCGCTGCCCTCGGCGCGCACCGCGCTGGCGCGGCTCGAGGAGCTGGCCGGCGGGCGGCGCGCGGTGCGCACGCTGCGCGCCACGCTGGACTGGGTCGAGCACGACCGCGACGGCGCGCGCGCCCTGCTCGCCGCGCTGGCGGCCGAGGACGGGGCCGACGCCGTGCCCGAGCGCGAGGTCGGCCGGCACCTGATCGCGCTCTACCGCTTCGCGGAGGCGCTGCCGTTCCTCGAGGCGGCCGTCGAGCGCGACGAGCGCGACTTCCGCGCCTGGACGGAGCTCGGGCACGCGCTGGCGAACACGGGCGACGAGGCGCGCGCGCTCGAGGCGCTGCGGCGCGCGCAGGCGGTGGCCGAGGGCCGGCGCGACGCGTGGCGCGACAACACCGCGCTCGTGCTCGAGCGCATGGCATCGACCATGGTCGTCGAGCAGGGCGAGGCGCTGCGCTTCGCCTGGCAGCCCGACGCGGCGTTCGTGCTGCGCACGTACCTGGTGCCGTTCTACGAGCGCGCGCGCGAGGAGCTCGCGCAGCGCTACGGCTTCACGCCCGACCCGTGCACGATCGAGGTCTTCCGGCGCTGGCGGGACTTCTCCGTGCGCTCGACGGGCTTCGAGGGCTTCCCCGCGCTCGGCGTGTGCTTCGGTCCGGTCGTGACGGCGGTGTCGCCGCTGGCCGAGCCGCGCGGCACGTTCTCCTGGGCGCGCACCTCGTTCCACGAGTTCACGCACGTGATCCACCTCGGGCTCAGCCACAACCGCTGCCCGCGCTGGGTCACCGAGGGGCTCGCGACCTGGGAGGAGGGGCGCGCGAACCCGGCCTGGTGGCGCAACATGCGCCGCGACCTGCTCGACGCGCGCGCGAACGGCGACGTCTTCCCGCTGCGCGAGCTCAACGGCGCCTTCCGCGGGCCGAGCGTGCTGTTCGCCTACTACCAGAGCGGCCTCGTGTGCCGCATGCTGGTCGAGCGGCACGGCTTCCCGCCGATGGTGCGCCTGCTCGAGGCCTTCGACCGCGGGCGCGACCTCGACCAGGCCTTCGCCGAGGTCTTCGCGACCACGCCCGAGGAGGTCGACCGCGACTTCGCGCGCTTCGTGGACGAGCTCCTGGCGCCGCTCGCGATCGAGCCGCGCTGGAGCCCGGAGACGACCTTCCGCCGCCGCCTGGCGCTCTCGCGCCGCCCGCCGGAGGCGCCCGCCGAGCGCGAGCGCTGGGCGCGGGAGTGGTGCCACGTGGCCTGGGGCACGCTCGGCGAGCGCAAGCGCGTGGACGCCGAGGAGGCGCTGCGCACGGCCGCCGGCGCGGGCGAGCTCCCGCCGCAGGGGCTCTTCCTGCGCGCCGAGCTGGCGCTGTCCGACGGCGACCCGGCGCGCGCGCGGGCGCTCTACGAGCAGGGCCTCGCCGCGGGCGGGGAGGACTTCCGCGCGCGCATGGCGCTCGGCCGCCTGACGGCGGACGCGGGCGAGCTCGAGCAGGCCGAGCGGCACCTGCTGGCGGCCGAGCGGGACTTCCCCGGCTTCGAGCAGTCGGCGCTCTCGGCGGAGCTCGCGCTGGCGTCGCTCTACGAGCGCTCGCAGCGCACCGAGGAGGCCATGGCCGCGCGCCGCCGCTGGCTCTCCTTCAACGGAGGCGACTACGAGGAGCGCGTGCGCGTCGCGACCTGGCTCGCGGACGAGGGGCGCCACGAGGAGGCGCTCGTCCTGTGGCAGGAGGCGAACGAGGTCGACCCCTTCCGGCGCGACTTGCACGAGCGCTGGGCGCGCTCGCTCGCCGCGCAGGCGCGCTGGGAGGAGGCGCTGCGCGAGCTCGACGTCGCGCTGGCGGTCCCCTGGGAGCTCGAGGCCGAGGTGCAGGTCGCGCCGGAGCCGCCGCCGCCCTCGCCCGAGTGGACGGGGGCCGTGCCGCGCCTGCACGCCGCGCGCGGCGAGGCGCTCTTCGCCTTGGGCCGGCGCGACGAGGCGCGCGCGGCCGCGCAGGCGGCGCTGGCGCTCGACCCAGGGAACGAGGCCGCGCGGGCCGTCCTGGAGCGCGCCGCCTCGGCCGAGCCGGACGCGCCGGCCCGCTAGCGCTAGGATCGGACGGCGCATGGAGGCGGCGCGGAGAGGGTTGCGCGCGCAGGCGCGCTTCGTCGTGCTCGACGGCGTGGACGGCTGCGGCAAGAGCACGCAGGCGGCGCGGCTGGTCGAGGCGCTGGCGCGCGCCGGGCGCGGCGCCGCGCTGCACCTGCGCGAGCCCGGCAGCACGGAGGCCGGCGAGCGCATCCGCGCGCTCGTGCTCGACCCGCGCGTGCGCCTGTGCGGCGCGAGCGAGCTCCTGCTCTTCGCCGCGGCGCGGCGGCAGATGCTGGACGAGCTCGTGCTGCCGGCGCTGGCGCGCGGAGAGGACGTCGTGTGCGAGCGCTTCCACGCCTCGACCTTCGCCTACCAGGCCTTCGCCGGCGGGCTGGACGAGGAGCGCGTGCTGGCGCTGCTCGACCAGTGGTGCCCGGCGCCGCCGGGGACGCGCGTGCTCCTGCTCGAGCTCTCGCCCGAGCGCGCGCGCGAGCGACGCCCGCCGGCGGACGACCGCTTCGAGGCGCGCGGCGCGGGCTTCCAGCAGCGCGTGGCCGAGGGCTTCCGGCGCTACGCCGACCTCGTCCGCGGCACCGTGCGCATCGACGCCGACGCGCCGCCCGAGGCGGTCGCGGCGCGCGTGCTGGAGGAGGCGCTGCGATGAGGCTCGAGCGCCCGCTCGGCCACGAGGCGCTGGCCGCGCGCCTGTGGGACGCCGCGCGCCGCGAGCACCTGCCGCACGCGCTGTGCCTCGAGGGGCCTGCGGGCACGGGCCGCTTCGTGCTCCTGCGCTGGCTGGCAGGCGGGCTCCTGTGCGCGAGCGGTCCGGGCGAGCCGTGCCTCGCCTGCGGCCCGTGCAAGCGCGTGCAGGCCGGCGGCGCGGGCGGCGGGCATCCCGACCTGCTCGTGATCGACCCCGTCGAGGAGGGCGAGGAGCAGATCCGCATCGCGCGCATCGCGCAGCGCGGCGGGGGGGCGGGCGAGGGCGAGAGCGTCGAGTCGTTCCTCGCGCTGCGCAGCGTCGAGGGCGGCCTGCGCGTGATCCTGCTGCGCGAGGCGCACCGCATGAACCACGCCGCGCAGAACGCGCTCCTGAAGACGCTCGAGGAGCCGCGCGACGGCACGCTGCTGCTGCTCGAGAGCGAGCGGCCCGACGCGCTGCTCCCCACGCTGCGCAGCCGCTGCATGCGCGTGCGCACCGGGCGGCTGTCCGACGCGGACGCCTGCCGCGTGCTCGAGGCGCAGGGTACGAATCCCGCGCGCGCGCGGGAGCTCCTGCGGCTCGCGCCCGGCGCGCCGGGCGCGGCGCTGGCGGCCGAGCGCTCGGGCTGCGAGCCGCTGCTGGCGCTCGCGGCCGACGTGCTGGCGGGGCGGCTCGCGCCGCTCGCCGCCGCGGCGCGCGTGCAGGAGCTGCCGGCGCAGCTCGGCGGGGCCACGCCCGCGGCGCAGGCGCGCGCGCGGGCGAGCTTCGCGCTGGCGCGCCTGGCCGCCCTGGCGGGCGATCTCGCGCGCGCCGCGCGCGGGCTCCCGCCGGCCCTGCCGGCGCACGCCGCGATCCTCGCCACGATCGCCGGCGTGCCGTCCGAGCCGCGGCTCGAGCGCGCGCTGCTCTCGCTCGCGGAGTGCCGCGCCGACGTGGCGCGCAACCTGGCGCCCGACCCGGTGCTCGAGCGGGCGCTCCTGGTCCTCGGCGATCTGGCGCCCGGCGCCGGGGCGTCGCACGCGCGGCGCGCGCGGGCGCCGGTGCGAGGGGGGGGAGGGGCGGGATGAGCGTCCAGGACTGGATGCGCGAGATCGCGCGCAAGGACGGGCGCTACGCGCCGGAGGCGTACCGCTTCCTCGTCGAGTCGCTCTCCTACGCGATCCGGCTGGCGGGCAAGGAGGAGGCCGAGGGGTCGGACCGCCACGTGAGCGGGCAGGAGCTCCTGGTCGGCATGCGCGCCTTCGCGATCGAGCTCTTCGGGCCGCTGGCGGCGCAGGTGTGGCGCTCGTGGGGCGTGCACACGACGCTCGACTGGGGCAACATGGTCTTCCGCATGGTCGAGGAGGAGAAGCTGTCGCGCAACGAGGAGGACTCGATCGAGGACTTCCGCGACGGCTTCGACTTCGAGGACGCGTTCGTGCGCGCCTACGAGCCGCGCTTGCCCGACGCCGACGCGTGGGGGGCGCAGGAGCCCTGAGCGCGCTCCGAGCGGCCCGGCGCGGCGTTCCCGGAAGGAGGAGCTGAGTGCTCGAGCGCCTGCCGCGCGCGCGGCGCAACGCGATCCTGGTCGCGCTCGGCGCGCTCGTCCTGTGGTTCCTGTGGACGATCCGCGCGGTCGTCAACCCGCTGCTGCTCGGCTACCTGCTGGCCTTCATCCTGCACCCCGCGGTCGCTCGCCTGCAGGCGCGCGGGCTCTCGCGGCGCGCCGCGGTCAACGCGATCTTCGTGGCGGGGTTCCTCGGCATGGCGCTGGTCGGCCTGGGCGTCACGCTGCAGACCGTGCACCTGGTGCGCTCGGTCGCGGAGAACCCCGAGCTGCGCGAGCGCATGGAGCAGCGCGTCGGCGAGGTGCACGCGCGGCTCGAGGGCTGGCTCGGGGAGGAGTACGTGCCCGACCTCGACCCGGGCTCGCTCGTCGCCGCGGCGCGCGAGCTGGTCGAGGGACACGAGAGCGCCGTGCAGGCGGCCGGCAAGGCCTCGTTGGCCGCGGCCGGCACGGCGCTCGGCTTCGTCGGCGGCTGGCTGGGCGCGATCGCCGGCGCGCTCGGGGCGCTGCTCCTGATCCCGCTCTACACGTGGTTCCTCTTGTTCGAGCTGGAGCGCATCCACGCCGCCTGCCGGCGCTTCCTGCCCGCGCGCGACCGCGAGCGCCTGGCGGGCGTGGCGAGCCGGATCGGCGTCGTGATCGCGAGCTTCTTCCGCGGACGCCTGGGCGTGTGCGCGCTGAAGGGGGTCTTCCTGTGGCTCGGCCTGCTCGCGGCGGGCATGCCCTACTCCTTCCTGTTCGGGATGGGCTCGGGCTTCCTGTCGCTGGTGCCGTTCGTCGGGCCGCTGCTCGGGTTCGTCGGCGCGCTCGCGATCGGCGTCCTCGAGCACGGCTTCGTGTCCGCGCTCCTGCGCGCAGGCGTCGTGTTCGGGCTGGGCGAGGTCGTGGAGGGCTACGTCCTGATCCCGAAGATCCTCGGCGACAGCCTGGGCCTGCACCCGGTCGTGGTGCTGTTCGTGCTGCTCGCCGGCGGCGCGGCGCTCGGGATGCTGGGCGTGCTGATCGCGCTGCCGCTGGCGGCGTCCTCGTGGATCGTCTTCCGCGAGCTCGTGCTGCCCGCGGTGCAGAAGAGCGTGGACGAGGCCGAGGCGCCGGGCTGACGGCGCCGTCGCCCGGCGGCTCCTCGACCGACTAGTCGTCGATCTCGTCGAGCACGGTCAGCACCTCCTGCAGCTCCTTCGGAGAGAGCGTGGTGGTGCCGTCGCGCGCCTCGCGCAGCAGGTCGCGTGCGCGGCGCAGCTCCTCGGAGCCGCGCAGCGTGGCGAGCTGGCCCGCGCCGAGCGGCTGGGGCTCGTAGTCGAACACCAGGCCGAACTCGGGGATGTTGGCCGGCTCCTCGCCGAGCTTCTCCAGCGCGAGCTGGATCGCCTTCTGGAGCTGCACGTCCTCGACGAAGTCGCCGAGCGGGAAGGCGACGCCGCGCTCGTCCTGCACGCGCCGGCGGATCTCCGAGCGCAGGATGCGGCGCACGTCGTCGCGCCCGAGCGTCGTGCCCAGCGTCGTCATGAGCTGGTCGAAGTCGGGATAGAGGCCCGGGTTCCGCCCGTCGTTCAGCGCCAGCTGGTTGAAGAGCGCGCGGTTCGCCTCCCAGCGCTCGTCCACGTAGCGCCGCATCTGGCCGGTCTTGCGCAGGCGTACCTCCTCCTCGTACTCCCAGCGCTCGATCGGCGGGAAGTCGACCTTGAAGTCCGGCTCGACGCCACCCGGCGAGATCAGGTTGCCCTCGTCGTCGAGCTCGCGGTGGATCGAGCGCCCGCTCGGCAGCAGGTAGCGCGCGATCGTCAGCTTGACGCGCGGGGCGTAGTCGACCTCGCCGTCCTTGTCGTGGTCGACGGTGATCGGCTCCCAGGGATCCCAGCGGCCGTTCTGGTTCTCGTCCTTCCACTCGTCCTGCGCGGCGCCCTCGACCGGCAGCAGCTGCTGCACCGAGCCCTTGCCGAAGGTGGTCTTGCCGACCACCGTGGCGCGCTGGTGGTCCTGCAGCGCGCCCGAGACGATCTCCGCCGCCGAGGCCGTCATGCGCCCGGTCAGGACGACCATCGGCATCTCGGGCGGCAAGAGCGGGTTGCGGCGCGTCTTCAGCACCTGCGGGCGGCTCTGGCCGCGGCCCTCGGTGGAGACGACGACGTTGCCCTTGTCGAGGAACAGCTCGGCCACCTCGCGCGCCTCGTCGAGCAGCCCGCCGGAGTTGCTGCGCAGGTCGAGCACGAGCGCGCGCATGCCGTTCTCGCGCAGCATCGGCAGCCAGCCCTTGAGCTCCTCCATCGCCACGCGGCTGAACGTGTCGAGCTGCACCAGGCCGACGCCGCCGGGCAGGAGCTGCCAGGTGCCGGCCGGGATCTCGACCAGCGCGCGCTCGACGGTGACGGCCATCTCCTCGGTCGGCCGGTCGATCAGCTCGCCGTCCATGCCGCGCCGCCACACGTACAGCTTGACCGTCGTGCCGGGCTGGCCCTTCAGGCGCTTGATGATCTCGTCGCGGTCCTTGCCGAGCGTCGGCCAGTCGTCGATGCGCACGATCTTGTCGTCGGTCTTCAGGCCGGCGACGTAGGCCGGGCCCGAGTAGATCGGCTGCACGATCGTGAACAGGCCGGTGTCGGGGTCGGTGTTCACGTAGGCGCCGATGCCGCCGTACTCGGCCTCGAGCTCCTGGAAGAAGCGCGCGTAGTCCTCCGAGGAGAGGTAGCTCGAGTGCTGGTCCATCCACTGCAGCATGCCCTCGATGCCGGCCTCGACGAGCTGCTTCTCGGTGACCTTGCCGCCCTCGAGGTGGCGCTCCTCGATCATCTGCAGCACGGCCGAGAGCTCGACCAGCTCGGGCGGGAGCGAGCCCGCGGTCTGCGCCTCGCGCTGGTCGCGCAGCTTGCGCTCGTAGTGGTCGCGCAGGCGTTCCTCCTTGAGCAGCGCGCGCGCCAGGTCGCCGCGCGCGTCGGGCAGCTTCTCGAGCCGCTCGAGCTCCCTGCGCAGCGCGCCCTCGATCGGCTGCGCCGAGGCGCCGGCCAGCGCCAGCGCGGCCTCGGCGCGCAGCTCGGGCGCGTCCGACCCCAGGAAGCCGCGCAGCAGGGTGCGCGCCTCGTCGCGCCCGTCGGCCTCGACCGCGAGCGTGTAGGCGCCCTGCGCCGCGCGCATGCGCAGCTCGGGGGCGCGCTCGCCGTCGGCGGCCAGCGCCAGCATGCGCTGGGCGAGCTCCTCGCGCCGGTTGCGCGGCAGGGTGCGGAAGCCGGTGTCGCCGAGCAGCCCCGCCGCGGCCCCGGCCAGTTCGGCGTCGGCGGCCGCGAGCGGCGCCTCGAGGGCCTGGGCGACGCGCTCGAGGTCGGGCTCGCCGCCGGCCAGCCGCGCGGTGGCGAGCAGCAGCGCGCCCTCGGGGGAGAGGTCGTCCGCGGCGAGCAGGCGGTCGAGCGCCTGGTCGAGGTCCGGGCCGGCGCCCAGACCGTCCGCGCCGCGCAGCTCGAGCGCGCGGTCGAGCAGCTCGTCGGCGCTCTTGCCGCTCGCCTGGGCGACCTCGCGCTCGACCATCTCGGCCAGCGAGCCGGCCGCTTGCGGCGGCGCGCCGCTCGCGGCGGTCCCCAGGGAGAGGAGGAGGGTCGTGACGAGGGCCGCCGTGGCTCGTTGGGTCATCGTGGTGGTGCCGTGGTGCCGCGCGAGGCGGATGGGAGGGGGACCCGAGGTGGGGTACTGTAGTCCGGCCGGCCGCGTGGATGCAGGGCCGATCCCCGCGGCGGATGCGGCATGCGTCGCCGCCGGAGCGTATTTCGAACCGATCGCTACGGAGGCGCGAGGGGCAACGCGGGTGTTAAACAGAAAGCGAAAGGGCGGACCCGGTCAGGACCGGGCGGCGGACGGCCCCGAGGGGCCGGCGGACGGCGGCCTGAGCCACGTGCAGGCCGGCCCCGAGGGCCAGCGGGCGCGCATGGTGGACGTGGGAGCGAAGCCCGAGGGCGAGCGCTCCGCGCTGGCGCGCGCGCGCCTGCGCTTCCCCCCGGGCGCGCTGGCGCGCGTGCGCGCGGGCGGCGGGCCGAAGGGCGCGCTCGCCGCCGTGGAGGAGATGGCGCGCGCCGCGGGGACGCTGGCCGCCAAGCGCACGGGCGAGCTGATCCCGCTTTGCCATCCGCTCGGGCTGGACCACGTCGACCTCGAGTTCGAGGTCGTGGCCGAGGACGTGCTGGAGGTCCGCTGCCGCGCCGCCTGCCGCGCGCGCACGGGCGTCGAGATGGAGGCCCTGGTCGGCGCCGCGCTGGCGGCCCTGACGGTCTACGACATGACGAAGGCGCTCGACCCGGCCATCCGGGTCGAGGGCCTCGAGCTGCTCGAGAAGCGCGGCGGCAAGCGCGGGACGTGGCGCCGCGAGGGGGAGTAGCGGGGGGGCGCGGGCTCCGCGGGCGCGCCGCACGGGTGCGGCTGTACGTCTGGGGTAACCGCCGGGGCGAGCCCGCGTTTCCGGTGCAGAGGACGGTCCCGCCCTGCCGATCCCGCTCGCCATGGGCGCCTCTCGCGACCAGGACGTATGGGGGCCCGCGCAGCGCGCCTTGCGGCTCGAGGTCCTGGGCGCGGCCACGCCGATCGGGCGCGAGCTCTCCTGCCTCCTGCTCGACCTCGGGCATCCGCCCTCGAACCTCTCGCTCGTCGCGCTGCGCCCGCACGCCTGCGCCTGGCAAGGCCAGGAGATCCCGGTGCGCGCGATGGAGGAGCGCCGGCCGGCCGCCGCCGTCGTGCTGCTGACGAGCGCGCACCCGCGCGCGCTCGCGGCCGCGGCGCGCGCGCTCGCCGGCGGCGCACGGCTGGTCGATCTCTCCGGCGCGTACCGCGGCCGCCAGGAGGCGCTGCTCGTCGCTCCGGGCACGGCGCTGCCGGACCCGGGCGTGTTCGCGCAGCTCGTGGCGCTGCCCCAGCGCAGCGCGCTCCTGTGCGGGCCGATCCTGCACGCGCTCGAGCGCTCCTTCGGCGTCGAGGAGGCGAGCGTCGTGCTGCTCGTCTCGGCGGCGGGCGACGGCGCGCGGGCGCTGAACGACCTGTACGAGGAGCTCGCCGGCGAGGCCGCCGAGCCCGCGGCGCGCGGGCGCGTGGGGAACGTGCTGGTCGCGCCGCCGCGCGGCCCGGCGCGCGAGGCCCTGCTCGCGCGCGAGCTCGCGCTGGCCCTGGGCACCCAGGCGCCGCTCGAGCTCAGCGCGCTGCGCGTCGACGCCGAGCGCTGCGACTCGGTCAGCTTCCACGTGCGCCTGCGGCACCCGGCCTTCCCCGCGGAGGTCGCGCGCGCGCTCGCGGCCCATCCCGGCGTGGTGGTGGTCGAGGAGCAGGAGATCGACCGCCTCAGCCCGCGGGCCCTCCAGGGGGAGGGAGGGATCCACGTGGGGCGGATTCGCACGGGATCCCGGGGGGCCGGCTCGGTATGCTTCTTCGCCGTCGGCGACCAGCTCCGGGTGGCGGCGAGCGCGGCCCTGGCCGTGGCGGCGCGCCTCGCCTCCTGAGCGCGCGCGCCGGCGAGCCCCGCCCGCGCCGGCCGTCCGGCGCCCGCTGCCGGCCTCGACCTCCTGTCCCCGCTCCGCCATCGACCGCGCATGGAACTCCCCGAACTGCGCAAGCTGGTGCGCCTCATGGAGGCCGCGGAGCTCTCCGAGCTCGAGATCGACGACTCCAAGCGCGGCCTGCGCGTGCACCTGAAGCGCGGCGGCGCCGTCGCGGCGCCGGCCGGCCTGTCGTCCGTGGCGCCGGTGGTGCAGGTCCTGCCCGGGGCCGCCCCGGCCGCACCGCTCCCCGCGCCGCCGGCCGCGGCGGGTGCGCCGGCCGCGGGGCCCGACGCCTGGCCGGCGGGCACCGAGGCCTTCCCGAGCCCGATGGTCGGTACCTTCTACCGCGCCGCCTCGCCCGACGCGGAGCCCTTCGTCGAGGCCGGGACGCGCCTCACCGAGGACACGGTGGTGTGCATCATCGAGGCCATGAAGGTCATGAACGAGATCCGCGCCGAGCGCCGCGGCGAGGTGGTCGAGGTCCTGGTGGAGAACGGCGAGCCGGTGGAGTTCGGCCAGCCCCTGTTCCTGTACCGGCGGGGCTGAGAGGCAGCTTGAAGGAGTGTCCCGCCGCCGACGCGCGGCGCCCCGAGCGATGTTCCGCCGTGTCCTGATCGCCAACCGCGGGGAGATCGCGCAGCGCATCCTGCGCGCCTGCCGCGAGCTCGGCATCGAGACCGTGGCCGTCTACTCCGAGGCGGACGCCGACGCGATCTACCTGCGCCAGGCGGACGAGACGATCTGCATCGGCGCGGCGCCCGGCGCCAAGTCCTACCTGAACATCCCCGCCATCATCAGCGCGGCGGAGATCGCGGACGTCGAGGCGATCGTGCCGGGCTACGGCTTCCTGGCCGAGAACGCGCACTTCGCCGAGGTGTGCCGCTCGTGCAACATCCAGTTCGTCGGCCCCGACCCCGAGACGATCCAGGCGCTGGGGAACAAGGCCAACGCGCGCGAGATGGCCGTGCGCGCCGGCGTCCCGATCGTGCCCGGCTCGGACGGCCCGGTGGCCGACGCGGACGCCGCGGTGCGCGTGGCGCACGACATCGGCTTCCCGGTCATGATCAAGGCCGCGGCGGGCGGCGGCGGGCGCGGCATGCGCGTCGCCTCGAACGCGCCCAGCCTGGTCAACGCCTTCCACCAGGCGCGCGCCGAGGCCGCCGCGGCGTTCAAGGACGACACCGTCTACCTCGAGAAGTTCGTCGAGAACCCGCGTCACGTCGAGATCCAGATCCTCGGCGACCGCCACGGGACGGTGCTGGCGCTGGGGGAGCGCGACTGCTCGGTCCAGCGCCGCCACCAGAAGCTGATCGAGGAGTCGCCCTCGCCGGCGCTCGACCAGCGCACGCGCGAGCGCATGTTCCGGGCCGCCGTGGCGATCGCCCAGGAGGCCGGCTACCACAACGCCGGCACGGTCGAGTTCCTGCTCGACAAGAAGGGCGAGTTCTACTTCATCGAGGTCAACGCCCGCATCCAGGTCGAGCACACGGTCACCGAGATGGTGACCGGCATCGACCTGATCCAGGCCCAGCTGCGCATCGCCAGCGGCGAGCCGCTCGGCTTCGGCCAGTCGGACGTGCGGGTTCAAGGCCACGCGATCGAATGCCGAATCAATGCCGAGGACCCCGACCGCGACTTCCAGCCCTCGCCCGGGCGCATCGACCTGTTCGTGCCGCCCGGCGGCCCGGCGGTGCGCGTCGACTCGCACTGCTACTCCGGCTACACGATCCCGCCCCACTACGACTCGATGATCGCCAAGCTGCTCGCGCACCGGCCCGACCGGCGCCAGGCCATCGCGACCATGCTGCGCGCGCTGGACGAGTTCATCGTCGTCGGGCCCAAGACGACGATCCCGCTGCACCGGCGCATCCTCAAGCACTCCGACTTCCGCGCCGGCGAGCACGACACGGGCTTCGTCGAGCGCCACTACGCCGACCGCGCGGTCAGGATGGGCTCGTGAGGGTCCGCGCGGCGCTCGGGGCGCTCCTCGCCGGCGCCTGCCTGGCGGGCTGCCAGGGGCTGCGCGGCGGCCAGCGCGCGCCCGCGCCCATGCCGCTGCGCGAGGCGGACGACCTGCCGCCGCCCGACCCGGCGCCGGGCGAGGGCCCGACGACGCTCGTCACGCGCCACGCCGACCCGGTCGAGGTGCGGCGCCCGGGCGCGCTGGACGTCTTCCCGCTGCGCTTCTGGGACAAGACGCTGCCGGTCGCCGCCGGCAGCGAGGTGCACACGCGCGGCGGCGGGCGCGCGGAGCTCTCGTGGGAGGGAGACGCGACCACGGTCGTGCTCTCGGACGCCGGCGCGCTGCGCGTGGGCGACCCGCAGGAAGGCGAGCCCCTGGTGCGCTTCCTCGACGTGACGCACGCGCGCATGACGCTCACGCCCGAGGACGTCATCGGGCTGCCCGGCGGGGCCGAGCTGCGCGGCGACGACGAGACGGTGGCGGGCCCGTTCGTGCTGCGGCGCGTGTCGTACGAGCTGGTGCGCCTGACGAACCAGTCCCGGCGCAACGGCCTCTTGCGCTACCGCGACGTGGCCGTCGAGCTGGGCCCGGGCGAGACGGTCGACCTGCCGCTCGTGGGCGGCGGCAGCGCGCCGCTCGGCGACGGGCGCGAGCCGAGCGCGCTCGAGCGCGGCGGGCTGCGGCTGGCGGTGGTCGGCGCGGTGGAGGCGCTGGCCGGCGAGCGCACCGCGCAGGTCGACGCGGTCGAGGACGCGCGCCTGGAGGCGCTGGGCGTGCAGGTGTCGCTGCGCGCGGGCGAGCGCGCGACCTTCTCCAGCATGCGGCGGCGCCTGCCGGGCGAGGCCGAGGCGGAGCCGATCCGCGCCGCTCCCGAGCCTCCGACGGCGCCCAACTGAGGCCCGACCCCAACCATGGAACGAACGACGAACGCGAAGCCGCGCGTGCTGATCACCGGAGGCGCCGGCTTCCTGGGCTCCCACCTGTGCGAGCGCTTCCTGGCCGAGGGCTACGAGGTGATCTGCATGGACAACCTCATCACGGGGGACCTGCGGAACGTCGAGCACCTCTTCGCCGACGGCGACTTCCACTTCGCGCACCAGGACGTCACCGAGTACATCCACGTGCCCGGCCGGCTGGACGCGATCCTGCACTTCGCCTCGCCCGCGAGCCCGATCGACTACCTCGAGCTGCCGATCCAGACGCTGAAGGTCGGCTCGCTCGGCACGCACAAGGCGCTGGGCCTGGCGCACGCGAAGAAGGCGCGCTTCCTCCTGGCCTCGACCTCGGAGTGCTACGGCGACCCGCTCGTGCACCCGCAGAGCGAGAGCTACTGGGGCAACGTGAACCCGGTCGGCCCGCGCGGCGTGTACGACGAGGCCAAGCGCTTCGCGGAGGCCATGACGATGGCCTACCACCGCTACCACGGCGTCGAGACGCGCATCGTGCGCATCTTCAACACCTACGGTCCGCGCATGCGCCTGAACGACGGGCGCGCGCTGCCGGCCTTCATGTCGCAGGCGCTGCGCGGCGAGCCGCTGACGGTCTTCGGCGACGGCTCGCAGACGCGCTCGTTCTGCTACGTGGACGACCTGATCGAGGGCATCTGGCGGCTCCTGCACTCCGACGAGGTCATGCCGACCAACGTCGGCAACCCGCGCGAGATGACGATCCTGCAGTTCGCGCAGAAGATCCTCGAGCTGACCGGCGGCAAGAGCGCGATCGACTTCCGTCCGCTGCCGCAGGACGACCCGAAGGTGCGCCAGCCCGACATCGCCAAGGCGCGCCGCCTGCTCGGCTGGGAGCCGCAGATCGACCTCGACGAGGGCCTGCGGCGCACGCTGGCGTACTTCCGCGAGCACGTGGAGCTGGCGCGGCCGGCGCGCGGCCAGGGGAGCTGAGCGCATGTGCGGGATCGTGGGAGCCTACCGCCGCCAGGGGGGCGTGCTGCGCGGCCTGCTCGAGGGGCTGCGCGTGCTCGAGTACCGCGGCTACGACTCCGTCGGCGTCGGGCTGGTGCGGGCCGGCTCGATCGTCGTGCGCCGCAAGGCGGGGCGCATCGGCGAGCTGGTGGCGCTGGTCGAGGACGGCGCGCTGGACGACCTCACCGTCGGCATCGGGCACTCGCGCTGGGCCACGCACGGGCCGCCCACCGACGCGAACGCGCACCCGCACCTCGACCAGGAGGGGCGTGTCGCGGTCGTGCACAACGGGATCATCGAGAACTTCGAGCTCCTGCGCGCGCAGCTCGCCTCGGAGGGCGTGACCTTCCGCTCCGACACCGACACCGAGGTGCTGGCGCACCTGATCGCGCGCGAGCGCAAGCCGGGCGTGCCGCTGCACCAGGCGCTGCGCGCCGCGCTGCGCTACGTGCAGGGCTACTACGCCGTCGCGGTGCTGGCCGCGCGGCCGGGCGAGGAGCCGGAGATGGCCTGCTCGCGCGAGGGGCCGCCGCTGTGCGTGGCGGTCGCCGAGGACGCCGCCTGGCTGGCCTCCGATCTGCTCGCGATCCTGCCCTACACGCGCGAGATCGTGTTCCTCGAGGACGGCGACGTGGCCGAGCTCGCGCCCGGGCGGCTGGTCGTGCGCGACGGGCGCGGCCAGGTGATCGAGCGCGCGCCGCGCACGATCACGTGGGACGCCGAGCAGGCGGACAAGGGCACCTGGCCGCACTTCATGCTCAAGGAGATCCACGAGCAGCCGGACGTCGTCACGCGCACGATGCACGGCCGCCTGGACGCCGCGGCCGGCGACGTGCAGCTCGAGGGCGAGGTCTTCGGCGACGAGGCGCTGCGCGGGGTCGAGCGCATCCAGGTGCTCGCGTGCGGGACGGCGCTGCACGCCGGCTGGGTGGCGCGCTACCTGATCGAGGGGCTGGCGCGCGTGCCGGTGGACGTGGACTACGCCTCCGAGTTCCGCTACCGCGACCCCGTGCTGGCCGGGCGCACGCTGGCGCTCGGCATCTCGCAGTCGGGAGAGACGGCCGACACGCTGGCGGCGCTGCGGCTGGCGCGCGAGCGGGGCGCGACGACGGTCGCGATCTGCAACTCGCTCGGCAGCACGATGGTGCGCGAGGCGGGCGGGACGCTCCTGATCCACGCCGGGCCGGAGATCGGGGTCGCCAGCACGAAGGCCTTCGTGGCCATGCTCGTGGCGGCCTACCTCCTGGCGGTGCGCCTCGGCCGCGCGCGCGGGGTGCTGGACCGCGCGCAGGGGCTGGAGCTGATCGAGCGCCTGAGCCACGTGCGCGGCGAGCTGGACCGGCTGCTGACGCGCGCGGCCGTCGCACGCGTGCGCGCCCTGGCGCAGGAGCACGCGCACAAGAAGGGCTTCCTGTTCCTGGGCCGCGGGATCAACTACCCGATCGCGCTGGAGGGCGCGCTGAAGCTCAAGGAGATCTCCTACGTCCACGCCGAGGGCTACCCGGCGGGGGAGATGAAGCACGGCCCGATCGCGCTGGTCGAGCCGGGGATGACGACCGTGGTCATCGCCTCGGACGACCACGTCGCCGACAAGGTGCGCCAGAACATCGAGCAGATCCGCGCGCGCGGCGGCGGCGTGATCGGCGTCGGCTCGCACAAGGAGAGCCTGGACGCCGCGGACGGCAGCTGCCCGATCGCCGACGTGGGCCCCTGGCTCGCGCCGATCCTGAACGTCGTGCCGCTGCAGCTGTTCGCGTACTACGTGGCCGAGGCGCGCGGCTGCGACATCGACAAGCCCCGCAACCTGGCGAAGAGCGTCACGGTCGAATGAGCAAGCTGAAGGTCCTGGTCACGGGCGGGGCGGGCTTCATCGGCTCGCACGTGAGCGAGCGGCTGGTCGAGCGCGGCGACGAGGTCGTCGTGCTGGACAACTTCAACGACTTCTACGACCCGGCCATCAAGCGCGAGAACGTGCGCGACCTGCAGGCGCAGGTGGTCGAGGGCGACATCCGCGACCAGGCGCTGGTCGAGCGGCTGTTCCGCGGCGGGAGCTTCGACGTCGTGCTGCACCTGGCCGCCATGGCCGGCGTGCGCCGCTCGCTGCTCGACCCGCTCCACTACTGCGAGGTCAACGTCAACGGCACGCAGATCCTGCTCGAGGCGCTGCGCGAGCAGGGCGGCGGGCGCATGGTGTTCGCGTCCTCGTCGAGCGTGTACGGCACGAACGAGCGCGTGCCCTTCCGCGAGGACGACGACATCCACCG
The DNA here is from genome assembly GCA_902826945.1 of uncultured bacterium. The sequence continues at coordinate 2,675 of CADEGS010000051.1, read as the reverse complement.
GCCCGTCTCGCCCTACGCCGCCACCAAGCGCGCGGGCGAGCTCCTGTGCTTCACGCACCACCACCTGTACCGCTCGCCGGTCACCTGCCTGCGCTTCTTCACGGTCTACGGCCCGCGCCAGCGGCCCGAGATGGCCATCCACAGCTTCGTGCGCAACGTGCTCGAGGGGCGCCCGATCCCGTTCTTCGGCGACGGCTCGTCGCGGCGCGACTACACCTACGTCGACGACATCGTCGATGGCGTCCTGCGCGCGATCGACCGGCCGCGCGGGTACGCGATCTACAACCTGGGCGAGTCGCGCACGATCTCGCTCTCCGACCTCGTGGCCCTGATCGGCGAGCTGACGGGCGAGGAGCCGCGGCTGGACCGGAAGCCGATGCAGCCCGGCGACGTGCCGGTGACCTACGCCGACGTGTCCAAGGCGCAGGCCGAGCTCGGCTACGAGCCGCGCACCGAGGTGCGCGAGGGCCTGGAGCGCTTCCTGGCCTGGTACCGCGAGCGCGACCCCGCGCGGGCGCGCTCGCGGGCGCGCGGCTAGCCTGCGGCTGGACGGCTCGCCCGCGGCGCCCCTAACGTATCCACCTCCCGCACCGTTCCCCCCCAGGCACACGACCGATGAAGGGCGTCATCCTCGCCGGCGGTCTCGGCACGCGGCTCTACCCGCTGACCAAGATCACGAACAAGCACCTGCTGCCGGTCTACGACCGGCCGATGATCTACTACCCGATCGAGGCGCTGGTCACGGCCGGGATCACCGACATCATCATCGTGACCGGCGGGAAGAAGTCGGGCGACTTCCTGAGCCTGCTCGGCAACGGCTCCGACTTCGGCCTGAAGCACCTCAACTACACCTACCAGAAGGGCGAGGGCGGCATCGCCGAGGCGCTGGGCCTGTGCGAGCACTGGGCCTCGGGCGAGGACATCTGCGTGATCCTCGGCGACAACATCATCGAGAACAACATCGCGCGCGCCGTGCGCGACTTCCGCGCCCAGCAGGGCGGCGCGAAGATCATGCTCAAGGAGGTCGACGACCCCGAGCGCTTCGGCGTGGCCGAGCTGCGCGGCGAGAAGGTGGTCGCGATCGAGGAGAAGCCCAAGCACCCGCGCTCGAACCTGGCCGTGATCGGCATCTACATGTACGACGCGCGCGTGTTCGAGGTGATCAAGACGCTCGAGCCGTCCGACCGCGGCGAGCTGGAGATCACGGACGTCAACAACTGGTACATCCGCGACGGCTCGATGACCTACGAGGTCCTGGCGGGCTGGTGGACCGACGCGGGCACCTTCGACTCGCTGCGCAAGGCCTCGAACCTGGTGGCCGAGCGCGGCGCGAACAAGCGCGACCCGGGGTGAGCGCCCCCGAGCGAGCGCGGCGCGTGCTGGTCACCGGCGCGGCCGGGATGCTGGGCAGCCAGCTCCTGCTCGACGCGCCGCAGGGCGTGCAGGCCGTCGGCACGGACCTGGTGGCCGCGGCCGCCGGCGCGCCGGCGGTGGCGCACGTCGGGGTCGACCTGTGCGACGAGCGCGCGCTGGATGCGCTGCTCGAGCGCGTCGGGCCGCTGGCCGGCGTGCTGCACGCCGCGGCCTACACGGCGGTGGACAAGGCCGAGGAGGAGCCCGAGCGCGCGCGGCGCGTGAACGGCGAGGGGCCCGGCGTGCTGGCGCGCGCCTGCGCGCGGACGCGCACGCCGCTGGTGCTCGTCAGCACGGACTTCGTCTTCGACGGCGCGGGCCGCCGGCCCTACCGCGAGGACGACCCGCCCGCGCCGCGCAGCGTGTACGGGCGCACGAAGCTCGAGGGCGAGCGCGCCGCGCGCGAGGCCTGGCCGGAGGGCACGCGCGTCGTGCGCACGCAGTGGCTCTACGGCCCGCGCGGACGGCACTTCCCGGGCACGATCCTGCGCCTGGCGGCCGAGCGCGAGCGCCTGCGCGTGGTCGACGACCAGGTCGGCTGCCCGACCTCGACGCTCGAGCTCGCGCCGGCCCTGTGGGACGTCTGGGCGCGCGCGGAGCCGGGGATCTGGCACGCGGCCTGCGAGGGCGAGGCGAGCTGGCACGCGTTCGCGCGCGCGACGCTCGAGCTCGCCGGCGTCGCCACGCCGGTGGATCCGTGCACCACGGCCGAGTTCCCGCGCCCGGCGGCGCGGCCGGCCTACAGCGCGCTCGACTGCGCGAAGCTCGGGCGCCTGCGCGGGAAGCGGCTCGCGCCGTGGCGCGCGGCGCTGGAGGCGTTCCTGCGCCACGAACGGACGGGGGGGAAAGGCTGACATGGGCGACGCGACGTGCCTGGTGACGGGTGGGGCGGGCTTCATCGGGAGCAACTTCGTGCACCTCCTGGCGGAGGAGCGCCCCGAATGGCGCATCGTCAACCTGGACGCCCTGACCTACGCCGGCAACCTCGAGAACCTGTCCGGCCTGCAGGCGCGCGAGCGCTACGCCTTCGTGCACGGCGACATCACCGAGCCGGCCGACGTCGAGCGCGCCTTCGAGGCCTGCGGCGAGGGGCCGCTCTACGTCGTGCACTTCGCCGCGGAGAGCCACGTCGACCGCTCGATCCAGTCGGGCCTGCCCTTCGTGCGCACGAACGTGACCGGCACGCAGGTGCTGCTCGACGCCGCGCGCGGGCGCGAGGTGCAGCGCTTCCTGCACGTCTCGACCGACGAGGTCTACGGCTC
>CADEGS010000050.1 GCA_902826945.1 uncultured bacterium | reverse complement strand
TGCTCGGGATGTAGTCGAAGATGTAGACGTCGCGGTTGAAGATCTGCCAGCCGAACGTGGCCGACAGCCAGCGTTCGACGGCGTCGATCCGGAGCGCTGCCCAGATGCCCGCCGCGCCGCCCAGCACCGCGCCGAGCAGCGCGTCCCAGAAGGCGATCATCAGGAACAGGTGCAGGATCCCGCGCGGCGTCGCGCCCAGCGCGCACAGGATGCCGATGTCGCGCCGCTTCTCGCTGACCATCATCGAGAGGATGGCGAAGACGGTGAAGCCGGCCACGATCAGGACCAGGCTCAGCATGATCGCCATCAGCACGCGCTCGTTCTCGATCGCGCCGAGCAGGTTGCCGCGGAAGTCCTCCCAGGTCAGCACCTGGTCGTCGGCCTGGTCCTCGTCCAGCAGCCCGGCGCCGACCAGGCGCGAGACCAGGTCGGCGCGCACGGCCGCGCCGTTCTGCTCGTAGTCGCGCAGGCGCACGAGGATCTGCGAGTAGGAGAGCGAGCCGCCGAGGAAGTCGGTCAGCTCCGAGCGCTCGAGGTAGATGCGCCCGAGGTCGGTCGCGTTCTCGCGCGAGCGGAAGGTGCCCGCCACGACGAAGTCGCGGTTGTTCCCGACGTAGTCGTTGCCCGCGGGGTCGTGGACGATCGTCTGGATCTGGATCGGCGAGCCGCGCCCGAGGCCGAAGCGCAGCGCGAGCTGCTCGCCGACGATCACGCCGGCGCGGGGCCGGCCGTCGGGCCGGTACCAGGCGGGCGGCGCGAAGGGCAGGAGCGGGTTCTCGACGCCCAGGCGCCCCTCGGCGCCCGGCACGCCGCGCGTCGTCAGAGCGGAGAGCAGGCTCGTGGCGTCGAACTCGTCCTGGATGCGCGGCGGGACGCAGGCGCCGCCCATCGTGCGCACGTGCGCGCAGAGGGCCGGCCAGGAGAGGCGCGCCGCGGAGCCGATGTCGATGCCGACCAGCTCGACGGCCAAGAGCCCGCTCAGGCTGGGGCTGGCGAGCACGCGCTCGGTGGCGCTGCCCGGCCGCGCCAGGATGCCGCCCCAGTAGAGCTGCGGGCTGGCGGCGACGACCTCGGGATGGGCGCGCACGACCTCCAGGAGGCGCGTCGGGTCGCGGTCGGGGCTGTCCTGGCGCCCGGCGGGCTGGATCAGGATGTCGGACAGGCTGCCGCGGATCGCCTGCCGGCTCTCCTCGAGGAAGCCGGTCATGATCGAGAGGATCAGGATCAGCGCGAAGACGCCGACGAAGATCCCGAGGATCCCGATCACGTTCGTGCGGCGCGCGACGAGGTAGCGCCAGCTCAGGAAGTAGCGGAACACGGGGGCCCTCCTAGGCGGGCTCCTCGGTGCCGCCCTGCGGGCGCAGCGGGCGCAGCGTGGGGAACAGGAGCACGTCGCGGATCGAGGGCTGGTCGGCGAGCACCATCGCCAGGCGGTCGATGCCGATCCCCAGGCCGCCCGTCGGCGGCATCGCGTACTCGAGCGCCTGCACGTAGTCGAGGTCGACCTCGGCCGGCGCCTCGGGGTCGTGCGTGGCGACCTGCTCGGCGAAGCGGCGCTCCTGCTCCTGCGGGTCGTTCAGCTCGGTGAAGGCGTTGGCGAGCTCCATCCCGCCCAGGAAGAGCTCGAAGCGCTCGGCCACGCGCGGGTCGGCGGGGTCGGGCTTGGCCAGCGGGCTGATCGCGCTCGGGTGGTGCGTGACGAAGACCGGCCCGGAGAGCTCGGCCTCGACCGCGGCCTCGAAGACGGCGTCGGCGGTCTTCCAGAAGGCCGGGCCGCGCGTGTCGGCGCGCACCCCGTGGCGCAGCGCCAGCCGCTCGAGCGCCGCCGCGTCGAGCGCGAAGAGCTGCTCGCCCGTGCAGCGCGCGAACAGCTCGTCGTAGCGCGCGCGGCGGAAGGGCGCGCAGAGCTCGTACGCGGCGCCGCGGAACGAGACGGCGGTCGTGCCGCGCAGCTCGCGCGCCAGGTGCTCGAGCAGGCCCTCGCACAGCTCCATCATGTGGCGGAAGTCCGCCTGCGCCTGGTAGAGCTCGAGCATCGTGAACTCCGGGTTGTGCCGGGTCGAGATGCCCTCGTTGCGGAAGTTGCGCGCGACCTCGAAGACGCGCTCGAGCCCGCCGACGATCAGGCGCTTCAGGTACAGCTCGGGCGCGATGCGCAGGTACAGGTCGGTGTCGAGCGCGTTGTGGTGCGTGACGAAGGGCCGCGCCGCGGCCCCGCCCGCGATCGGGTGCAGGGTCGGCGTCTCGACCTCGAGGAAGCCGCGCGCCTCCAGGAAGCGGCGCGTGGCGGAGAGCAGCCGGCTGCGCAGGACGAAGACCTCCTGCACGCCCTCCGACGCCCACAGGTCGACGTAGCGCCGGCGGTAGCGCGTCTCGACGTCGGCCAGGCCGTGCCACTTCTCCGGCGGCGGCGCGAGCGCCTTGGCCAGCAGCCGCACCTCGGAGGCCCACACCGTCGGCTCGCCCTTGTTCGTGTGGCCGAGCTCGCCCGTGACGGCGATCTGGTCGCCGCCGTCCAGCAGCTTGCGGCGCGGCCACCAGTCGCCCAGGCGCCCCTGCTGCAGGCCGATCTGCACGCGTCCGGTGCGGTCGCGCAGCGGCGCGAAGACGAGCTTGCCGAAGTCGCGCAGGCCGAGCAGGCGGCCCGCCACCGTGACGCTCTCGCCGACCAGCGCTCCGGGCGCCTCGCGCGTGCCCGCGGCGGCGAGCACCTCGGCGACCGGCCGCGCGTCCACGCCGCGCGCGGGGTAGGGATCGATCCCCTCGGCGCGCAGCGCGGCCAGCTTCTGCAGTCGGTCGGGGTGGACGAGCTCGCTCATCGTGCGCCGTGCGTCTGTCGCGCGCGCGGGCCGGCTCGTCCGTCGCGCGAGCGCGCCGCGCGAGCGGCGTCGCGCGGCGGTCAGGCGAGGGTGGTGGAGGATAGGGGAGTCGAACCCCTGACCTCTACAATGCCATTGTAGCGCTCTACCAACTGAGCTAATCCCCCTGGCCGAGCCGACCCCCGCGGCCGCGGAGGGGCACGGGAGCGGAGCAGGATGACGAGCGCCGGGCGCGGAGTCAACCCGCCGCCCGCGCGCGCGCGGCGTGGCCCGCGGCCGGGCGCCCGCCTATCCTCGGGCCCTTCGCGCGCGCCGGAGCGGCGCCGCGACGGAGGAAGCGACTCGATGAACAGCTACGCTCCCGCAGAGATCGAGCCGCGCTGGCAGCGGGCCTGGACCGAGGCGCAGGCCTTCCGCGCCCGGAACCCGGGCGAGCCGGGCTTCGACCCGGCCGCGCCCAAGGCCTACGTGCTCGACATGTTCCCCTACCCCTCGGGGTCGGGGCTGCACGTCGGGCACGCGGTCGGCTACGTCGGCACCGACGTGGTCGCGCGGCGCAAGCGCATGCAGGGCTGCAACGTGCTGCACCCGATGGGCTGGGACGCCTTCGGCCTGCCCGCCGAGCAGTACGCGATCACGACGGGCAAGCACCCGCGCCAGACGACGCTCGAGAACACGGCGAACTTCCGCCGCCAGCTGCAGGCGATCGGGCTGTCGTACGACTGGTCGCGCGAGATCGACACCTCCGACCCGCGCTACTACCGCTGGACGCAGTGGATCTTCAAGCGCCTGTTCGAGCGCGGCCTCGCCTACCGCACCCAGATGCCGGTCTGGTGGTGCGAGGAGCTGAAGACCGTGCTCTCGAACGAGGAGGTCATCAACGGCCGCTCCGAGCGCGGCAACCACCCCTGCGTGCGGCGGCCGCTCGAGCAGTGGATGCTGCGCATCACGGCCTACGCCGACCGCCTGCTCGCGGACCTGGAGGGGCTCGACTGGCCCGAGTCGGTCAAGAGCATGCAGCGCGAGTGGATCGGCCGCTCGGAGGGCGCCGAGGTCGCCTTCGCGCCCGAGGGCAGCGACGAGCGCCTGGTCGTCTTCACGACCCGGCCGGACACGCTCTGGGGCGCGACCTTCCTGGTCGTGGCGCCGGAGCACCCGCTGCTCGGGCGCCTCGCGCGCGGTGCGGAGCGCGCGCGAGTCGACGCCTACGTGGCCGCCGCCGCGCGCAAGTCCGAGCGCGAGCGCACCGACGACTCGAAGGAGAAGACCGGGGTCTTCACCGGCGCGTACGCGCGAAACCCGGCCTTCGACGAGGGCGACCCGCGCGGCCGCGTGCCGATCTGGGTCGCGGACTACGTGCTCGCCACCTACGGCAGCGGCGCGATCATGGCCGTGCCCGGCCACGACGAGCGCGACCACGAGTTCGCGCGCCGCCACGGGCTCGCGATCCGGCGCGTGGTGCTGCCGCCGCGCGGGGTCGAGCTCGCGCCCGACGCCTGCTTCGCCGGCGAGGGCACGTCGGTCGATTCGGGCCCGCTCGACGGCCTCCCCACGAAGGAGGCCGTGCGGCGCGCGATCGCGCTGCTCGAGGAGCGCGGCGCGGGCAGCGCCAAGGTGACCTACCGCCTGCGCGACTGGCTCTTCTCGCGCCAGCGCTACTGGGGCGAGCCGTTCCCGCTCGTGCACGCCGCGGACGGCCGCGTCGCCCTGGTGCGCGACGAAGACCTGCCGGTCGCGCTGCCGGAGATGGACGACTTCACCCCGGCCGAGGACGGCTCGCCGCCGCTGGCGCGCGCCACGGACTGGCTGGCCACCTCTCTCCCGGGGAGCGGCGAGCCCGCGCGGCGCGACACCGACACGATGCCCGGCTGGGCCGGCTCGTGCTGGTACTGGCTGCGCTTCATGGACCCCGCGAACGAGCGCGCGCCGTTCGCGCCCGAGGCCGAGCGCTACTGGGGCCCGGTGGACCTGTACGTCGGCGGCGCCGCGCACGCCGTGCTGCACCTCCTGTACGCGCGCTTCTGGCACAAGGTGCTCTTCGATCTCGGCCTCGTGTCGACGAAGGAGCCGTTCCAGCGGCTGTTCAACCAGGGCATGCTGACCGCCTTCGCCTACCAGGACGCGAACGGCCGGCTCGTGCCCTCGGACGAGGTGGCCGCGACGGGCGACGGCTTCGTGCGCGGCGCGACGGGCGAGCCGCTGCAGCAGATCGTCACGAAGATGGCGAAGTCGCTGAAGAACGTCGTCAACCCCGACGACATCATCGCCGAGCACGGCGCGGACACGCTGCGGCTGTACGAGCTCTTCATGGGGCCGCTGGGCGACTCGAAGCCCTGGAACCCGCGCGACATCGCCGGCTGCCGGCGCTTCCTCGAGCGCGTGTGGCGGCTCTACGTCGATCCGGACGGGAGCGCGCCGGCGCGCCCGGAGCTGCGCCCCGGCGCCCCCGCGCGCGGCGAGGGCGCGGCGCTCGAGCGCGCCTTCCACCAGGCGCTGGAGAAGGTCGACGCGTCGTTCGAGCAGCTCAACCTGAACACCGCGGTGGCCGCGATGATGGGCTTCGTGAACGAGGTCACGAAGACGCCCGAGGGCTTCTCGCCGGAGCTGGCCGCGGGCTTCCTCCGCATGCTGGCGCCCTTCGCGCCGCACGTGGCGGAGGAGCTCTGGTCGCGGCTGGGGCACGAGGGGCTGGTGGCGCGCGCCGCCTGGCCGGCGCTCGACCGCGCCGCGCTCGCGCTCGACGTCGTGCCGCTCGTCGTGCAGGTGAACGGCAAGCTGCGCGCGACCGTCGAGGCGCCCAAGGGCGCGCCGCGCGAGGCGCTGGAGGCGCTGGCCCGGGCCGCGGCGGCCGCGCACCTCGAGGGCAAGGTCGAGCGCAAGGTGATCGTCGTGCCCGACCGCCTGGTGAACTTCGTGGTCGGGTAGCCCCGGCGGGTCGGCGCCGGCGCGGCGCGCGACCCGCGCGGTGGAACCTCAGAAGCCCGGGACCGTCTTCGCCTTGGCGTAGAGCACCCAGGTCACGCCGAAGCTGATCGCCAGGACCACGGCGACCGTCGCCACGACGTCGTAGGTGAAGAGCGCGGGCTGGCCGGTGCCGATCATGAAGAGCAAGAGCGACACCGACATGTAGGTGTTGTGCCGCGAGCGCAGGCCCGCCATCCCGACGTCGGCCGGGTTCGGCGCCTGGCCGTCGCGGATGGCCGTGATGATGCGCCGCTGCGCCGGCCAGATCCGCATCCACACGTTGGCCGCCATCGCCGTGCCGAACAGCGCGGCGACGTGGATCACCGTGGCCCGACCGCTGAAGCCGAAGCGGTCGCGCAAGAGCCAGGCGAAGCCCACGGCGAGCGCGCCCCACACGACCACGGCCACGGCGTGCTGCTTCGCCAGGCTCTTGAAGAGCAGGTCGTAGACGACGAAGCCGACGATCAGGAGCGCGAAGGCCGGCAGCCAGTCGCCGACCTCGGGCTGCACCCCGCTCGCGAGCAGGTAGCCGTAGAGCGGGCTGTAGTAGACCATGAACATCAAGAGCACGCCGGTGATCCAGGTGATGGCGGCGCCCCAGCGGAACCACCACAGGGCGCGCGGCATCAGCTGTGGCACGACCTTGCGCTTGGTCTCCCCGTCCATCGTCGGCGCGAAGGCCGAGTTCACCCAGTTGAAGAAGTAGAGCAGGCCGATCCAGACCACGCCGGCGACGAAGTGCGCCCAGCGGTCGGCCAGCTCGAACAGGGGCATGAAGTTGGACTGGGTCTGCAGCAGGGCGATCATGGGTTCTCCCGGTGGTTCGCGGGGCCGCCGGCACCGGGCCGTGGCGCTCCGTGCGGGCGGGGAAAGGGCCAGGGTGCCGGCCAGGTCGCAGGGGGGAGACTATCGGGCTCCCTCCCCCGGACGTCAACCGAGACAGGCCTAACGCGGGTAGACGAGCTCGACGCGCGCGGTCTCGCCGGCCGCCACGGTCACCTCGGCGCGCAGCGTTCCGAGCTCCTCGTGCACGGCCTCGAGCGTGTAGCGACCGGCCGGCAGCCCCTCGATCGCGAAGGTGCCGTCGGCGCCCGAGAGCGCGAACCACGGATGGTCCTGCACGTACAGCCAGGCGCCCATCCAGGGATGGATGTCGCAGCGGAACGGGATCGAGTGCTCGCGCCGCTCGAAGGTGAACGACAGGTCGGCCTGGCCCTGTCCCTGGGTCGTGTTCGAGGCGATCCCGTTGCGGCGCGCTTTCATGTTCACGTTGTGGGTGGTCGGGTCGCCGTTGTGGACGCGCAGCTCCTGGCCGGTCTGCACGGCCAGGGCGTGCGGGACGTAGAGGCAGCCCTCCTGCGAGAGCAGCGCCGGCGCGGCGGGCGGCGGCGGGACGATCCAGCCCTCGTGGCCGCGCTTCACGTACACGAAGGCGTCGCGCAGGCGGCCGTTCTCGACCACGACCGTCTCGGTCAGGGGCGGCGTCGCGTGGTCGGTGCAGGCCCGGTCGGTGCCCATGCCGAGGCGCTTCTGGAGCGGCGGCTCGCCGCGGAAGAGCGCGACGCCCTCGACGCGTCCGACCTGGGCCGCGTCGATCGGGCGCATCTCCTTCGGGGCGGCGGGCGCGGCCTCCTCGTCGGCGTCGCGCTCGCGCTCGGGTGCCGCACGGGCGGGACCCGCGGGCGCCGCGCCGGCGCTCGGCGCGGGCGGCTCGTCGCCCGAGCACGAGGCCAGCAGGAGGACGGTTCCGAGGAGGAGCGAGAGGGCGGGGCGCGGGCGAGTCATGGCGGAGGATCATAGGCTGCGCGCGCGCGCGGCCGAACCGCTACCATCCGCCGCGCATGGGCGCGCGCAACGTCCTGGTCACCGGCGCCAGCCGCGGCATCGGCCGGGCGGTCGCCCTGGAGCTGGCGCGCCGCGGCCATCCCGTGACCCTGAACTACCGCCAGGCCGAGGAGCAGGCGCGCGCCGTGCAGCGCGCGGTCCAGGAGGCCGGCGGCGAGGCGCGGCTGCTCGCCTTCGACGTGGCCGACGGGGCGGCGGCCGAGCGCGCGCTCGAGGGCGCGCTGTCCGAGCACGGCCCCTTCTGGGGCGTCGTCGTCAACGCCGGCGTGACCGCCGACGCGCCCCTGGCCGGCATGGAGCGCGCCGGATGGGAGCGCGTCCTGCGCACGAACCTCGACGGCTTCTACAACGTGCTGCGGCCGCTCGTGATGCCGATGGCGCGCCTGCGCGACGGCGGGCGCGTCGTCGTCATGAGCTCGGTCGCGGCGCTGGCGGGGAGCCGCGGGCAGGTCAACTACGCGGCGTCGAAGGCCGGGCTGATCGGCGCGGCGCGCTCGCTCGCGCTCGAGCTCGCCAAGCGCGCGATCACGGTCAACTGCGTCGCGCCGGGCTTCGTCGAGACCGACATGCTCGCGGGACTGGAGCGCACGGAGCTCGAGGAGCGCATCCCGCTGCGGCGCCTCGGCCGCCCCGAGGAGGTCGCCGCGCTGGTCGGCTTCCTGTTCTCCGCCGAGGCCGGGTACGTGACCGGCCAGGTGCTGGCGGTGGACGGCGGGCTGTCGTAGGCGGGCGGCGCCCGCTACGGCTCGGAGCGCGGCGCGATCGCGAGCAGCACCTCGGCCAGGTGCTCGTCGAGCTCCTCGGTGCTCTCGGCGCGCAGCGTCTCGAGCACGGCGCGCGCGCTGCCGACGCGACCCTGGCGCTGGCTCTGCAAGAGGGCCAGGGCGGTGGCCGCCGCCAGGCGCACGCGCTCGCGGCGCTCGACGTGGCGCGCGGGATCGGCCCACGCGGCCTCCAGGCTCGCGAGCGCGTCCTCGTCGAGGGGCTGCGCGCGGTCGAAGGCCGCCAGCGCGAGCACGTGGTCGAGCGGCGGCACCGGCTCGCCGTCGTTCGCGAGCGTCAGCGCCTGGCGCGTCTGGTTCACCAGCAGGTGCAGGTCGACCGGCGGACGCCCCGCGTCGCTGGCATAGGCGGGCACGAGCGCCAGCGCGCCCGGCTCGGGGTGGAAGCGCACGAACAGCGCGTGCTCGTCGAAGGCGCGCTCGAAGCGGCCGGCGGCGTGCAGCGTGTGCGTCCAGGCGGCCCACACCTCGGGCAGCTCGGGGCGGCGGAAGAGCTCGCGCTCGGCGAAGCGCACCGCGCGCTCGGGGTCGTAGCGCAGGTACAGGTCGAGCCAGCGGGCGTCGTCCTCCGGGCGGAAGGTGCGCTCGCCGCCGGCCGTGGCGCGCAGGAAGCGGTCGAGGATGTCCCAGGCGCGCGCCAGGCCCGACGGGGTGCCCTGGTCGGCGGCCAGCCAGGCGAGCTCGATCACCGCCGCGGGCTCCTCGGGCAGCGTCGCGCACAGCGCCTCGACGTAGGAGTAGAGGGCGCGCTGCGTCAGCTCGCCGCTCGCGCGCGCGGCGTGCAGGAGCGCGAGGTAGCGCGGCACGAGCGCGCCGGCCCGCTCGGGGGGCAGCGTGGCGAACAGCCGGTGGAAGTCCGGGAGCGGCGCCAGGGGACCGCTGCGCGCCTCGAGCAGGCGCGCGCGCTCGAGCAGCAGCCCCGACGCGTCGGGCAGGTAGCGCAGCGACAGGTCGAGGAGCGCCAGCCCCTGGTCGACCAGCCCCGCGTCCTCGGCGGCGCGAGCCTGGTACAGCGCGACCTCCTCGGGCAGCATGCCGCGATTGCCGATCGCGGCCAGCCGCTGTCCGCGCAGCGCGCGGAAGGCCGGGGCGTCCTCGCCCAGGCGCTCGCGCGCCAGCGCCTCGCGCACGAACCAGGCGTCCTCGACGCCCGCCTCGCACAGGCGCGTGGAGAGCGCCTCGGCGAGCTCGGACGCACCCAGGGCGCGCAGGCACTCGGCGACGAGCAGGTTCACGCGCGGGTCGTCGCGCAGCGGCGGCGGCAGCGCGCGCAGGCGCAGCAAGGCCCACGAGGCGAGCGGCGGCCGCTCCAGGCACAAGAGCGAGAGCAGCAAGAGGTCGCCGAAGCGTCGCGCCTGCGGCGCGTCCGCGAGCGCCCCGCGCTCGCGTGCCGCCAGCAGGTCGTCGAGCAGGCCGAGGGCCTGCGAGCGCAGGGCCTCGTCCTGGCCGTAGGTCTGGCCCAGGAGCGAGCGCAGGAAGGCCTGGGCCGGCTCCGGCCGGCCGCCGAGCGCCTGGCACAGGGCCGAGGCCTGCAGCGCGCGCTCGCGCTTGAGCACCTCGGCCAGCTCGTTCGCGCGGGCGAGCTGGACCTCGGGATCGGCGTCGTCGAAGGCGGCCAGGAGCTCGAGCATGCGCGCGCCGTCCTCGTCGATCCAGGCGCGCTGGTCGTCCAGCGCCGAGCCGAGCTCTCCGGTCGATGCGAGCTGGAGCGCGCACAGCCGCTCGGCCAGGTCGCCGCGCCGCAGGCCCGCCTGGCGCACGAGGTGCGTCAGGACGGCGCTCGCCTCGCTCGCGCGGCCGCCGCTGACCAGCTCGTCCACGGCGCGCACGAGGTCGGCGTCCCCGGGGCGCGCGCGCGCGACGCGCGCCAGGTCCGAGGTCCCGACGCCGCCCGGCGAGCGCACCAGCGCGCGCAGGAACAGGCCCGCCGTGCGCTGGGCGGCCTCGCCCTCCTCGGGCAGCATGGCCAGCGTCGCGCGCACCTTCTCCCACTGCGAGGCGGCGGCGTAGAGCGTCGCGGCCTCGACGCGCATGGCGTCGCCGATCGACTCGGGTCGCCGGCGCTCGTACCAGGCGATCGCCTCGGCGACGCGGCCGCGCGCGGCCAGGTCGCGCAGGCGCACGAAGGGGCCGAAGTGGTCGGGCGAGGTGCGCAGGAGGCGCAGGCGCGTCTCGCTCGGGATGCTGTCCCAGGGGAGCTGCGAGAGGAGCTGCAGGGTCTCGTCGGTGCCCGGGCCGCCGACCTCCAGGCGCCTGGCCCAGTCGGCCGCGGCGCGCCCGGGGTTTCCCATCGCGAGCTCGCAGCGACCGCTGGCGACCAGCGCCATCGGCAGGTCGGGCAGCGTGCGCCGCACGTGCGTCATCGCCTTGCGCGCCTCGGTGACGTCCTCCTGGCGCAGGAACTCCATGCCCCCCGCGTAGACCGGGTAGGTCGAGAACACGCGCGCGGCGAGCGCCTTGTAGTCGAGCCGCAGGCGCTCGACCACGCCGGCCGGGTCGATGCCGCGCTGGTCCAGGATCTCCTGGCCCCAGGCGCTCCACAGGGCGAGCAGGTCGGGCTCCTCGCCGAGCAGCGAGAGCGCGCGGCCCAGGTTCTCGATCGCGCGCTCGCCGTCGCCGGCGTCGTGCGCGAGCTGAGCCAGCTTGGCCCACGTGCGCCCGATGCGCGGGGCGAGCGGGTCGTCCGGCGCGAGGTCGGCGCAGATCGTCGTGAGCGTGCTCCAGACGTGGTACGACTCCGGGTCGCCGGGCCGCAGCGCGTCGTCCTGCGCCAGGTAGGCGAGCAGCGTCGAGCCCGGGAAGAACTCGGGCGACGACGGCGTGATCGTGCGCAGGCGCGCGAGGCCGCCCTGCGTGTCGCCCTGCGAGAGCAGCAGGAAGCCGTCGCGGTAGCTCGGGTCGTGGACGATGCCGTTGTAGCCGGCCAGCCAGTCGAGGCCCTGGGCCTCCTTCTCCAGCACGCGCCACTCGCCGATGCGCGAGAGCGAGCGCTCGAGCTCGAACACGAGGTCGAGCGGCAGGCCCCCGAAGTACATCTTGCGGTCGATCAGATCGAAGCCGGTGCGCCACACGCTGCGCGCCAGGTCCACGCGGCCGGACAGCACGAGGGCGCAGAGCGTCTCGGCCAGCATCTCGTGGCGCGTCTCGAACTTCTGGACGCCCAGCGCGAACTGGCCCAGCAGGGCGCTCTCCTCGAACAGGCCGCCGCGCCGCAGCAAGAGCTGCAGGAAGGACAGCGAGTAAGCGCTCGGGGCGCGCTCCAGGCTGCCCGTGAAGTCGTCACGGGCGCGCGAGAGCGTGGCGGAGACGCGCTCGAGGGCGTCGAGCTGGCCGGGCAGCACGCTCTCGGGCCGGCTGGCGACGAAGTCGCCGAAGGGCGCCGCGCGCAGCACGGAGCGCCGCGGCAGGTAGGCGATGCGCACCGCGTTGCGGCCGGCCTCCTCGGCCGCCTCGGGCGAGAGGTCGTTGCGCAGGCCGGCGCGGAAGCGCGCGAGGTCTCCGCTGCCGCGCTCGAGCAGCACCTCGCCGCGCTGGGTCAGCGCGGCGCCGCTGTCGGGCTCGAGGGCGATCCAGCGGTCGGTCAGCTCGCTCGCGACGTCGAGCTCGCCCGCGGCGAGCGCGGTGGACCCCGCGTCGCGCAAGACCTCGACGTCCTGGCGGGCGAAGCGGTCGAGCAGCGTCTGGTAGTCGGCCAGCGCGCTCGGCAGCGCCTGGTAGCGGCGGCTGATCTCGGCGCGCAGGCGTAGCACCGCCTCCTCGGTCGAGGGGTCGTGGCGCTCGCGCGCCAGCGCCAGCGCGCGCGCGAGCTGGCGCATGGCGCTCTCGTAGTCGGGGTCGAGCTCGTCCAGCGTCTCGCGCGCGGTGGCGAGCAGCGACTCCGGCGAGCGCTCGCTCGCGAAGCGGCGGATGCGGTAGACGCCGGCCAGGGCGCCGATGGCGAACAGGATCAGGATCCAACGCGACCGCATGGTGGGGCTCAGCTCGCCTGCCGCAGGTCCGGGTCCTCGCCGCGCCGCTCTTGCGTCGGGAAGGACGACAGCCCGTGCCGGCGCATCTTATTGAAGAGCGTCGTGCGGTTGATGCCCAGCGTGCGGGCGGTCTCCTGTCGGTTGCCGCCGCAGTGACGCAGCGCGCGCAGCAGGATCCAGCGCTCGGGGATGGCCAGGGCGGCCTTCAGCGGGCCCAGCGGGAGCTCGTCCCAGGGGGCCGCCTCGGGCGCCGCCGGCCCGCCGTCGGCGGCCTCGCCGGGCCACAGCTCGGCCTGGCCCAGGCGCGGCGAGCGGGCCAGGAGCACGGCGCGCTCGACGGTGTTCTCGAGCTCGCGCACGTTGCCCGGCCAGGGGTGGGCGCACAGCCGCGCCAGGGCGTCCGGGGCGAAGGCGCGCACGTCGCGGGCGTGCTCGCGCGCGAAGCGCTCGAGGAAGCGCTCGGCGAGCAGCGGGACGTCGAGCGGGCGCTCGCGCAGCGGCGGCACGTCCACCCCGACGACGTGGATCCGGTAGTAGAGGTCGGCGCGGAAGCGCCCGGCGGCGATCTCGGCGCGCAGGTCCACGTTCGTGGCGGCGATCACGCGCACGTCGGCCTCGCGCGTGCTCGTCTCGCCGACGCGCTCGAAGCGTCCCTCCTCGAGCACGCGCAGGAGCTTCACCTGCAGCTCCAGGGGCGCGGTGGCGATCTCGTCCAGGAACAGGGTGCCGCCGTCGGCGCTCTCGAACTTGCCCACGCGGTCGCGCACGGCGCCGGTGAAGGCGCCGCGCGCGTGGCCGAAGAGCTCGCTCTCGAGCAGCGTGCTCGGCAGCGCGCCGCAGTTGACGACGACGAACGGGCCGGCGCGGCCCGAGCGCTCGTGCACCGCGCGCGCCAGCACGGTCTTGCCCGTGCCGCTCTCGCCCAGGATCAGCAGGCTCGCGCGCGACTCGGCCACGGCCTCGACGGTCTGGAACACGCGCCGCATGCGCGGGTCGCGGCTGACCAGCGCGCCGAGATGGGAGCGCTCCGAGAGGGCCTCGCGCAGGCGCTCGTTCTCGGCGCGCAGCGAGCGGTGCTCCAGCACGCGGCGCACCGCGGCCAGCACGCTGGCGTCGTCCACCGGGCGCACCAGGACGTCCTTCGCGCCGCGCCGCAGGAGCGCCTCGATCTCGTCCTGGCCCGCGAAGTCGGCCAGCAGCACGAGCGGCACGCGCGGCTCGGCGTGCTCCAGCGCGCGCAGGAGGGCCGGGCCGCAGGCCTCGGCGCCCGCCACGCACGCCTCGCACGGCTGCTCGCCCAGGAGCGCCAGCGCCTCGCCCTCGTCGGCGGCGTGGCGCACCGCCAGGCCCCCGTGCGCGAGCGCGTCGGCCAGGGCCAGCGTGGAGCGGGTGGGTCGATCGACGAGCAGCAGGCGGTCCGTCATGGGCGCGCGTCGCGCCGCGAGGACGCGCGTCCTCTTTTCTCGACACGCGGCGGCCGCGGGCTGGAGGCCGGCCCGGCGGCCGCGCCTACCCGGCCCGGTCCACCAGGACCTCCAGCCGCAGGCGCCCGGGCCGCTGCGCCAGGAGGTCCACGCTGGCCCCGTGGGCCTGGAGCAGGGAGGCGCCCTTGCGGGCCTGCTCGACCGCGCGCATCAGCTCGGGGGCACCCTCGAAGGTGCCCTGGAGCACGCCGGGCAGATCGGCGTCCGTCAGGGGACCGAGGGGGAAGTCCACGCGGATCTGCGCCAGCTCGTCGAGGCCGGCGGCGGAGACGTTGACGACCTGGCCGTCGCCCGCGCAGACGCGGGCGAGCTCGAACAGGCCGGCCAGGCCCTCCTGGAGCAGGTCGGGGTCGCCCTCGAGCGCGAGCGGCTCGTCGCCGCGATAGAGGAAGCGCGGGGCCCCGGCGCCGCCGACGGAGAGGCCGGCCAGGAGCTCCTCGAGCAGGTCGTCGACCGCGACCACCTGCGCGGCCGACGGCGCCGGCGCGCGCGGCGCCGCGCGCTCGGCCGCGGGCGGCGGGGGAGCGCTGGCCGCCGCCTGCGCCGACGCGGGGCCGGCGCTCTCGCCGAGCAGCGTGGCGAGCTGCTCCAGGTCGGGCGGCCACGGGAGCCAGCGGGTGCGCGGCAGCGAGAGCAGCCCGCGCGCGCGCGCGTCCTGCGGGTCGTCGCCGAGCACGAGCAGCTTCCAGGTCGGCTGGCGCTCCAGGAATCGCCGCACGAAGCCGATGTCCTCGGCGGGCACTCGCCCGCACTCGAGGATGAGCGTCCCGGCCCCGTCGCGCTCGAGGAGCAGGTCCTCGACGTCGCCGAGCTCCTGCAGCGCGAAGCTCTCGGCGCCGTGGCGCACGCGGGCCAGCGCCATGAAGACCGCTCCGAGCTCGCGGCTGCGCGCGCCCCGGTCGGCCAAGAGGACCGCGCGCGCCCCGTTCTCCCCCCCTTGCTCGACGCCTTGGTGCTTCTTCATGGTGTGGCGACATCCTAGCCCCCCGCCCGCCCCCGGCAAGGCCGGCGGGGAGCGCGGCCCTGGCTTCGCGGGCCGGGGCGGGGACAATGGGGCCCGACCTCCGCGCGCGCCCCGGCGGGAGAGCGCGGCGCCGCGCGGGAGGCGGGCGACCGCATGAGCTCCCCGGCTTCGAAGACGATCCGCCTCTCGGTGGTCGTGCCCGTCTACAACGAGGAGGACAGCGTCGCGATCCTGCACGGCGAGATCCGCGCGACGCTCGAGCGCATGGGGCTGTCGGAGCGCTCCGAGGTCGTCTACGTTGACGACTGCTCGCGCGACGCCACGTTGCGCCGGCTGCTCGAGCTGCAGCAGGACGACCCCGCGCTGCGCGTGGTGAAGTTCCGGCGCAACTTCGGCCAGACCGCGGCGCTGGCGGCGGGCTTCGACGTCTCGCAGGGCGAGGTGGTCGTCACGCTCGACGGCGACCTGCAGAACGACCCGGCCGACATCCCGAGCCTGGTCGCGCGGCTCGACGAGGGCTACGACATCGTCGCCGGCTGGCGCAAGAAGCGTCACGACGACGTCGTGCGCCTGCTGCCCTCGTGGCTCGCGAACCGGCTGATCTCGCTCGTGACCGGCGTGCGCATCCACGACAACGGCTGCACGCTGAAGGCCTTCCGGCGCGAGCTCGTGAAGGGCATGTCGATCTACGCCGAGCAGCACCGCTTCCTGCCCGTGCTCTCGGCCGGCCGCGGCGCGCGCATCGCCGAGATGGTCGTCAACCACCGGCCGCGGCGCTTCGGCTCGAGCAAGTACGGCCTGTCGCGCGCGGCGCGCGTGCTGCTCGACCTGGTGGCGGTGAAGTTCGTGTCGCAGTTCTCGCACCGCCCGATCCAGTACTTCGGCCTCTTGGCGCTGGGCTCGCTCGTGATCGGGATGCTGTTCGGCACGATGGGGCTGCTCGGCCTGGCCGAGACCATGCCCGCCGAGGGGGTGACCTGGAACGAGTGGGAGATGGTCATCGTGACCGTCCTGGCCGTCCTCTTCTCCGCGTTCGTCTACTTCGCCATGCTGGGCCTCCTGGCCGAGCTGGCGGTGAAGGCCAGCGGCATGCACCGCCGCAGCACCCTCGACCAGATCCTGAGCGAGCTGCACTGATGGCGATCGAGGAGCGACAGGACGAGACGAGCGAGGCGGCGCCCCCCGCCCGCGCGCGCCCGCCCGAGGAGGCCGAGCCGCTGGACGTCACGATCGTCGTCCCGGTGCAGAGCGCCGAGGCCGAGGTGCGCCAGGTGGTCAAGGCGCTCGGCGGCGAGCTCGACGGCCTCGGGCGCTCGTGGGAGTGCATCTTCGTCTTCGACGGCGTGGCCGGCGCGGCGCTGGCCGAGGTGCGCGCGCTGCAGGCCGCGCTGGGCTTGCGCGTGCGCTCGATCACCTTCAAGAACCCCTTCGGCGAGTCGGTCTGCCTGTCGGCCGCGGTCGAGCGCGCGCGCGGTCGCTACCTGATCACCTCGCCCCAGTACGTCCAGGTCGACCCCGCCGAGCTGCGCGGCATGCTGGGTGCGCTCGACGAGGGGGCCGACTTCGTCACGCCCTGGCGCTGGCCGCGCGTGGACCCCTGGCTGAACCGGGTGCAGTCGGCGGCCTTCAACCTCGTGCTGCGGCAGATCATCCGCATGCAGTTCCACGACCTGAACTGCTACTTCCGCGCCATCCGGCGCGAGGTGCTCGAGGACGTGGCCGTGTACGGCGACATGTACCGCTTCCTGCCGGTGATCGCCTTCCGCCAGGGCTACCGCGTGGTCGAGGTCAAGGTGCGCCACCTGAAGGAGTGGGGCACGACGGGCTTCTTCGGGCTGGGCGTCTACCTGCGGCGCTTCCTGGACGTCCTGGCGGTGATGTTCCTGACGAAGTTCACGCTCAAGCCGCTGCGCTTCTTCGGCACGATCGGGGGCGCCTTCGGGCTGATCGGCTTCGCGATCTGCTTCACGCTGGCGATCGAGAAGCTGTGGCTCGGCAAGGGCGTGTCGGGGCGGCCGCTCCTGCTCCTGGGCGTGCTCCTGTGCGTGCTCGGCGTGCAGATCCTGGGCTTCGGCCTGGTGGGCGAGATCATCATCTTCTCGCAGGCGCGCAACCTGAAGGAGTACCGGATCGAGCGCGTGTACGAGGGCGACGAAGTCGCACGGCGCGGGCGCGGGGGGCGACGTGCGACCGACTGAGCCGGGGCCCGCGGCCCCGGTCGCCGAGCACGCTCCCCCGGCGGCCCTCGCCGTGCGGGTCGCCACGCCCGCCGACCGCGAGCGGAGCGACGCCTACGCGCGCGCGCACCCGCACGGCTCGTTCTTCCACCTGAGCGGCTGGGGGCGCGCGATCGAGCGCGTGCACCGCCACGCGCCGCACGGCCTGCTGGCCCTGCGCGGCGATCGGATCGTCGGCCTGCTGCCCCTGATGCTGTGCCGCAGCCTGCGCGGGCGGCTGAACCTGGTCTCGATGCCCTACGGCGTCTACGGCGGCCCGATCGCCGACGACCGCGAGACGGAGCGGGCGCTGGTCGACGCCGCCCGCGAGGAGGGACGGCGCCTCGGGGTCGGTCGCGTCGAGCTGCGCTACCTGCGCGACCCCGGGGACGACCTGCCGGGCTCCGACCTGTACTTCACCTTCCAGAAGGACCTGCCCGAGCGCCCCGAGGAGGTGCTGGCGGGCATGCCGAAGAAGGCGCGCGCCGAGGCGCGCAAGGCGCGCGAGCGCCACGGCCTCGAGCTGTGCGAGGGCGAGTGGTACGTGGACGACCTGGCGCGCCTGTTCCTCGAGAACAAGCACGCGCTCGGCTCGCCGGGCCTGCCGCCGGAGCACTTCCACGCGATCCTGGAGGCCTTCGACGAGGACGAGGTGTTCGTGCACATGGTGCGCCGCGGGAGCGAGCCGCTCGCGGCGGTCATGTCCTTCGTCTTCGAGGGCACGCTCATCGCCTACTACGCGGGCACCCGCAGCGGCGCGGACCGAGAAACCAGCGCCAGCAACTTCATGTACCTCGCGCTGCAGGAGTGGGCCGTCGCGCGCGGGATGCAGCGCTTCGACTTCTGCCGCAGCCGGGCCGACTCGGGCGCCTTCCAGTTCAAGAAGCACCAGGGGTTCGAGCCCGCGCCCCTGCACTACCGCTACGTGCTCGTGCGCGACGCGCGCACGCCCTCGTTCACGCCCTCGAACCCGCGCACGCGGCTCCTGCGCGAGGCCTGGACGCGCCTGCCCTTGTGGACGGCGCGGCGCCTGTCGGCGCGGCTCGCGCGCTACCTGCCGTAGGAGCGGGCGCTCACGAGGCGCGCGCGGCCTCGTGCTCGCCGAGGACGAGCTCGACGGCCGCGGGGAGATCGGCGACGAAGGCAGCCTCCATGCCGTCCGCCAGCACGCGCTCGCGCTCGCTCGCGCCCTTGCCGGTGGCGACGAGCACCAGGCGCGGGACCCCGGCGCGGCGCGCCGCCTCGAGGTCGCGCCACGCGTCGCCGATCGCCCAGCTGCGCTCCAGGGCGAGGCCGTGCGCGCGGGCGGCCTCGCGGAAGAGCCCGGGCGCCGGCTTGCGGCAGTCGCACGCGCGGCGGTAGGGGTGCGGCGCGCGCGGGGCGCCGGGCTCCGGCGGCAGGTGCGGGCAGACGTGAATGCCCTCGAGCCGCGCGCCCTCCGCCGCCAGCGCGCGCTCGAGCGCGCGGTGCACGCGCGCCAGGTCGTCCTCGCCGAACAGGCCGCGCGCGACGCCGCTCTGGTTCGTGACCAGGACGGCCGGCAGGCCGGCGCGCGCGAGGCGGGCGAGCGCGCGCGCGGCGCCCGGCAGGAGCCGCAGGCGCGCCGGATCGCCGAGGTAGCCGAGCTCGTCGAGGAGCGTCCCGTCGCGGTCGAGGAAGACCGCCGGGCGCGCGGGAGCGCTCATTCGCTGGCCGGCCGCAGCCGGACGTGCACGCGCTGGGGGTGGTGGCCGTGGTCGGGGCGGAACGGCAGGAACAGGTCCGGCGCGCCCAGGAAGGGCGCGAAGTGCAGCCCGCCGATCGGCGCGGCGACGCCGTGCGACCAGCCCACGACCGTCGTGTCGGAGCGCTCGGCGAGCACGACGCGCGCGGGCGCGTAGCCCTGCAGCTCGAGGTCGACGCGCACGCGTCCCTCGCCCGCGAGGTCGATCTCGCAGGGCGTCACGAAGCCCGTGTCGCGCCCGTCCACGCGCACGCGCGCCCCGGGCGGCGTGGTCGCGAAGAAGGCCCCGGGCGGCGTCTCCGACAGGCAGCCGGACAGCGCGGCCAGGAGGCAGGCGGCGAGGCGCGGGCGGCGCATGGCAGGATTCTCGGATCGGGCGCGGCGGGCCGCAAGCGCGGCCGCGCGCGGGGGTTTGCAAACGCGTGCGGGCTTCTCCACGCTGGACCGAGCGTGGCGCGCCGCTCTCATCGACCGGACGGACAGGGAACTGGAAGCGAGCCCGCGCCGGGGGAGGGGGAGCGGGCCGGGAGGCCGCCCGCGGGCGCGCTCCTGTGGCTGGCGCTGGGGCTGGGCCTGGTGCGCTTCGTCGGGCTGGGGCGCTGGAGCCTGTGGCTCGACGAGGCCCTGACCCTGGCCGACGCGGCGGCGGGAGCGGAGGCGTTCAACCCGCTCGGCTACCGGCTGTTCGGCGCGCTGTACGCGCTCGCGCCGGGGCGTCCGGGCGAGCTCGCGCTGCGCCTGCCCGCGGCGCTGTGCGGCTGGCTGGTGCTGCCCGCGCTGTGGTTCGGCTGGCGCCGTCTGGCGGACGGGCGCGCGCGCGCGCTCGCGGCGCTCTTCGTCGCGCTCTCGACCTGGAGCCTCTACTGGTCGCAGAACGCGCGCTTCTACACGCTGGCGCAGCTGCTGGGCGTGCTGGGCGGGGGATGGGTGCTGGCCGGCGCGCGCGAGCGCTCGCCGGCGCGCGTGCTGCTCGGCTGCGCCACGCTCTCCCTGGGCGCCGCCGCCCACCCGAGCGTGGCCTTCCTCGCCGCGGGCGTCGTCGCCGCGGCGTGGGTGCTCGCGATCGCGGACGAGGGCGCGCTGCGCGTGCGCGCGACGCTCGCGCTCGTGAGCCTGGCCGGGCTGGCGCTGGCGCTCGTCTGGGGCCGCAGCGTGTGGGCGCTGTGGGAGGCGAACAAGGGGCGCGCGAACCCGCTGCACCTCGTGCTGACGACGGGCTACTCGCTGACGCCGCTCCTCGGGCTCTCGTGGGCGCTCGGCTGCGCGCTGGCGCTCCGACGCGGGCCGCTCGAGCGGCGCGCGCTGGCGCTGGTCGGCCTGGTGGGGATGGGGCTGGCGCTCCTCGCCTCGCTCGTCTCGCGCATGAGCGCGCAGTACGTGTTCGCGCTCCTGCCGTGGCTCGCGCTGGGGGCGGCCTGGGGCACGGAGCTCCTCGGCCGGCGCTGGCCGTGGGCCGCCGTGGCGGTGGCGCTCCCGCTGGCCGCGGAGAGCGCCGTGTACGGCCTCGTGCGCCACGGCGACCGGCCGCGCTGGCGCGAGGCCTACGACCTGGTCTACGCGCGCCGCGGGCCGCTCGACCTCGTGCTCGGCATGGAGGCGCCGGTGGGCGAGTACTACCTCGAGCCGCGCAAGAGCGCGCTGCGCGAGTGGCGCGGCGTGTGCTGGCTCGACGCCTACCGCGCGCGCGAGCAGGAGGACTGGACGCGCGTCGGCCGGCCGATCTGGCTGATCGTGAACGAGGAGCAGCTCGCCGACTGGGCGCCCGAGGACGCGCGCGCGCTGCGCGGCTTCCTGGAGGGGAGCTGCGAGCGCGTCGCGCTCTTCCCCGTGCGCTGGACGCCGCGCGACCTCGACGTGGCGGTCTGGCGCTGGCGCGGTGCGCACGGGCGGTCCTAGCCGGATGGGGCGAGAAAGGCCCGCAGCAGAGGATGTCCGGCTGCGCGGCCCGCATCGGCCGCTGAGGGCGCGCCGGGGACGTGCGCTCGGGCGCGGCCGCGCTAGTTGGCGCGGCCCTGGAACTCGCCGTCGACGGTCGAGATCTTGATCTCCTCGCCGGGCTGCACGTGCAGCGGCACCTTGACGACCAGGCCGGTCTCGAGGACGGCCTCCTTCTTCACGCCGCTCGTCGTGTTGCCCTTCACGGCGGCCTCGGCCTCCTGGACCTTGAGCACGACCTGCGGCGGGAGCTCGACGCCGACGGGGGCCGTGCCGTGGAAGGTCAGGTCGATCGTCGTGTTCGCGCGCACGTAGCCCATCTTCTCGCCGACGAACTCCTCCGAGAGCGTGATCTGCTCGTAGGAGTCCGTGTCCATGAAGACGTAGCCGGTCGAGTCCTTGTACAGGTACTCGGCCTTGCGCCGGTCGAGGTAGGCCACCTCGAGCGTGTCGCTCGAGCCCAGGCGCATCTGGTTCGTGGCGCCGGTGCGCAGCGAGCGCGTCTTGATGTTGATGATGGCGCGCAGGTTGCCGGGAGTCTTGTGCTCGTACTCGGTGACGAGCAGGAGGTCGCCGTCCTTCTCGATGACCTGGCCCTTGCGGATCTCGGTGGCTTTGACGCTCATGGGGGCGTTGAGGGGTGGGAACCCTGGGATGTGGGGCGAAGAGGATAGCAGCCCCGCGGCGGCGTGCGAGCCGATGCCTGGCGCCCCTAGAACCGCCGCCGCTGGCTCGAGGCCGGGATGGCCAGCGCCTTGCGGTACTTCGTGATCGTGCGCCGCGCGATGTGGATGCCGTCGCGCTCCTTCAGGAGCTCGGCCAGCCTGTCGTCGGAGAGCGGCGTCTCGGGGTCCTCGCCCTCGACCAGCTCCTTGATGCGCTGCTTGATCGAGGCCTGGCTGGCCATGCCGCC
>CADEGS010000049.1 GCA_902826945.1 uncultured bacterium | reverse complement strand
CCCGCTTGGTGGCGAAGTCGTCGTTCTCGACCATGTCCTTCGAGATCGACATCAGCCGCAGCGTCTGCGCGAAGTTCTTGACCGTGTTGACCGAGAGCGCGCGCGTCTTCGCGCCCTTGCCCAGCTCGAAGTAGCCGATCTTGCGGTCGTACTTCACGTTGCCGAGCGAGCGCACGGGGAAGCGCAGCTCGGGCAGGATGCGCGCCAGGATCTTCTTCTGCACGCGCTCGGCCGTGCCCGCGATCAGGGTCAGCGTCTTCTTGTCGAGCTCGTCCAGCGCCGGCTTGCGCCGGCGCACGGTCTTCGCGCCGTCCGCGCCGTCCGCGACCGGCCGCCGCGGCGCCGCGTCGCCGTCCCCGGCCGCCTTGTCCTTCTTCTTCGCCATCGCGCGCCCTCAGAACTTCCGCGAGCGGTGCAGCACCTCTTCCAGCGTGCTGACCGTCTCGTCGCGCTCGCGCTCGGAGAGGTCCAGGATCTCCTGCAGCGCGATGCCGATGTGGGGGATGTACTTCTCGATGTAGTTGCGCTTGTCGTACTCGCGCTGCAGGCGCTTGCCCTTGCGCACGTACGCGCCGAGCTTGCGGCCGCACACCTGGAGCGCGAGCTTGACCTCCTTCAGGATCTCGGGGTAGCTCGCGATCGCCTCCTTGGACTCGGAGGTGAACGGCACCCACACGCTCGCGATGTGCACCAGGACCGCCATCGGCCCGATCGGCAGCGCGCCGCGCGGGTGCTGCAGGCCGTAGGCGCGCCAGTTCGTCGCGATCACCGCCTTCGTGACGGCGCAGGCCGACTGCTGGTGCAGGAGCGGCACGCGGTTCGCGAAGCGCAGCACGCGGATCGGCTCGTCGGCGTCGGCGACGAGGTCCTCGTGCGCGGTCTTCGGGTCGGGCTTGCGCTTCTTGATGCGGCCCTCGTCGGTCAGCTCGAGGCCCACGCCGCCGGGCTTGCCGTAGGCGATGCCGACCTCGATCTGGAACGGGTTGCCGCGGTAGACCGACGGCGGGCGCGTGGCGGCGAAGTAGAAGTCGGCCTCGATCTCCTTCTTCAGCCCCTGCAGCACGAGCTCCTCGCCGATCGGCGCGATGCACTCGGTCGAGGGCGCGCTGATCTTCGTGGCGGCGATCGCCTGGTGCAGCGCGCTCGCCTCCTCGCGCGCGATGCGCGCGGGGTAGCTCTTGTCGGAGAGGCCCTTGCCGGCCGTCGCGATGATCTCCTTCGCGACCTTGGGGCCGACGCGGCTGAACTCCTCCTGCAGGAAGCCCGACAGCGAGCGCGCGCCCGTCTCCTTCAGCATCGCGATCAGCCGGCCCAGCTCGACGCCGTGCGGGTGCGGCTTGATCTCGATCGTCTCGGGCGGCAGCTCCTTCGTCGCGCGCTCGTACACGACGCGCTCGCCGCCGGGGTCGGTGTAGGCGAGCGTCAGGTGCGGGTTCGCGATGGCGGTCAGCTTCAGGTACATGTCGACCGAGCGCAGGCCCTTCTGGTAGCGGCCCTCCATCTCGATCTCGACGCGCGTGCCGTGCGGCTTCTCCCAGCGGATCGTCTGGCTGGAGTGGATCTCCGGCTTGTTCTTGGCCGTGTCGATCGTCAGCAGGAACTCGACCGCGTCCTTGCGCGGGCCGGTGCGCGAGACGATGCGCAGCGGCTTGCCGGTCGTGAGCTGGCCGTACATGCCGGCGGCCGAGATGCCGATGCCCTGCTGGCCGCGGCTCTGCGAGAGCTTGTGGAACTTGGAGCCGTAGAGCAGCTTGCCGAAGACCTTGCCGATCGCCGTGTCGACGATGCCGGGCCCGTTGTCCTCGACGATCATGCGGTAGCGGTTCTCGGCCGTCGGCTCGAGGATCACCTCGATCTCGGGCAGGATCCCGGCCTCCTCGCAGGCGTCGAGCGAGTTGTCCACCGCCTCCTTGACCGCCGTGAGCAGCGCCTTGAGCGGCGAGTCGAAGCCCAGCAGGTGGCGGTTCTTCGTGAAGAACTCGGCCACGGAGATCTCGCGCTGCTTCTCGGCCATCGCCTGCGCGGTGGCGCGGCGGGGCGGAGCGGCGGAGCCGGCGCGCGGCCGGGGGCGCGCGGCCTCCTCGGCCGCGGGATCGTCGTCGGCGCTCCCGCCCGCGGCGGGCGGAGGGGCTGGCTGCTGCTGCTTCTTCGTCTTCTTCGCGGGCACGGGAGCCGGCTCGTCGAACAGGGTGAGGGTCTCGGGCTGCGACGGCATGGAGGCGGGCGGAGAGGCCGGCGCCCGGTCGCGCCGTCGCGGGAGGTCGCGACGCGCCGACCCGGGCACGACGGGGCGCCAGGGTTGCCTTTCGGAGGATCGGATGCAACCGCGCCGTGCGTCCGCCGCGCGCGCCCGTAGGGAAGCGATCGTAGCTCCCGGCGGGAGCCTCGCAGGAGTCTCCGGCGCGGGGATCGGCGCGGTCCGAGGCGAGGCCGGCGCGGGTGCGACGTCCCGCTCAGCTCGTGATCACGCGGAACGGGTTGCGCTCGTCGGGCATCTCCGCCGGCCTGGACCCGAAGCAGGGCTCCAGCGTGTAGTGCGTCGGCATGCCGCTCGGCAGGCCCTCGAAGTCCAGGTCGGCCACGTCGCCATGTCCGTCTCCGTCGAGATCGTGCACCTCGACCGAGCCGAAGGCGGAATCGCCGTACCAGATCTGGCCGCCGGTGAAGGTCCCGTATTCCCCTTCCGAGCTCCAGGTCTGACCCGTGCGCGTGGGGTAGACGCCGACCGTTCCCACCTCGCCGGTCGGCCCGATGATCGCGTAGCAACCGGCGCGCAGCTTGATCTCGTCGACGATGGGGGGAGCGAGCCGGGTCGGACCCGCGTGCGCGACCGCGGCGATGGCCAGCGTCAGCAGGGCAGGGATGGCGAAGCGCATGGCGGAGTTCCCTTCTCTCGAGTGATCTCGGTCGTGCCGGCCCACCGGCGGGCCACGCCGGCTCAGCCTAGCACCCTTTCGCGCGCGTACCGCGCCGAGGAGACCGGTCGAGGGCTGGGCGGAGACCCGTGGACGGGGTCGCTCTTCCGCCGCCGGGTCGCGCGCAGCTCCTCGCGCCGCGTTCCCCCGCGCCGCCCGTCGTTCAGGAGGCGACCGTCGCCGGCACGCTGACCGGGACCGGCTCCAGGTCGGCGCGGCACAGCTCGAGCTCGGCCGCCGCGTCGCGCCAGGCGACGAGCGCCGGCGTCATGTCGCGCCCCGGCCAGTAGAGGCACTCGTGCGCGAGGTAGTTGCGCGTGAAGACCGTCGAGGCGTCCCAGGTCTTCGCCGCGTCCTCGATGATCGTGCCGAGCCCCGCGCGCCCGGCCAGGTAGGCGCGGCGGAAGAGCGGCACCCACGGCGCGAGGTCCACGCCCTCGCGCGCGACCCAGGCCGCGAACACGAACGGCAGCGCGGTGCGCTCGGTCCAGGCCTTGGCCGGGTTGAAGGTCGGCGGCAGGTTCAGCCGCAGGTACTCCTTGAAGGCCTCGTCGCCGATGCGCAGCCAGGCGTCGGTGCCCGCGCGCGCCGGGTCGCGGCCCTCGGCCACGTCGACGAACTCGGGGCGCGCGGCGCCCGGCCACACGACCTGCGCCAGCGCGGCCGAGGAGCGGCTGGCGGGGTCGAGCGCGACCGTGTGCACCGCCTCGACCGGACGGCGCAGGAACACCTGCACGCTCGAGACGTAGCCGCGCCCGGCGATCGCGAGGCCGTCGAGGTAGGTGTAGCCCGGCCGGCGGAAGAGCTCGATCGAGCTGACCAGCGCCACGTCGAGGCGGCCGGCGCGCAGGCTCTCGACGAGCCGCGCAGGCACGTCGCGCACGAGCTCGATCTCCCGCTCCTGGGCCAGCGCCTGGTCGAGCGGACGGGCGACCACGTACGGCACCGTTCCGACGCGCAGCATGCGCCAGAGCCTATCATGCGCCCCATGACGGCGCTGGACCCCGGCTCCTTCGACCAGCCGGAGCTCCCGTGGTACGCGCTGGTCGACTCCGGGGGAGGGCAGAAGCTCGAGCGCTTCGGCCCGCACCTGCTGGCCCGACCCGATCCCCAGGCCCTGTGGCGGCCGCGCGCGCCCGCGCGCTGGGACGAGGCCGCGCTCGTCTTCGTGCGCGAGTCCGACCGCGGCGGGCGCTGGGAGTCGCCGCGCGCGCGCGGCGGCGGCCGCGCGCGCGAGCTCGAGTGGCGCGTCGCGGTCGAGGGCGCCGCGCTCGTCCTGCGCACCACGCCCTTCAAGCACGTCGGCGTGTTCCCCGAGCAGGCCACGAACTGGCGCCTGGTCGAGCGCGCCGCACGCGCCTTCGAGGCGCGGCCGCGGTTGCTCAACCTGTTCGGCTACAGCGGCGCGGCGAGCGTCTTCGCCAGCCGCGCGGGCTGGGCCGTCACGCACGTGGACGCCTCGCGGCTGGCGCTCTCGTGGACGCGCGCGAACCTCGAGGCCGCCGGCCTGCCCGCGGACGCGCTGCGCCTGGTGCTCGAGGACGCGCTGGCCTTCGCGCGCCGCGAGGCGCGCCGCGGCCAGCGCTACGAGGCGATCCTGGTGGACCCGCCGCGCTACGGCCGCGGGCCGAAGGGCGAGACCTGGCGCTTCGACGAGGACGTCGCCGAGCTGGTCGAGCACTGCGACGCGCTGCTCGCCGAGCGTTCGCTCTTCGTGCTCTCTGCCTACGCCGTCGGGCTCTCGCCCTGGACGCTCCAGAACCTGCTCGCGCCGCTGCGCGGCCGGCTCGAGACGGGCGAGCTCCTGCTGGCCGAGCAGCCCGCGCCGGACGCGCCCGCGCGCGTCCTGCCGTGCGGCTTCTGCGCGCGCCTGGCGCGCGGGCTCGACTGACCCTCAGCGCCGGGGCGCGAGCGGCCCGCCCGCGGCGTCCACGCGCAGGCGCTCGACCACGTCCTCGCCCTGGAAGATCACGAGCTCGGAGGCCTCGGCGCCGAGCGCCGCGTAGACGATGCTCGCGCCGCGGTGCAGCCGGCCGCGGCGCACCGTCTCGCGCTCGAGGCCGGCGAGCGGGATCGCCTCTCCGCGGGCGTCGAGCAGCGCGAAGGCGTCCGCCTCGAGCAGCGCCGTCCGCACGCGCAGCGGGTGGGGGCGCGGCAGCCGGATCGCGAGCTCGCCCGCGCCGCTCGCCACGCGCTCGTGCACCTCGACGCCGTCGGCGCTCACGGCGACCTCGGCGCCGGGCGGCACGTCGCGCAGCTCGAACCAGCCGTGCGCGTCGCTGCGCGCGCCGCGGGCGAAGGCGTGGGCGCCCTCGGGGCGCTCCAAGCCGGCGTCGAGCGCGAGCGCGACCCGCACCAGGGCGCCCGCCACCGGGGCTCCCTCGAGATCCAGCACGCGGCCGGCGACGCGCGCGAGCGCCGCGTCCGCGAGCGCCAGCGTGACCGTCTCCCCCGTGCGCACCGGCTCCGAGCGCGTCGAGAGCAGCGTGCGCGGGTCCCAGGCCAGCAGGCGGTGCTCGCGCTCGGGCAGCCCCTCCAGCGCGAAGCGTCCGTCGGCGTCGGTCAGCGTCGCGGCGGCGCTCTCCACGAGCTCGCGGCCGGGCTCGTCCCCGGCCTCGGCGCGCACGACCCAGCCGGCACACGGGCGGCCGGCCGCGTCGCGCACCTGGCCGTCGATCGCCCCGCGGCTCTCGACCAGGACCAGCGCCACGCGCAGCGGGGCCGGCTCCTCGCCAAGAGCGGCGTCGGAGAGCTCGGCCATGCGCCGCGCGAGGTCGTCCAGGCGGAGCTGGCGGAAGCCCGGCCGCGTGGCGGTCAAGGTCGCGCCCGGCGGGACCTCGCGCACGCGGAAGCGGAACGCG
Organism: uncultured bacterium; assembly: GCA_902826945.1. The sequence goes on along the minus strand of CADEGS010000049.1, from coordinate 16,492 downwards.
CCGCGCTCGTCGGTCTGCGCCGCGTGGCGACCCAGGCGCACCGTGGTCCCGGGGGCCGGCGTGCCGTCCTCGAAGCGCACGATGCCGCACAGGGTGAGCGGGGAGGCGGCCGGCGCTGCCAGGCGGAGCTCGAGGGCGAGCGCGTCCTGCGCGGGCACGGCGACGCGCGCCGCGCGCTCGATCTCGCCGCCCTGGCCGCGCAGCGCGGCGGCGAGCGCCAGCCCCTCGCCGCTCGGCACGCTCTCGAGCTCGAAGCGGCCGAGCGCGTCGCTCGTCGCGCGCGCCGCCGCGAGCAGCGTGCTCGAGAGCCGCGCGTCGATCGCGGCGAAGGCCCGCTCCTCGGCCTCGAGCCCGACCTCGACGCCCGCGAGCGGCGCGCCCGTCTCGTCGAGGGTGCGGCCCGCGACGCGCACCGCGCGCGCCACGACCACCACGCGCTCCTCGAGCGAGTCGTGCGCGTCGAGCGCGGCCGCGCGCACCGTCGCCCAGCGCTCGTCGCCGGCGACGAGCGCCGCGGGCGCGTCGCCGTCGGCGTGGATCTCGTCCGCGGCGAGCGTGAGGGCGAAGCCGCCGTCGCGGCCGCTCCAGCCGAGCGGCGCCGCACGACCGCGCAGGCGCAGCGGCAGGTCCGCGACCGGCGCGCCGGAGAGGTCGAGCACGCGGCCGGCGACGAGGAGCGCGCGCGGCGTCTCGTCGGCGGTGCGCGGGATGGCGGGGACGCCCGCGCTCGCGGGCTCGGCCTGCGGCGCCGGCGGGGGCGTCTCCGGCGGGGCCGTCGCTCCGCCCTCGGCGCCGAGAGCGGCGCGCGCGCCGAGCGGGAGGCGGGCGAGCGGCGCGCCGGCCTCGGCGGACGCGGGTCCCAGGGCCGCCACGCGCTCGGGCACGGCGGGTGCTGCGAGCGCGACGGCGCGCGGCGACGCGGCGAGCGCCAGCGCGATCGCGGCGGCGCCGCTCGCGCCCAGCGCCAGCGGCGCGACGCGCAGCGCGCGCACGCGTCCGACCAGGCGGCGCCAGGGCAAGAGCCCGCTGAACCAGGCCAGGCGATCCCCGGGGTGCACCGCGTCGAGCGACGCGCGCAGCTTCGTGCGCGCGCGGAACAGGCGCTTGCGCACGGCGTTGTCGGTCGTGCCCATGCGCAGGGCGATGTCCGCCGTCGAGGCGCCCTCGTAGTAGCGCAGGCGCACCGTCGAGCGGTAGGGCTCCTCGAGGGAGCCGATCGCCTCGCTGACGCGCACGCGCAGGGCGTCCTTCAGCACGAGGTCGGCGGCGGAGTCGAGGCGGTCGTTCTGCGCGACGCGCTCCTCGCGCGCGCGGCGGCGCAGCGTGCGGCGCGTCGAGAGGTGCGCCAGGTTGATCGCGACGCGGCGCAGCCAGGCGCGCAGGCGGTGCGCGTCGGCGGCGTCGGGCGGGGGCACCTCGAGCGCGGCGAGCAGCGTCTCCTGGGCCAGGTCGTCGGCCGCGGCGGGGTCGCGCACCAGGCGGCGCGTGAGGTCGCGCAGCCAGGGGGCCTGGGAGCAGAGGAGCTCGATGTCCACCGTGTGGCTGCTTTCCATGGATCCCTTCCGCGACGGCCCCCGGGGGGCGCGATTGTGCCACGAGGCTCCGGGCTTTTGCCTACGGCCCTCGGCCGATCCCCGGGGAGCGCCCGCCCGCGCTAGGACGCAGCGAGCGCGGCCCGGGTTCCGGCTGCGTGCGGGAGCGCACGCCCGCGGCGGCGGGAGGACGTCGCATCTCCGTTCCGGCACGGCGCTTGCGCCGCCGGGGGCGCTGCGCCGGGCCCGACCGCTCCGGGCTAGCGAGGCGGGGGGGAGCCGGCGAGCGCGGCGGCCGTGGCGCGCGCCGCGACCGCGACGCCGTGCGCCGTCCAGTGCGTGTCGTCGCGCCAGAAGAGCGCCTCGCCCGGCGCCTCGCGCTGCGCGGCGCGGAAGGCGGCCAGCACGTCCACCGAGCGCACGCCGCGCGCCGCGAGCGCGCGCGCCAGCGCGTCGAGCGCCTCGCCCGGCGGGCGCATCGATCTGCGGTACGCCTCCGGCACGAGCTCGCGCTCGAGCGTCGCCTTGTCCGGCACGACGAGGTAGACGAGCTCGATCCCGTGCGCGGCGAGCCGATCGCGCACCTGGACGAGCGCGTCGGCGATGCGCTCGAGGCGCAGCGCGGGGAGCGGCAGCGCGGCGTGCACCAGCTCCTCGCCCGCGAACAGCGTGCGGCCGTCCGTGCCCAGCACGCAGTCGCGCGCCAGGAGCTCGCCGAAGAGCGCGTAGCGCGCGCTCGCGTGCAAGAGCGTCCCGTAGTGCGTCGCGGCCGAGTAGGCGCGCGACCAGCGCCCGCGCGCGAGCGGCGCGCTCGGCCCGCGGGCGGGCTGCGACGGAGGGAGCGAGCCGGGCACGAGCGCGGCCAAGAGCTCGGTGTCCTGGTCGGCGACGAGGTAGCGCTCGACCGACTCGAGCACGAAGGCGCGCGGCGGCCCGCGCAGCCAGCGCGCGTCGGACATCGCGCGCACGGCCGGGCCGCCGCTCGCGTCGTAGACCGACGCGCCGAGCTCCTGCGCCAGGCGCGCGCGGAAGGTCTCCTCGTCCTCGAGCCCGCAGCCGGCCATCATCGAGTCGCCGAAGAGCACGACGTCCCACGGGCCGTCCTCGAGGCCGGGCGGGTCGCGGTAGCCCAGCGCGTCGGTGGTGAACGTCTCCGCGCGCCAGACGCGCAGCGAGGGCACGCCGCTGACGAAGGCCAGGTCGCCGTAGCCGCGCCCCTCGTGCCGCACGAGCGGGAAGAAGGGCCCCGGCACGTCGGCGGGCGCGAAGGGCCCCGAGTCCTCGTGCGCCACGTTCCAGGCGCGGTAGTAGGGCCAGGGGGGGAGCACGACGCGCGCGGCGAGCTCGCCGCCGAGCAGGAGCGCCGCCAGCGCCCCCCACACGCGCGCGGCGGCGCGCGCGGAGCGGGGCGTGGACGCGGGGCGGTGGTCGGTCGCTCCCATCAGAACTGGAAGTAGAGGAAGGGCGAGTAGCTCTGCGACAGGCACACGCACACGGTCGCGACGAGGAGCAGCCCGCAGGCCGCCGCCCAGGCCGGGCGCAGCGGCGGCCGCCACTGCCAGGTGTTGGGCGCGAGCCAGGCGATCGCCAGGCCGGCCGCGAGCATCGCCAGGGCGGAGGGGTGCCGCTCGACGAGCAGCCCGAGGTCGCCCTCGCCGCCGCCCGGCGTGACGAGCGCGCGCAGGAAGCCGAGCGCGCGCGGCAGGTCCGCGCTGCGGAAGAAGACCCAGCCGACGAGCACGGCCACGAAGGTCGCCCCGCGGCGCACGAGGCGCCCGGGGAGCGAGGGCGCGCGTCCCGGGCGCCCGCCGGCGAAGCGCCGCTCGAGCGCCAGGAGCGCGCCGTGGTAGCCGCCCCACACGACGAAGTTCCAGCTCGCCCCGTGCCACAGGCCGCCGAGCAGCATCGTCGCGAGCAGGTTCGCGTAGGTGCGCAGCGGCCCGCGCCGGTTCCCGCCCAGCGGGATGTAGAGGTAGTCGCGCAGCCAGGTCGAGAGCGAGATGTGCCAGCGGCGCCAGAAGTCGGTGACGCTCGTCGCGCGGTAGGGCGAGTCGAAGTTCTGCGGCAGCTCGAAGCCGAACATCCGCCCCAGGCCGACCGCCATGTCGGAGTAGCCCGAGAAGTCGAAGTAGATCTGGAGCGTGTAGGCGAGCGCTCCCAGCCAGGCCAGGCGGAAGCCGGGCAGCGCGCCGTCGAAGGCCTGGTCGGCGGCGACGGCGACCGAGTCGGCGACCAGGACCTTCTTCGCCAGGCCGATGGCGAAGAGCTGCAGGCCGTCGGCGAGGCCGGCCGCGTCCGCGCGCCGGCCGTCGAGCTGCGGCCGGAACAGCGTGAAGCGCACGATCGGCCCGGCGACGAGCTGCGAGAAGAGCGACACGTAGCAGGCGAAGTCGGCGAAGCTGCGCACGGGCTCCGCCTCGCGCCGCCAGACGTCGACGGTGTAGCTCAGGCTCTGGAACGTGTAGAAGGAGATGCCGACCGGCAGCACGACGTCGAGGATCGGCAGGAGCTCGCGTCCCGCCAGCCGGTCCACCTCGCGCGCGAAGAAGCCCGCGTACTTGAAGAACGCGAGCAGGCCGAGGTTCGTGACCAGCGACGCGATCAGCCAGGCCTTGCGCGTGCGCTCGTCGCGCGCGCTCCCGATCGCGAGGCCGGCGCAGTAGTCCACCAGGGTGCTGGCGAGGAGCAGCGGGACGAAGCGCCAGTTCCACGACCCGTAGAAGACGATCGAGGCGACCGCCAGCAGCCCCGAGCGCCCGCGCGCGGGGCACAGGCGGTGCAGGAGCCAGACCAGCGGCAGGTAGACGAACAGGAACTCGTGGCTGTGGAACAGCACCGCGGGGGTCGCAGGGGCGGCGGGCCCGCCTCTCGGCGCCCGCATCGGACCCGAATCGGGAGGGGGAAGCTAGAGTGGCGGGCCTGCCGCAGGCCCGGGGGGGGGCGAGGTGCGGCCCGCCGTCTTCTTCGGCCCGGGCCGGAGGGAGGCGCGATCCTTGGGCTACATTTGCCTTCCGAGGCCGGACGAAATCCCACCGCGATGAGCACCCTGCTGCGCCTTTCCGCCCTGGCTCTCCTGACGGCCGGGGTCGCCGCGCAAGGCATCGATCCCTCCCCTGCGCGCGCCTTCCCCGGAACGCCGCTCGTCCCTGCCGACGGGGGCTGCGGCCTGCCGCCGATGCCGCGCCCGACCCCGCTGCCGGCGCGCCCTCCCTGCCCGGTCGGTCAGGTGCTCGTGCCCGAGGGCTGGTACTCCGGCGACACGCACGAGCACACCCAGCTCTGCTTCTCGACCGAGCTGCGCACCGTCGAGGAGGTGCGCGGCGAGTACCTGGCGCGCGGCGAGAACGTCGCGAACCTGCTCGTGTGGGGCGTGCGCATCGACGCCGAGATCTACCACACGAGCTTCCAGCAGCTGATCACGGGCGTCGAGGACCCGAGCACGATCGGCTACCCCGAGCAGGTGATCCAGTACGGGATCGAGACGTCGGGCTTCCGCTGCGCGCGCCTCGGCCATTCCATCGGGCTGAACATCGATCCCGCGCAGGCGGACTTCTTCACGCTCGGCGGCTGCCCTGCGGACGACCAGAGCGGCGACTACTCGGCCCCGGTCTTCGACCTCTTCCACCAGGGGCGCCAGGCGGTCGTCGGCTACGCGCACCAGACCTGGCCGGTCGAGCTCTACGCGCCCGCCGGCCAGGGCGGTTTCGACTGGGAGGAGCCGACGCTGCCGGCGTACCTGGGGGCCGACTCCTTGTGCTCGAGCGGGCAGGACCTGGCCTTCCCCGACGTCACGACGACGATCCTCCACCCGACGCTCCTGCCCTTCGACGTCGCCACCGGGCGCGTGGACTTCCTCGAGGCGGCCGAGCTCTACGTCGACCTCTCGACCACGTCGGCCTTCCAGGACCGCTGGTTCGGGATGGTCTACAAGCTGCTCAGCGCCGGGCAGGAGGTCGCGATCTCCGGCGGCACCGACGCGGACTGCGTCAGCATCCACCCGACGACCTGCGAGCCGCGCACCTGGGTCAAGCTGGAGGAGGGCGCGACCTTCGGCTACGACGCCTGGACGGCCGGGCTGGCGGCGGGCCGCAGCTCGGTGTCCGACGGCGGGCACCAGTTCCTGGAGCTCACCGTGGCCGGCCAGGACGTCGGCTCCTACTTCTACGTCGCCTCCTCGGAGGGCGTGGCGACGGTGCCGCTGGTCGCGCGCTACCGCCTGGCGCCCGGCGTGCGCCACCCCGGCGACGCGATCGAGATCGTGCAGGACGGCGAGGTCGTCCACAGCGCGCCCTTCGGGCCGCAGCGCGGCGGCATGGCCGAGGTCGCGCTCGACGTGCCGTTCACGAAGAGCGGCTGGCTGGCGGCGCGCACCGCCTCGGGCGGCGCGCACACCGGCTTCGTGTACGTGATCGTGGACGGCGAGCCGATCGCGAGCTGCCCCGAGGCCGACTACCTCACGATCTACGCCGACTACCTGAACTGGCTCTTCGACTGGGCCGCGGCGCTGCCGGACCCCTCGATCCTGGCCGCGTGGGTCGGCTGCTCCGAGGCCGAGATCCGCGCGCACATCGCGGACGGCCGCGAGGTCTTCGCGGCCGTGCGCGACTACGCCGCCGGGCCGCCGCAGGGCGCGCGACGCCTGGGCTGGTCGACGCCCACCGACCACGGGCCGGTGGGCATCACGGTGAACGCCGAGCCGCGCGCCTCCTCGACCTGCACCGTGCGCTGCTTCCGCGCGCCGCCGGACGCCTTCGGCGCGCTGATCCTGAGCCCGTGGTACGACGAGCAGCCCGAGTCGCTCCTGGGCGCGAGCCTGTTCGTGCTCGGCTCGGCGCAGGGCGTGCCCACGCTGTCCTTCCCGGCGCGCTCGAAGCCGAGCGGCTTCGCGCAGCGCACGCTCAACCTGCCGCCGGCGCTCGCGGGCTACGACCTGTACGCGCAATGGGTGTGGAAGAACCCGAAGGGCTACGACGGCCTCTCGACCTTCAGCGCGAGCGAGGCGCTCGAGCTCCGGATCCGCTGAGGCGCGTGGTCGACGCGGACGAGCTCGCCGTCCTGTGGGTCGACAACCACCTGCTGGCGCTGGCCAAGCCCGCCGGGCTGCCGAGCGTCCCCGACGCGAGCGGCGACACGAGCGCGCTCGACCTCGGCCGCGAGTGGGTGCGGCGCCGCTACGACAAGCCGGGCAACGTCTTCCTCGGCGTCGTGCACCGGCTCGACCGCCCGGTCTCGGGCGTGCTGGTCTTCGCGCGCACGAGCAAGGCCGCCGGCCGCCTGAGCGCGGCCTTCCGCACGCGCGCGCTCGAGAAGCTCTACTGGGGCGTGGGCCTGGGCGCGCCGCGCGCGGACGAGGGGCGCGTCGAGCAATGGCTCCTCAAGGACCGCGAGCGGAACCGCGTGCGCGCCGTCCCGCCCGGGGCGCCGGGCGCGCGGCTCGCCTGCACGCGCTGGAGCGTGCTCGCGCGCGCGGGCGCCGAGCGCGCGCTGCTCGCGCTCGTGCCCGAGACCGGGCGCGCGCACCAGCTGCGCCTGGCCGCGCGCAGCCTGGGGACGCCGCTCGCGGGCGACCTGAAGTACGGCGCGCCGACGCCGCTCCCCGACGCCAGCATCGCGCTGCACGCGCGCGAGCTCGCCTTCGAGCACCCCACGACGCACGAGCGCGTGTGCCTGTCGGCCGAGCCGCCGGCGCTCTCCGTGTGGCGCTTCCCGGGGCGGCCCTGACGAAGAAAGGAGGGGGCCGGTCGCTCCGGACCGGCCCCCCGTCCCGCGGCTCCGTCCCGCGCTACTCCGCGAGCGCGTCGCCGGCCATCCCCATCCACGAGCCGCCGGCGGTGAAGAGGACGGTGCCGCGGGAGATCACCTGGCCGCTCTCGTCCACGGCGAGGACGAGCGCGCTCGCGAGCACGGCCGGCGCGGCCGCGTCCGGCGCGAGCGCGGCGGTCGGGGCGCCGGCGTAGCGCACGCCCGCCGCGCGCTCGCCCGGGTCGAGCGGCGCCGCCGCGCGCGCGGCGGTCCCGGCTGCGCCCGCGCGCGCCGCGGCGGGCGCCCGCGCGGCCCCTGCGCCGTAGAGGTGGAAGGACTCGAGCTCGAGCTCGTAGCGGGTGTCGCCGAAGAGCGGCTCGACCACGAGGTGGAACTCGGCCCCGGCGTCGAAGACGTCGAGCTCGCCGTAGACGATGCCGTGGCTCTGGTACCAGTAGGCGACGACCTGGTGGATCGACGCGTCGTACAGCCCGACGCGCACGTCGGCGAAGGCGTCGCGCACGTGCAGCGTGAAGGCGACGAAGAGCGGCGCCGCGGCGCGGAAGGCGAAGCCGTCGAAGGGATCGACGAACGCGCCCTCGGCGTCCACGTCGCCCTCGATCACGAAGTGCTCGAGCGGGAAGAGCGTGCCGAAGTCGTCGGCCTGAGCGAAGGAGTCGTTGGGCTCCGCCTCGACGTAGTGCGGCGGGCCGTGGGAGGTGCCGGCGTGGCCGTGGCCGCCGCAGGCGGCGGGGAGGAGGAGGAGCGCGGCCCCGGCGGGCGCGCGCAGACGGCGGAGGGCGTGGGATCGCATGGCTGGCTCCTTCCTGGCGGGCCGCGCGGCGCGGGCCCGCGCGGGAGGCGTTCGGGAGCCAGGGGGCAACGGCCGTGCCGCGGCGCGGAGGGCTCACCGCGGCCGCGGGAAGGGGATCGCGGGGGGCGGCTGTCCTCTCCCGGGCGCGCCGGCGTCCTCCCGCGCGGCCGCCCGGGGAGACGCGCGCGGGCGGCCGGGGCAGCGCTGCCGGCGGTCCGCGCGCCGCCCTACGCTCCGACCGGCGCCGGCGCGCCGAGCGGGGCGCGCTCGGGGTCGGCGGACCACACGACGTTGTAGAGCGTGTCGCGCTCGACGGGGATGCGTCCGGCGTCCCGGATCCAGCGCACGAGCTCCTCGCGCGCCACGCCCTCGGGGGTGGTCGCGCCGGCGTCGTGGTAGATGTGCTCCTCGACCACCGTGCCGTCCACGTCGTCGGCGCCGAAGGAGAGCGCGAGCTGCGCGATCGGGATCCCGAGCAGGATCCAGTAGGCCTTCACGTGCGGCACGTTGTCGAGCAGGAGGCGCGCGACCGCGATCTCGCGCAGCTCGTCCAGCGCGCTCGGGCCGGGCAGGTGCGACCACTCGTTGTTCGCGGGGTGGAACGAGAGCGGGACGTAGGTCTGGAAGCCGCCGGTCTCGTCCTGCAGCCGGCGCAGGCGGTCGAGGTGGTCGACCTTCTCCTCGACCGTCTCGACGTGGCCGTGCAGCATCGTGCAGTTCGAGCGCAGGCCCGCGCGGTGCACCTCGCGCGCGATCGCGAGCCACTCCTCGCCCGAGATCTTGAGCCGGTAGCCGAGCGCGTGGATGCGCTCGGAGAAGACCTCGGCGCCGCCGCCCGGGCACGAGCCCAGCCCGGCGGCCTTCAGGTCCTCGAGCACCTGGGGCAGCGGCTTGCCGGCCGTCTTCCGGATCTGGTCGAGCTCGACCATCGTGAAGGCCTTCACGTGGATCCCCGGCCGCGCCGCCCGCGCCGCGCGCACGATGTCGAGGTAGTAGGCGTAGGGGATCTTCGGCCACACGCCGGCGACCATGTGGACCTCGGTCACGGGCGCGTGGAGCTGGGCGCGGATCTTCTCGGCCACCTGCTCGGGCGTGAGCAGGTAGGCGCCCTCCTGGCCGGGCAGGCGGTCGAACGAGCAGAACTGGCAGAACTTGTTGCACCAGTTCGTGTAGTTCACGTGCTGGTTCACGTTGAAGTACGCGAGATCGCCGTGCAGGCGCTCGCGCACGCGGTTCGCGAGCGCGCCGACCAGGTGCAGGTCGGCCTGGCGGTAGAGCGCGACGCCGTCCTCGAGCGAGAGGCGCTCGCGCGCGAGCACCTTCTCGGCCAGCGCCCCCAGCCCGGCGGCGCGCGCGCGCGCGAGGAGCTCGTCCTCGTGCGCGCTGGCGGGCTCCGCGCGCGGCCTCACCGCGCGCTCCTCGCGGCGGCGCGGTGCGTGGCGGCCTCCTCGCGGCTGGCGGGCGCGGGCGGCGCGCCGTGGCGCTCGTCGTCGATCCCGTACCAGGTGTTGCGCCGGCGCGGCGCGAAGCCCGCGCCCTCGATGGTGCGCTCGATCGTCTCGATCGACTCGAGGTGGAAGCAGCCCGCGGCCGAGACGACGTTCTCCTCGAGCATCGTGCCGCCGAAGTCGTCGCAGCCCGCGCGCAGGCTCGCCTGCGCCAGCTTCATGCCCTGCGTGACGTACGAGGTCTGCAGGTGGTCCACGTTGTCGAGCACGATGCGCGCCAGCGCGTTCACGCGCAGGTAGACGGCCGGCGTCGTGCGCTCGGGGTACAGGTGCTCCTCCGGCACGCCGTCGGGCTGCATGTTCCAGCAGGCGAAGGCGGTGAAGCCGCCGGTCTCGTCCTGCAGCGCGCGCAGGTGCGCCAGGTGCTCGACGCGCTCGGCCGCCGTCTCGACGTGGCCGTACATCATCGTGGCGCTCGAGCGCAGGCCCGCCTCGTGCACCCTGCGGTGCACCTCCAGCCAGCGCTCGGTCGAGGTCTTCTTGGGCGCGATGATCGCGCGCACGCGCTCGCTCAGGATCTCGGCGCCCGCGCCGGGCACGCTGCCCAGGCCGGCCGCCACGAGGTCGGCGATCACGTCCTCGACCGGGCGCTTCTCGATGCGCGCGAGGTGGTCGAGCTCGGGCGCCGAGAGCGCGTGCGCGTTCACCTGCGGGAAGCGCGCGCGCAGGTCGGCGAGCAGGTCGCACCACCAGTCGCTCTTCAGGCTCGGGTGGTGGCCGCCCTGCATCAGGATCTGCCGGCCGCCGAGCGCCGCCGTCTCGGCCACCTTGCGCACGATCTCCTCGCGCGGCAGCACGTACGCCTCCGCGTGCTTGGGCCGGCGGTAGAAGGCGCAGAAGCCGCAGTCGGTGATGCAGACGTTGGTCGGGTTGACGTTGCGGTCGACGATGTAGGTGACGACGCCCGCGGGGTGCTTGCGCGCGCGCACCAGGTCGGCGAGGCGCATCAGCGTCAGGAGGTCGGCCTGCTCGTGCAAGAGCAGCGCCTCCGCGGCCGTGACGCGCGCGCCGTCCTCGACCTTGCCGGCGACGCGCGCCAGCTCGCCCGCGAACGGCCCGCCGTGCGCGGCGGAGGCGAGCGGCGCCGCCCATTCCTGGGCGGGGCGGGGGCGCAGGGCCTGGGACGGGGCAGCCATCGGGACAGGGAGTATAGGACCGCGGGCGGGGGCGCGGCAGCGCCGGCGCGCGGGCAGCGACGTGCGACGCGCGGCGGATCGACGCCGCCGCGCCCCGCACGCTAGATTCGGGAGCATGAGCCGCCGCCGCCGCATCCGCGTCGCCCTCGTCGTGCTGGCGGTGCTGGCCGCGCTGTGGCTCGCGGTCTTCATGGACTGGCTCGCGCCCCAGAAGCCGGGCGAGCCTCCGCTCGGCGCGGGCGGGAAGCCCCGGGCGGAGCCGGCGGACACGACGCCCGGAGCGCTCGACGAGCCGGCCGACGAGCCGCGCTGAGAGCGGCCCGGCGCACGAGCCCCGCTCGCGCCTTCCCGCTACACTCCGCCGCCCTCGCGACCGGAGGAGCGCGCGCCCATGAGCCAGACCAAGGACACCGCCTTCATGGAGAAGATCGTCTCCCTGTGCAAGCGCAGGGGGTTCATCTTCCAGGCCTCGGAGATCTACGGCGGGATCGGCAACACCTACGACTACGGGCCGCTGGGCGTCGAGCTGAAGCGGCGCGTCAAGGACGCCTGGTGGAGCCGCGTCGTCACGCGCCGGCCGGACGTCGTCGGGCTCGACTCGGCCATCCTGCAGAACCCGCGCGTGTGGGAGGTCTCCGGCCACGTGGGCGGCTTCACCGACCCGATGGTGGACTGCAAGACCTGCAAGGGCCGCTTCCGCGCCGACAAGCTCGAGGACGCGCGCTGCCCGCAGAAGCCGTCGAAGCGCCCGGGCGAGTGCGACGGCGAGCTGACCGCGCCGCGCTCCTTCAACCTGATGTTCAAGACGAACGTCGGGCCGGTCGAGGACGCCGCCTCGATCGCCTACCTGCGCCCCGAGACCGCGCAGGGCATCTTCCTCAACTTCCTGAACGTGCTCAACGCCTCGCGCCTGAAGCCGCCCTTCGGCATCGCGCAGATCGGGAAGTCGTTCCGCAACGAGATCACGCCCGGCAACTTCGTCTTCCGCATGCGCGAGTTCGAGCAGGCGGAGATGGAGTACTTCGTGCCGCCCGCCGAGAACGACCGCTGGTACGCCTTCTGGCGCGCGGAGCGCTTCCGCTGGTACACCGACCTCGGCATCCGCGCGGAGCGCCTGCGCCTGCGCGACCACGACCGGGACGAGCTCGCGCACTACTCGACCGCCACCTGCGACGTCGAGTACGAGTACCCCTTCGGCTGGGGCGAGCTCGAGGGCATCGCCTGCCGCACCGACTTCGACCTCAAGCGCCACTCCGAGGCCTCGGGCACGAAGCTCGAGTACTTCGACCCCGAGACCAAGGAGCACTACGTCCCGTGGGTGATCGAGCCCGCGGGCGGCATCGACCGCATGGCGCTGACCTTCCTGATCGACGCCTACGAGGAGCAGGCGCTCGAGAAGGACACGCGCGTCGTGCTGCACCTGCACCCCGAGATCGCGCCCGTGACCGTCGGCGTCTTCCCGCTGGTCAAGAAGGACGGCATGCCCGAGCGCGCGCTCGCGCTCGAGGAGGAGCTGCGCCTGGCCGGCTTCACGACCTTCTACGACGAGAAGGCCGCCATCGGCCGCCGCTACCGCCGCCAGGACGAGGTCGGCACGCCCTTCTGCGTCACGATCGACGGCGACACGCTCGCGCAGGGCGTCGTCACCGTGCGCCACCGCGACTCGATGGAGCAGGACCGCGTCAAGGCCGACGAGGTCGCGACCTTCCTGCGCGAGGCCGTGCGCGGCTGGAAGCGCTAGCCCGGCTAGGCCGGTGCGCTCCGGCGGATCGGGACGCGCGCGCGTCAGCGCGGCGCGGCGACGACGAGACGGACCGCCTGCGAGCGCCCGCCAGCGACCAGCCGTCGCGCCTGCGCGCCGTCGGGAGACTCGGCGAAGAGCTCGAGCGGCGCGTCCTCCGGCCGCAGCGGGAAGACCGCGCAGCCGGCCTCGTTGAGGGTCGTGCGCAGCGTGCCCACCTCGTCGCGCGGCCGGTCCGGATGGCGCGCGAAGGCCTGGACCGGGCCGCGCAGCACGCGGCCGCCGGCGTCGGCGAGCGACACGATCGCGCACGGGGTCGCCAGCCGCAAGAGCAGCTCGGGACCCCCCGGCTCGGCCTGCACGCGCGCCGCGTCCCAGGGCACGCGCAGCTCGCGCGCGCCCGGCGGCAAGCCGCGGAAGCGGAAGCGGCCGAACCGGTCCGTCCACACGGCGCTGACCTGCGCCGGGTCCTCCTGCGCCGCGGCGGGCAGCCCGCGCGCCTCGACGCGCACGCCGGGCAGGGGGACCCCGTCCGCGGCGACCACGCGTCCGGCGAAAGAGGCGTCGCTCTCGCGCAGGACCAGGTCGGGCAGGCGCTCGGGCAGCGCAGCCAGGCCCGGCGGGAGCACGAGCTCGGTGCTCAGCTCGCCCCGGCGGGCCGACAGGCGGTAGACGCCGGCCGGCACGATGGCCCCCCCGACCGCCAGCCAGTACAGGCCGCGCTCGTCCGTGAGCGCCGTGCCGTGGATCTCCTTCGCGATCCGCACCCCCTCCGCGATCTCCTCGATCTCGTCGGGATCGCCGCCCTGGAGCGCGACCCGCGCGCAGGCGGCCGGCGAGCCGTCCTCGAGCAGCACGCGGCCCGCGGGCAGAGGCAGCGCGGGCAGCGCGTGCTCGAAGGAGAGCTGCGCGGGCAGGGGAAAGGGGCGTGGCTGGGCGCGCACGACGGGCGCGTGGCCGTCGGCCTGCGCGAGGACCTCGACGCCGATCCGCGCGGGAGGCAGCTCGCCTTCCTCGACCTCGATGCGCCAGCGGCCCGCGGCGTCGGTGGTCGCGGCGCCGAGGGCGCGGCGCTCGAACCCGTCCCAGGTGCGCGCGAGCACCTGCGCCGCGCAGACGGGGGTGCGGCTCGGATCGAGGACGGCGCTCCCGGGAGCTTCCGTCGGACCCGCCTCGACGGCGAGCCGGATGGACGGGAACGAGGACCACGTGCTCGGGTCTCCGCGGTCGAGCACGACGCCCTCGAGCACGAGGGTCGGCGGCTGCTGCGGCGGGCGCTCTCCCGGCGCTCCCGCCGGCGGCTCCCCGGGTACGACCTCCTCGCGCGTCGCGCCGCGCGCCGGCGGCGGCTGCAGGTCGCTGCCCGCGTGCGCGGCGCGCGCGGTGCCGCCCGGCGGGGGCACGAGCTCCGAGCGACCACCGGAGCGCAGCACGAGCAGGAGCGCGAGCGCGGAGAGGCCCAGGGCGATGGCGAGCACCAGGCGCACGCGAGGAGTGTAGCCGCGCCGCCCCCGGGATCGCCGCGGGCGGGCCGGCAGGCGGCCGGGGGCAGGATGCGCGCGGCGCGCGATCGGGCCGGATCCGCGCCGGACTCGGCTACGCTTCCTTGCATGACCGCCCACGACTGGAACGAGCGCTACGCGACGGGGAACACGCCCTGGGACGAGGGCGAGCCGGACCCGCAGCTCGTCGCGCTGGTCGAGAGCGCCGAGCTCGCGCCCGGGCGCCTGCTCGAGATCGGCTGCGGCACGGGCACGAACGCGCTGTGGCTGGCGCAGCGCGGGTTCGAGGTGACCGCCTTCGACGTCGCCCCGCTGGCGATCGAGAAGGCCCTCGCGAAGCGCGCGGCCTCGGGCGCGCGCGCGCGCTTCCTCGTGCACGACGCGCTCGCGGCCGGCGCGCCCGGCGGGCCCTACGACCTCGTCTTCGACCGCGGCGTCCTGCACGTCTTCGACGAGCCGGCCGAGCGCGCCCGCTTCGCGGCGCGCGCGGCCGAGGCGCTCCGCGTCGGCGGTCGCTGGCTCAGCCTGTCCGGCAGCACCGAGGGCCCCGCGCGCGACCACGGCCCGCCGCGGCGCTCGGCGCGCGACCTCGTCGAGGCGGTCGAGCCGCACCTCGCCATCGACGAGCTGCGCTCGGTCGCGTTCTCGCTCGACCTGCCCTCGACCGTGCTCGCCTGGCGCCTGCTCGCCCGCCGGCGCGCGGAGCCGGCACAGCCCTCGACGCGCCGCGACGCGGGGGGCTGACGCGGGCCGGAGGGCGTGCGCGCCTAGCGCCGCTCGACCGGCACGTACTCGACGTGCGGCGTGCCCGAGATCGGGCTGCGCGTCGCGCCGGGCAGGTAGGGCGTCTGCGAGCGCGGGTCGACGAACTGCACGCTGGCGCCGTGCAGGATCCAGTCCTCGAGGCGCGCGACCTCGGGCGCGGGCAGCGCGTGGCCGAAGCGCTCGCCGCCCTCGATCGCGGCGACGGCGAAGCGGTAGGCCTCCTCCTCGTTCGTCGCGCGCAGGTGGTCGAAGACCATCGCGCAGGACCACGGGCGCAGCGCGGCGGGCACGCGGTAGCGCTCGAGCGTCTCCAGCGCGCGCGCGAGCTCGAGCAGCTCGGGCGAGCGCGCCAGCGTCTTCGCCACCTCCGAGCGGAAGCCGAGGCGGTGGTAGGTCGTGGCGAGCAGGATCTGCAGGTTCGCGTCGGCGGCGTCGACGCCGAAGTCCCACAGCGCGTCGGGCACGAGCGACGTGCCCTCGCGCGTCGGCCCCGAGCGCGCCGCCGCGCCGTACAGCGCGCGCGCCTGGCTCGCGTGGTAGACGCTGGCCACGCGGTGCGCGTCCGGCGCCGGGCGGCGGTCGGGCTCGGCCTCGCGCCGCCCGATCGGCCCGATCGCCCCGCGCGCGCTCGTGCTCTCCTCCAGGAAGGGCGCGCCCTCGGCCGCGCGCGCGTGCGCCTGCGCCAGGAGCCAGGCGGCGAAGAAGCGCTGCAGCGCGTGCGCGCGCGGGTCGTCCTGCGTCGCGGCCAGCACGGCGCACGCCTCGCGGTCCACGGCGCGCTCGTCGCCGGCCTCGAGCGCGCTCAGCCCCGTGCCGAGCCGCGCGCGCGCCTGGTCGAAGCCGCGCGGCGAGGAGCAGGCGGCGCACGCGAGCGCGAGCGCCAGGCAGGCGCGCGCGGCCCTCATCGCCGCCCCGTCCAGCGCGCGCTCGCCAGCCCGACGTGCACGGTCTCGGCGCCGCGGTCGCCCGTGAGCTCGAAGGTCACGAGCGAGTGCGCGAGCTCCAGCGAGCGGTAGTGGCCGTGCGAGCGCACGAGCACGCTGCCGCCGTCCACGCGCGCCCCTTCGGGAAGCCGGAAGAAGAGGAACGACGGGCGCGTGCGATCCCAGTCCTCGACCAGGCCCGCGCGCAGGCCGAGCTCGGCCACGCGGTCGGCGAGCTGGCGCTCGGCCCACTCGCCCGTGCCCGGCGCGATCCAGTCGAGCGGCGTGCCGTCCGCGAGGTAGAGGTGCGGGTCGAAGTCGCTCGCCAGCCGGTAGGCCTGGCCGTCGTCCGCGCGCCGCCCGATGCGCAGCGCCACCGGCAGCACGCCGCGGCGCAGCAGGTCGGTGCCGAGCGCGTCGGCGTGGTTCGCGTAGAACGTCCCCTCGGCCCACACGACGCCGCTCTTCGCCTGGCCCGGGAAGCCGGGGAAGTCGGCCGTCGAGGCGACCACCGCGCCGCGCTCGAGGCCGGCGCAGGCGGCGCACAGGAGCGCGGCCGAGGCGAGGATCGCGGTGCGGAGCATGGCGGCGGTCCGCCTTTCTAGCGCCGCGGGCGCGCGCTGGATAGGGGGGCCGTGCGCCCGGGCCCGCGCGCGGGCTGCAAGCGCTCGTCCCCGGCCCCTATGATGCTCCGCCCCGCGCCCGCCCTCGGCGGGCGCCGACGCGAATCCGACGAACGCCATGACCGCCACGACCGGCCCCGAGACGCTGGCCTTCCAGGCCGAGACGAAGGAGCTCCTGCACCTCGTCATCCACTCGCTCTACACGC
>CADEGS010000048.1 GCA_902826945.1 uncultured bacterium | reverse complement strand
GGTGCGCGCCCGAGTGGATCTTGTGGATCATGACCTTGAAGTCGATCGAGACGCCCGGCGTGCCGCCGGCCACCGACGCGTTGTTGCGGTCCTCGGCGCCGGCGACGTGGCACAGGACGCACAGGGAGGCGTCCTCGCGCCGGTTGCCGTGCGCGCGCAGCTCGTCGTGGCAGCGGTTGCAGTTCTCGATCTTGACCACCTCGCGGTGCTCGGGAACGCCCGAGTTGCCGATCACGAAGTCGTAGGTCGCGTTGTCCGCGTCGCGCTTGCTGGCGCCGTCCACCGTGAAGTCCCACGAGAACGTCATGCCGACGGTGTACGTGCCCTCGAGCAACGGCTCGCCCGTCATCTCGCCGTCCTCGGGGCCGAACGAGGCCGTGTCGTTGAAGGGCGCCAGGTACGCGTCGGGGATCGGCTCCGCGAAGGCGTACAGGTACGAGCCGTCCGCGCGCTGCACCGACTGCGCGCGGAGGTCCGTCACCTCCGCGATCACGCGCTGGTAGTTGAACGTCGGCCCCGAGACGAGCGCGCGGCCGGACGAGAGCTCGGAGAGGTCCCAGTCGCTGCCGTCCGCCTTCTGCGCGCGGTAGCTGACGCGGATGTGGTCGCCGGAGCGGAAGCGCCCGCCCGGCCCGCTCCCGCCGGAGAGCCCGAGCACCGTGATCGAGAGCCCGGGCAGGTCGTCGCCCTGCTCGAGCGCGCTCGTCGTCCCCGGCCCGGGGCCGGGGGGACCCTGATCGCCGTCGTCGCCCGTGCAGGCGGCCACGGCGAGGGCCAGCGCGCCCAGGAGCACGAAACCGGTGGAGGCTGCGGGATGAGCGGGACGGCGTTTCATGACGGCACCTCGTGTCGACCCGACGGCAGGCGCGGCGGGCAATGGAGCTCCGGGGAAGCCCCAAGGATCGGTCCCGGGCCCGCCGGGCGCCCTACGGCGAAGGGAGGAGGAGGGCTGCGAAGTTCGGCGCAGGCCGCGGCCCGGCGCCGCGGCCGCCGCTCACAGGTGGCACTCGGTGCACACCTGCCCGTTGTCCACGTGGGGCAGCGGCTGGCCGTTGCCGTGGCACATGCGGCAGTTCATGCCGGGCAGGTGCGTCGCGGGCAGCGGCGTCGCCTGCTCGTGGCCCGGCGTCCCGCTGTGGCACGTGCCGCAGCTCGAGGCGCGCAGGGGCTCGTGGCACGCGAGGCAGTGGCGCGCGCGCTCGCCGCCCCACGAGCCGACGTGGCTCTGCGGCGGGTTCTCCTGGTGGCAGCGCTGGCACGAATCGGCGTCGTGGCAGGTCGTGCAGCGCGCGCGGTCCATGCTGGCCGTCAGGCCGTGCCCGCGCCGGCGCCAGAAGTTGTTGTGGTCCTGCGGCAGCTCGACCTGGTGGCAGGTCAGGCACTCGGAAGGCTGGTGGCAGAGCGAGCAGCGGTCGGAGCGCTCCGCGCGCGGCGCCCGCACGAAGCTCCCGTGGGCGCGCTTCCAGTCGGCCTGGTGGCTGGGCGGCGGCTGCTCGGCGCGGATCACCGCGTGGCAGCTCGCGCAGTCGGCCTCGGGCGGCCCGCCCTGCGCCGCGTGGCAGTCGAGGCAGCCCTCCATGCTCGTGCGCAGCTCCGCGGCGCGCTCGGCCAGGCGTCCGTCGTCGGTCGCCACCTGCGCGTGGCAGGCCAGGCAGTCGTCCGCGCGCGCCGCGTGCGCGCGGTGCGAGAACAGGATCTCGTCGGACTGCTTCCCGGCGCGCGCGGCGCGGAAGCCGCGCTCGTCGAAGAGCGCGGCGGCCCGGCGCTCCGGCGGCTTCTCCGCGTCGAGGTCGTCGTGGCACAGCGCGCACTGCGCCGCGACCGGCATCCCGGGCTCCTCCTCCTCCTCCCAGGACACGTGGCAGTCGCCGCAGTCCAGGCCCTCGTCCTCGACGTGCAGGCGGTGCGGGAAGGCGAGCGGGCGCTCGGAGGAGACCAGCGCGCCGACCAGGAAGCAGCCCGCGAGCTGCAGCGCGGCGAGCACGCCGAGCCACGTGCCGCGCGCCGCGCCCGCGCGGCGGCCGGCGGCCGATCCGGGTCGGCCTGGCATCAGAATCTCCACAGGAGCCCCCCGCGCACGGTGTGATAGACCTCGAGGTCGTCGTCCTCGAGCTCGTAGCCGAGCTCGAGGCGCAGGTGCGGCGACAGCTTGCGCGTCCCGCGCAGGTACCAGGTGCGCACCTCCTCGCGCTCCTCGAGCTCGAGCAGGCGGTACTTGTACAGCGACCAGTACGTCCCGAGCGAGCCGCTCCAGGCGTCGTCGCGGTACGAGAGGTCGGCGCCGAGCGAGCCGACGTCGCGGTCGTCGTCGTCCCAGCGCTCGCCGGTCAGCGCCAGGGACAGGCCCTCGGCCAGCACGTCGCGCAGCGTGGCGGTGCCCCAGGCGCGCTCCCAGTCGCGGTTGAACTCGCCCTGGTCGGCGTCCTGGCTCACGCGGCGCAGGTCGTAGCCGAGGTCCACGAGCAGGTGCTCGCCGAGCCCGCGCGAGACGCTCGCGGTCGCCTGGCGGTAGGGCCGATGGTCGAGCAGGATCTCGTAGAACGGGTCGAGCTCCAGCGGACGGAAGCGCTGCGGCTCGAGCAGCTCGAAGTAGGAGAGGCGCGCCACCGTCTCCGACTCGGGGTCCTGGAAGGTCGCGCGCGCGGTGACGTCGCGCGCCGCGCCCTCGATGCGCGTGTGCTGGCCCTCGACGCGCCAGCGGCGCGACAGGTCCTGCCACAGCCCCAGCGCCCAGAGGTCGTCCTTGGCCGCGCCGAGGACGCGCTCGTCCTCGATGTGCATCCAGTCCAGGCGCGCCCGCGCGCCCCGCCACGGCCGCGCCTCGAGCCAGCTCCCGTAGGCGACGTCGCCGTCGCGCGCGACGTCGTAGAGGTGCACCGGCAGGCCGCCGTAGAGGCCGAGCTCCACCTCCTTCGCGCCCAGGCGCCGCGAGGTGAACGCGCCGCCGTCGAGGCGCAGCACCTCCGGCAGGCGCGCGTCGCTCTGGCGCCCGGCGCGCAGCGTGCCGAGCGGCCGGTCGAGGTCGCCCAGCACGACGTCGGCGTAGGCCAGGTAGAGCTTGCCGACCAGGCTCGTGTCGTAGGTGTCGGAGAGGTCCTCGAAGACGCTGTCCTTCTCGAAGCCGTCGAGATCGAGGTCCCCGCGCGCCACGACGTGGGCGCTGACGCGCGGCGCGTCGGGGTTGACGAGGTCGAGCGTCAAGAGGCCGCGCAGCTCGTGGTCGTCGTCGTCGCCGGTGGCGCGGCCGCGGTAGCGCAGCGAGAGCGAGCCGCTCGGCACCCAGCCCGCGACCGACGGCAGCCGCACGGGCGGCTGCGCGCGCGCGGGCGGCGGCGACGCGGGAGCGCCGGCCTCGGGAGCCTGCGGCTCGACCGGCGCCGGCGTCCGGGAGGCCTCGCCGCCGTCCGGGCCGGCCGCGAGCACGCCGTCCGTCCGCGCGCTTCCCTCGGTCGCGGGCGGACCGCCCGCCGCGCCGGGCGGGTCCGCGCGCGGCGCCGCGCAGGCCGCGAGCGCGAGCAGGAGCGACGCCGCACGCCACCGTCGGTGCTGCGTGCTGGACTCGTCACCGCTCGGCGATCCCTCCGTCCGGCGCATGCAGGCGCCGTCACGATAGGAGGGCGGCCGCGGCGCGGGCAGTGGACGTGTTCCCACCCCGGCCCTACTCCCTTGTCCGTAGGGGGGCGCGCCCTCGCGGCCCCCCCTCGCTCTCCGCCGCACGCTCACGGCTGGCCGGCGAGCATCGCCCACGCGATCAGGACGGCGAGCGACAGGCCGACCAAGAGCGCCGCGAAGCCGAAGACGCGCGCGACGCGCATGAGCTTCGGGTCCGGCGGCGGGACGATGTGCCGCTCGAGCTCGCCGCTCTGGACCAGGCGCTCGTAGAGCGCTGGCCGCTCCTGGCGCAGCTCCTCCTCGGTCACGCTGCCCGAGAAGATCACCGTGTCCATCGGGAACTTCTCGGGACGGAAGTGCGTGTTGAAGAAGTGCACGGTGAAGATGAAGCCCGCCGCGAGCAGGGCCTCGTCGCTGTGGACGATCGTGGCGACGTTGATCGCCCAGCCCGGCAGGACGTGCGTGGAGAGCTCCGGGAACCACAGCAAGAGCCCGGTGCTGCCGATCACGACCACGCCCCAGAAGACGGCCAGGTAGTCGAACTTCTCCCAGTACGTCCAGCGGTCGTAGCGCGGCTGCGGGCCGCGGCCGGCGAACCAGCGCAGCGTGGCCCACAGCTCGCGCGCGTCGGCCCAGCGCGGCACGAGCGAGTCGGGCCCATTCGCGAAGCGCCACAGGCTCTTCCCGCCGGCGCGGTAGCGGTGCACGACCTCCGCCAGGTGCAGCGCCATGTAGCCGAACGTGAGCAGCGCGCAGGCGCGGTGGATCAGCCCGGCCGCGTCGATGCCGCCGAGCACGCGCACCAGCACCCGCGCCCAGGCCGCGTACGAGAACTTGAGCACCATGCCCGTGATCACCAGGCCGAAGAAGCTCACGATCACGACCAGGTGCAGCAGGCGCTGGTAGGCGGTGAAGCGCCGCACGTGGCGCACCGTCTGGCCCGCCGGCGGGTGCAGCCTGCGGCGCTCCCGGCGCACGCGCAGCGAGCGCGGGAACCAGGCCAGCGTGTGCAGGCCGAAGAAGGCGAACACGCCGAGCACGAGCGAGGTCATCGCCCAGAAGGTCCAGTACAGCGCCGGGTAGCCCTCGCGGTCGCGGTGGCTGGCGTGCGTCAGGTACGTGACGAAGCCCGGATGCGCGTCCTCGTGGCACTGGGCGCAGGTCGCGACCTTGTTGGCCTCGGACAGGCGCGAGGCGGGGAACGAGGCCGGCAGGATGTCGTGCGCGCCGTGGCAGTCGTTGCACTTGGCGCGCGTCGTGTCGCCCAGCGCCGTGGCCTTGCCGTGGTAGGTCTCGAAGTAGGTCTGCGTGATCTCGGCGTGGCACGAGCCGCACTGGCGGATCACGCCGAGCTTGAACTCGGGGGCGTCGGTGCGCGCCACCGCGTGCGAGGAGTGGCAGTCGTTGCAGGCCGGCAGCGCGGGCTCGCCCGGCCCCGGCGCGTAGCCCGGGTTGCCCTCGGGCGCGTGCACGCTCCGCTGGAAGACCTCCTTGATGCCGTCGTGGCAGCTCCCGCAGGTGGCGGCGATGTTGCCGCGATGCACGCTGGAGAGGGGGTCGGCGGCGGGCAGCTCGCCGTGCGTGCGGTGGCAGTCGCTGCACACCGCCGTGACGAGCAGGCCGTCCCTGGTGAGCGCCTGGCCGTGGATGGAGTCCGCGTAGCGCGCGACGATGTCGCT
Organism: uncultured bacterium; assembly: GCA_902826945.1. Next base: position 17,034 of record CADEGS010000048.1, on the reverse strand, counting down.
CTCGGGCCCGCGGCGGCGCAGGTCGGCCGCGGCGCCGCCCTGATGGCAGCGCGCGCACAGCTCCGGCACGTTGCGGCGGAAGGTCGGCGAGGTGCGCACGAGCGCCGCCAGCTCCTCGGGAGCGCCGGGCGCGAAGCGGCTCTCGAGGATCGCGTGCGTGCCGTGGCAGTCGGTGCAGGCGGGCGCCTCGGCGTCGCCCTGCGCGAGCAGCCGGCCGTGGACGCTCTGCGCATGGTCGGCCACCGCGCCCGCGTGGCAGGTCGCGCAGTCCACGCGCTCCGCGACGGTCGCGCACGAGCGCTCGCCCGCCGGCGCGGGCACGACCCCGGCGTGGCACTGCGCGCAGGCGACGCCGGAGCGCCCGTGGATCGAGCGCGCGTGCTCCTGCGCGTCCACCCGGAGCGAGCGGCCGTCCGCGGAGGCCGCCAGCGCTCCGGCGTGGCAGCGCATGCAGTCGGCGTCGGCCATGCCGGTGGCGTAGTCCGCGCGGCGCGGCTCGTGCGGCGCGTGGCAGTCCACGCACAGCGGCGCGCCGCCCGGCCGCGTCCACACCGCCGCCGCGACCACGCCGCGGTGCACCTCCTCGACCTCGGCGTGGCACTCGCCGCAGGTCGCGGCGAGCGTCTCGCGGTGGATCGACGAGCGCGGGTCGTCGGGCCCGAACACGCCGTGCGCGCCGTGGCAGCTCGTGCAGTCGGCGGCGACCTTGAGCCCCTTCGCGTGCAGGCTGTCGCCGTGGATGCGGTCGAGCGTGCGCGCGCGCAGCGCCTCGCTGGCGAGCTCGAACGAGCGCTCGACCGGACGGCCCTCGGCGTGGCACCGGTTGCACATCGAGGCGATGCGGAAGGGCGAGGTCACGCTGGCCGGATCCGCGAGGCGGCGGATCTCGTGGCTGCCGTGGCAGTCCTGGCACAGCGGGGCCCGCGCGTCGCCCGCCGCGGCGTGCTGGCCGTGCACGTCGTCGCGCCAGGCCTGCACCGGCCCGTCGTCGTCGTCGTGGCACTCGGTGCAGCTCACGCGCCCGAGGCCGCGCGCGTGCGGGAACTCCTCGACGCCGCTCAGGTCGAGGTGGCAGGCCACGCAGTCGACCTTCGCGTGCACGCTCGCGTCGTAGCGCTCGGGGTCCACGAAGAGCGAGACCTGGCGGCCGTCGCGCAGGACGGCCAGCTCCTCGACGTCGTGGCACGCGAGGCAGTCGTCGTTCGCCTGCGCCGCCGCCGCTCCTGCGAGCGCGAGGACGGCCAGCGTCAGGCGCGCCGGCGCGCCCGCTCCCCCCCCGCCGTGCGCCTTCATGCGCGAGCCGCGCGCGCGGCGCCCAGAACCGCCCCGCCGCCGCTCACTACGGCTTCTTGAAGGCCTCGTGGCTCTCGGGGCAGCCGCCCGCGCACTTCGGGCACGAGCACGTCCCGATGTCCACCTCGGTGCGCGGCTTCTTCGGGTTCAGGTGCCGGAACTGCGCGTTGAACTCGTGGAAGCAGAAGGGCTTGTAGGACGGGCTCTCCTCGTTGTGGCAGGTCTTGCAGAGCGCCTCGGTCGCGTCCGTGACGATCTCGTCCGCGGGGACCTGCACGTAGCCCTCCGCCTGCCCCTTGGCCGCGGCCGCCAGGCGCGCCTTCTGGTGCGCCTCGCCGGGGCCGTGGCAGGTCTCGCACTGGATGCCCTTGGCCCGGTCGAAGCCCTTCTTGAGCTCCTCGTCGGCCACGCCGAAGGCGGTGACGTGGCAGCGCACGCAGCCGTCCGCGGTGGTCGCGTCCGCGATGCCCTTCGCGGCGGCCATCGTCTTCGACTCCTCCGAGCCCAGCGTCTCGAAGGCGTGCGCGTGCTTCGTCTGCCCCCACGATCCGAACTGGTCGCCGGTGTCCGCGGAGCCGTGACAGCTCTTGCACTTGTCCGATCCGATGTAGCGGTTCGGAGCGGCGGAGGACGCGGGGCCCGCTCCGGCGCCCGAGAGGCCGAGCGCGAGCGAGCTGCAGAGGACGAGCCCGCCCAGGGCGCGGACGAGGACGCTGCGCGCGCGGGTCGGGTAGGTGTTGGAAAGCATGCGGCTGGCTCCTCGGGTTGGCGGAGACCGTCGTCCCCGGCGTCGCCCAAGCGTAGGAGCATCCGCCGTAGCCGGCCCTACGGCATGGTTCGTAGCGCGTGGCGGAGGAGCGGCGCAGCGGACGCGACGCGGGCGGGCCGGATCGGATCGGGGACCCGCTCGCGCCCGGGAGTGGGAGACCCCGCGCAGCGCGAGGCCTCCCGCGCCGCGTGGCTCAGGCGATGCTCGTGTCGAGCGTCGGCCCGTGGCCGGTCTTCGCGTCGAGCGCCTTGGCGTTCGCGTTCAGGCGCTTGTCGTTCCTGGCGGGCGCGAAGGCGGTCTTGTAGGCCTGCTCCCAGGCCTTCTGGGCGGCCTTCTTCGCCTGGTCCTCCTTCTTGCCCGAGCCGCTGGCGCGCAGCTTGTCGATCTCCTTCGCCATCGCGCTGCACTCCTTCTCGAACTCCTTCACGTGCTCGAGCTCGTGCGCCGCGACGCCGGAGAGGAAGCTCGTCCACTCCTGCTTGGCGGCCGCGCTCAGGCCGGTCGCGCTCGCGAGCTTCGGGAGCTGCATCGCGCACGAGAACTCGAGCGTGCCGCCGTCCAGGCGCGCCTCGGCCTCGAAGCTGCCGTCCTTCTGCTCCTCGACGTCGAAGGCGAACTTCACGCCCGAGACGCCGCCCAGCGTGCAGCGCGTGAGCGCGGCGACGTCCTTGCCGTCGTTCTTCGGGCCCTTCGCGACGATGTCGTCCCAGATCTCCTGCAGCGTCTTGCCGGAGACGTTGTAGATGCTCTTCGACGTGCCCGTGCTCTTGACCTTGACCGCCATGATCGGACCCTCCTGGGTCGCGTCATCCTAGCGGGCGCCGCGCCCGCCGCTCAGCGCGTGCCGGCCGCCACGGCGCGCGCCAGCGCGAGCACGGCGAAGGCCGTGCCGTAGGGCTTGTGGTAGCTGTAGAGCGGGTAGTCCCAGAACGAGCCGTCGGGGTCGCGGCAGTACTGGACCGCGGCGACGAGCAGCGGCCACAGCCGCGCCTGCACCTCGGGCGCCTGCTGCTCGAGCGCGTAGGCCGCGTAGGCGTGCCCGTAGAGGTAGAAGTAGCCCGAGATCCCGTACCAGGACTCGTGCGGGATCGGCCGGCGCACGCCCGACTTCTGGTAGCTGGCGCCGTTCACGAGCAGGTTCTCGAGCGCCGAGACGACCGTCTCCGGCGCGACGCGCCGCCCGTGGCGCTCGAGCGCCAGCAGGCACAGCGGCGTGCGGCAGGCCGAGCCGTAGCGCTCGTTGATGTCGAGGCGCGGGTGGTAGCGCAGGTAGTCGCCGTAGAGGAACGCGTCGTCGGAGAGGCGCGAGCGCTCGACCTCGGCCAGCGCGCGCTCGAGCAGGCGCGCGGGGATCGCGATCCCCTGCGCGCCGGCGACCTCGAGCCCGAGCAGGATCGTCGCCGTCGTGAAGCTCATCGACGTGTCCGAGGGCTGCTTGGTCGGCACGTCGTCGGTGCTCAGGTAGCCCCAGCCGCCGTCGAGGGTCTGGTACTCGCCCAGGCGCTTCACCAGCGTCTCGCACGCCTGGCGCAGCTCGGCGCCGCGCGCGTCGTCGGTGTGCCAGGCGAGCTCCTTGCCCAGGCACTCGAGCGCGTAGCCGAAGGCCCACACGTTGTAGTGCTCGAGGCCGCTCTGGCGCTTCACGTCGTAGTCGGCGAGCAGGCTCCTCACGCCGCGCTCGGCCGCCTCGCTGGCGCCGGGCAGGTCGAGCTTCGCGTCGCGCAGCGCCATCACGCACAGCGCGGTCGTCGCGACGCGGAAGGCCTGCTGCGAGCCCGGCACCGAGGCCAGCACCTCGACCGGCCGCGGCGAGTGGTGCGAGCCCCACGAGCCGTCCTGGTTCTGGTGCGCGACCAGCCACGCGACCCCTTCGCGCAGGGCCTGCGCGGCGGGCACGCGCGGCAGGCTGGGCCACGCCTCCTCGGCGCCGCCCGCCGCCGGAGCCGCGGGCGCGGGCTGCGCCGCGCCCTGCGCCGCGAGCAGGGAGGCGAGGAGCAGCGCGAGCGCGCTCACTTCTCCGTCCCGACCAGCGTGACCTTCGCGCGCGAGCCGAGCGCGACGCCCTCGAGCGGGTGCTCGAGCGTGACGGTCGCCGCGTAGCTGGCCTCGGTCGCGCTGGCCGAGCGCGGGAAGGGCTCGACCGCGAGCGTGCCGCGCGCGCTCGCCTCCGAGCGCTCGAGCGACACGACCTGCACCTCTGCGCCCGCGGCGACCGCGCGCAGCAGGTCGTCGGAGAGCTCGAGGCGCACCGCGTCCGGCGCAGGCGCGGCGACGAGCAGCACCTCCCCGCGGCCGGCGAGCTCGCTGCCACGCTCGTGGCGCACCGGGCTCGCGCCGGGCCGCAAGGCCTTCGTGCCGCCGTGCAGGAGCACGCCCGCGCGCGGCGCGCGCAGCTCGAACAGCGCGCGGTCGCGCCGCAGGCGCTCGAGCGCCTCGCGCGCCAGGCGCAGCGCGTCCGCCGAGCGCAGCTCCTGGTCGGCGCGCTCGGCCGCGTCCAGCTCCTGCTGGACGAGCAGCCGCTCGTGCTCCTCGCGCTGCGCCGCGAGCGCCTCCTCGCGCTGCTCGAGCGTCATGCGCTGCTCGTAGTCCTTGCGGTAGGCGCTGCGGTCGCGCGCGAGCTTGTTCGACGTGCGCGTCAGCTCGAGCTGGCGCTGCGAGCGCTTCAGCACGATGTCCTCCGTCGCGTCCACGAGCGCGTCGTCCTCGTACATCTTCTGGAGCTGGTCGAGCTCGTCGGTCTGGTCCTCGACGTAGGACTGCTCGTAGCGCTCCTGGATCCCGTCCTGGCGCTCGGCGAAGGCGAGCTCGAGGTCCTTGTAGCCCTGCAGCGCGCGCCCGGCGCGCTCCAGCCCGGCCTGCGACCGCGCGCGCGCCGAGCGCGCGGCGGCCGCCTCGAGCTCGTGGCCCTTCAGCAGGTTCCGGTGGCGCAGCTCGCTCGAGACGAGCTCGAGCTCGCGGCGGTGCAGCTCCTCGTCGATCTTGCGCGCGTCGAGGCGCAGGACGACGTCGCCGGCCGCGACGCGCGCGCCGTGCTCGACGACCTCCGCCACGGTCCACGGCCCGGAGTGCTCCTCCGGCCAGAGCGCGACCGGCGCCGCGTCGCGCGCGACGAGGATCCCGACCGCCTCGAACGGCTTCGCGGCGTCGTCGGCGGCGCGCGCGGGCGGCGCGCTCGCCGCCGCGGGCGCGGCAGCGGGAGCGGACGAGGACGCCGGCGCGCCGGCGACGGCCGCGCAGGCGGCGAGCGCGGCCTGCGCGAGGACGAGGACGAGAGCGATCGGCTTCATGGACTCCTCCGGGGACGCCGGCAGCGTAGCGTCGCGCGCGCCGCGCGCGAGGAGCCGAGCGCCCGCTCGCTCCGACACGGCCCGCCCGGGACGGCGCGCCGGCGCGCGGGGCGGGTACGAGTTGCGTTCGCGGCGCTCGCTCCCGGCGCGCGACGGCGTCCTCGGACGACCGTCCGCCCGCCGCGGGGACGTGCGAGCGGCGCGCCCCCCTGCTTCGCCCTGCTCAGCGTCCGCTCGCGGAGCTCACCCAGCGCAAGGTGACCTCGTGGCGCTCGACGTCGGGCACCTCGATCGTCGCAGGGTCGACCGTCCAGCCCGTCGGGACGTTGTCCAGCAGGTACGTGCCGGGGGCCAGCCCGCGCGCGACGAGCCCGCCCTCGGGCGTGCTCTGCGCGGCGCCCGCGAGGATGCCGACGATCCCGCAGATGTCGCCGCTCGCCTGGCGCTCGCGCTCCTCCTCGGCGATGACGCGCAGCATCTTCGATCCCGTCGGACCCCCGGGCAGGAAGCGCACCGCGAGCGTCGTCCCCCGCCGCAGCGTCGCCGAGCGCTCGCACGGCGCGTCGCCCGCGATCGCGACGTCGGTCACGAGCGCCGGCGCGCGCGGCGCAGCGCGCAGCTCGAGGTCCCAGCGTCCCGCGGCGAGGCGCAGCGCGAAGCGACCGTCGGGGCCGGGCGCGACCTGGGTGGTGCAGCCGCTCGCCGGCAGGGAGCGCGAGGAGCCGGCGGGCCACCAGAGGACCTCCGACAGCGCGGAGAGCCGCTCGCCGTCCGGACCGCTCGCGTCGAGCAGCAAGAGACCGGAGGCGGGCAGGACGAGCACGACGTCCGAGGCGCCGGGCAGGGCGCTCGCGCTCGCCTCGATGGCGTCGCGCCAGGCGACGACCTCGAGCGGCTCGGCGCCATCCTGCACCTCCAGGCGGAAGCGGCCGCCGTCGTCGCTCTGCGTCGAGAGCCCACGCCCGCGCTGGATCCCGCTGGGGCCGATCGTGAAGCGTCCCTCGTCTCGCAGGTACACGAGGACCTGCGGCAAGGGCTGGCCCTGCTCGTCCACCACGCGCCCCTCGATCGCGCTTCGCGAGCGGGTGAGCACGAGCTCCAGCTCGCGCATCTCGCCGACGGCGAGCGTCACCGACGCCTCGGCCAGCACGGAGCCGTCCGACCCTTCGGCGGTGACGCGCGTCGGTCCAGGCTCGAGGCCTGCGAGCTCGCACGCGCCGTCGTCGTCCGTCGTGCCGTGGGAGCCGAACGGCTTCCCGTCGGGGACGGCCCGGACGCGCATGCCCGCGCAGGGCTCGCCGCCGTCCAGCACGCGCACCCGCAGGCCGGCGCCGCGCGCGAGCACGACCTCGACGGCGCGCCGGCTGCCGGGGGCAGGAAGGTCCACGGAGAGGCTGGCGTCGCGCAGGCCTTCGGCCCGGACGAGGAGCTCCGCCTTGCCGTCGCCGGCGCTGGCGAAGAGCCGCTCGAGCGCGAAGCGCCCCTCGCCGTCGGTGCGCGCCGCGCGCACCGGCGAGACGATGACGACTCCCGCCGGCAGCCCCGGGAGCTCGGACAGCGGCGAGGAGACGACCGGGTCCTGGATCCGGAGGCTGACCTGCGCCCCGACGATCGGCTCCCCGCGCTCGTCGCGCACGGAGCCCTCGACGCGCGCGCCGCGCGTGATCGGGACGTCGTGCAGCTCGGAGAGCGCGTCCTGCGCGACGAGCAGCCGCGTCGTGCAGGCGCTCTCGCTCCACACCTCGACCCGCAGGCCGCCGTCGGCCACGACCAGCCGCTCGGCGTCGTAGCCGAGCGTGACCTCTCCCGCGTCGTCCGCCGTGAAGGCCCCCGCGCCGTCGATGCGGCAGCGGAAGCCGGCGAGCGGCGCGCCGTTCTCGAGGTCGAGCATGCGCAGGCGCAGCGCTCCGCGCGGGCCGAGCAGGAGCTCGAGCTCCTCGGGCGGCTCCTCCTCGACGCGCAGCGCGCGCCGGTCCGGGAGGTCGCCCGGCAGCGCGAAGGCGATCGACACCTCCGCTCGCGGCGGGACGCCGGGGAGCGCGAAGCGCCCGCGGGCATCGGTGGGTACGGGCTCGGTCGCGAGCTTGCGCAGGTCCGTCGCGACCGGCCAGTCGAGCTTCACGAGCGCTCCCTCGACCGGACGGCGGTCCGCGCGCCACAGCACGCGGCCCGCGAGCGTGAGCGCGGGGGTGAGCAGCACCTCGCTCGCCAGCCCCGACAGGAGGCGCGCTTGCTGCGCGGCGTAGCCGTCGGCCAGCACGAGCGCGTCGCGCCGCTCGCCCGCGCCCACGCCCGCGAGCCGGAAGCGGCCCTCGCCGTCGGTCGCGAGCAGCGCCTCCGGCGGCGCAGGCTCGCCCTGGTGGGCGACGCGATGGACCTGCACGCTCGCGCGCGCGATCGGCGCGCGCGTGCGCGCGTCGAGCACGGTGCCGTGGAGGTCCTCGCGGCGGGAGGCGACCGGCTCCGCCGGCGCCGGCGCGGCGGGCGCGAGCGCCTCGCGCTCGGGCGGCGCGCGCTCCGGCGCCGCGGGGGCGGCAGGCGCACGCTCGCCCGCGCCTGCGACCGCGCTCGGCCGCACCGTCGCCGCGGTGTCCGGCGACGCGCTGCGCGTGCCGCCGCCCCCTCCGCGCGCCAGCGCGAAGACCGCGACGCCGAGCGCCGCGACGAGCAGCCCCAGCGCGGCCTGCCGGCCGCCGCTCGACGGTCGTCCCCCTTTCGTCGCCATGCGAGCGCGGGCGCGAGCCCCGCTCCTGGACGCGAGGAGACCACCGCCGAGCGGTTCCCGCAACGAGCGGCGCGACGGACGCCGCGCGTCAGCCGCGCATGCGCTTCCAGCTCCGGCGCAGGAAGAGCTCGCAGCGGTCGAGCAGGCGCGCGGCCGGGCGCATCTCGCGTCCGAGCAACGCCGTGCCGAGGAGCAGGAGCACCAGCCCGCCCGGCCCGGGCACGAGCCCGACCACCGGCGCGGCCAGGACGAGCGCGATCCCGAGCGCCACCCACAGCACGAACGCCCAGGGGCTGCCCCGGTCCTCCTGGCGCAGGTCGTGCAGATCCTGGAAGCGGCGGCCCGGCTCGCCCTCCTTCACGCAGCGCCAGTGCTCGCGCAGGCGGCTCGTCATCGAGGGCTCATAGCCGGATGGGGAGGGACATTCGAGAGCGAGGGTGGCACCGCGGGCGGCGAGGATCCAGGCGCTGAGGGGAGAAAGCGGTCGCGCGCGGCGCGGGGGGCGGAAACCGGGCACGGCGCGACCGTCCCGCTCCCGGCGGGCTAGGTTCGATCGAACAGCGCGTTCAGCTCGGCGAAGGGCGCCGCGGCGGCCAGGCCGTCGAACGACCCGTCGCGCGCGATCCGCTCGGCCGCGCGCAGGAAGGCGCCCCAGGCGGCGCGCGCGAGCGCCGAGCCGAGCGAGACGCGCCGCACGCCGAGCGCGGCGAGGCGCGCCACGTCGAGCCCCGGCGCGCCGACGAGCACGTTGAGCGGCTTCGGCGCGACCGCGCGCACCAGGGCAGCGATCGCGTCCGGGTCGCGCACGCCCGGGGCGTACAGGCAGTCCGCGCCGGCCTCCGCGAAGGCCTCGAGGCGCTCGAGCGCGGTGCCGAGCGGATCGGGAGCGCCGACGAGCCAGGCCTCGCAGCGCGCGGTGAGCACGACGCCGCTCCCCGCCGCGTCGAGCGCGGCGCGCGCGGCGCGGACGCGCTCGAGCGCGAGCGCGCGCTCGTGGAGCGGCGCCGCGGGGTCGCCGGTCGCGTCCTCGATCGAGACGCCTGCCACGCCGGTCGCGAGGCACAGGCCGACGTTGGCGGCGACGCCCTCGGGCTCGCGCGCGTAGCCGTCCTGGAAGTCCAGGTTCACCGGCAGCGACGTGGCCGCGACGATCGCGCGCGCGTGCGCGAGCACGAGGTCGCGCTCCAGCGCGCCGACCGCGTCCGGCCGGCCGCGCGAGAAGGCGAGCCCGGCCGAGGTCGTCGCCAGCGCGGCGAAGCCGAGCCGCTCGAGCGCCACGGCCGTCCCGACGTCCCATGGGTTGGGCAGCACGAACGTGCCCGCGTCGTGCAGCGCGCGGAACGCGGCGACCCTGGACGCGACCCTGGAGCGCTCGTCGGCCATCGTGGAGATCGTAGCGCTCGCGCGTGCGCGCAGGGTCGGCGCGTCGCGCGCTCGCGCGGCTCGGGGCACGCGGTTTGCGAGCGGCGAGGCACACCGTCGCGCCCCGCGGGGCGAGGAGAAGACCATGCCGAGCAAGAAGACCGTCGAGCGTGCGAAGCAGGATCGGCGCCAGGGCAAGGCGCCGAGCACCCAGGCCGGCGCGTTCGTGAAGGAGGAGATCGAGCACGTCCGCGAGGGCAAGCACGGGGCGCGCTCGACGAAGCAGGCGATCGCGATCGGGCTCTCGAAGGCCAGGCGCGCGGGCGTGGACCTGCCCGCGCCGGAGAAGGGCGAGGCCTCGGAGGAGACCCGCCGGCGCGCGCGTCGCGACCGGCGGGCGGGCGAGCCTCCGGCGCGGAAGCGCTCCGCGAAGCGCTCGCGCGCGAGCGAGCGCGCGCTCGAGCGCGAGGACGGCGCCGCCGCCTCGAAGAGTGCGCTCTCGCGCCACGCGAAGGAGGCGTCGCGCGCGCGCACGGCGGCCGAGCGCTCCGCCGCGGCCCGCAAGGCCGCCCGGACGAAGGGCCCGCAAGGCCGCAAGGCGGCCGCGCGCAAGGCGGCCCGGACGCGCGCTCGCCGCGAGGGATCGTGACCGCCGTGGCGACGCGGGACGGCGGCGCCGGCGGATCCTCGAGCAGGCGAAGGACGAGCTGCGCGCTCTCGACGGCCGCGAGCGGAAAGGGAGCTGACCTCGCTCCTCAGGGCGCGAGGCCGTCGATCCAGGCGCCGACGAGCGCGACGGCCTCGCTCGCGACGAGCGCGCTGCCGACCGGCGGCATGCGCGCGGCGTCCAGCCGGCGCAGGCGCTCCCACAAGACGCTCGACTCCTTCGCGCCGGGGCGCACGATCGCCGCGTCGGGGAGGCCCAGGCCGCCCGCCTCGGGGGGCGCGTCGAGCGCGCCGAGCGCCGCGTCGGGCGTCGCGAAGCGCAGGTCGAGCGCGACCGGCGTCGGGCCGCCGGGCCGGTGGCAGTGCGCGCAGCTCGCCGCCAGCCAGGCGCGCGCGCGCGCCGCCACGGGCGCGCCGGCGTCGTCGAGCGCGGGCCAGGCGGCGTAGCTCGCGGCCGGCTCGAGCCGCGGCGTGAACAGGCGCACGTGGTCCCAGGCGCGGAGCTGGTTGTCGGTCGCCAGCGGGTAGGCGAAGTCGCGGTTCAGCTGCTCGGTGCGCAGGCCGAGCACGCGGCCCGACGCGGGCGTGTGGCAGGCGGCGCAGTCGTCGCGGCCGGGGAAGGTCCACGCGAGCGCGACGCTCGTCCCCGGCTGGTCGGGATCGTCCACGGCGAGCACCTCGCTCGCGGCGACGTCGACGCGCTCGGCGTCGGTCTCCTGCGCGTTCCAGCGGTAGCTCACCCCGGCCCACGAGCGCGGCGTGCGCAGGAGCACGCGCGTCTCGAGCCGGCGCGTGCCGCCGCCGGCGAGCGGCGCCTCGAAGTGCTTCACGAGCGCCGTGCCGGTCGGGAAGCTCCACGGGCCCTCGGCGGAGAAGCCGACGCGCTCGTCGCCCGGCAGCGCGATCCAGCGCCGCTTGCGCGCGCCGTCGGACCAGAGCGGGACGTTGACGTCGTACTCGACCAGGCCCGGCGCGGGCGCGAGCGCGGCGAGATCGGCGAAGAGGCCCGTCTGCGAGAGCAGCGCGGGGAAGTCCTCGCGCGCCGCGCCGGGCGCCTCCTCCAGGCGCCACACCCGTCCCTCGATCGAGGTCAGGTAGAGCTCGCCCGCCTCGTCCTCGCCGAACGCGGTCGGGCTCGTCGCGGTCGCGATCTGCACGTGCGAGACGACCTCGCTCCCGTCGTGGACGAGCGCCCACACGCGCCCGCTGTTGTAGTCGGCGAAGACGTACGCGCCCTCGAGATCCGGCAGCGCGGCGCCGCGGTAGACCGTGCCGCCGGTGACGCTCGTGCCCTGGCCGCGGCCGTACTCGTGCACCGGCGCGACGGTCGCGGCGAGCGGCACGTGCGCCGGGTTCTCGTGGTCGAGCGAGGCCTCGAACAGGTCCCAGCCGTAGTTGCCGCCGCGCGCGACGAGGTCGATCTCCTCGCGCGCGTTCTGGCCCACGTCGCCGGCCCACAGCGCGCCCGTCAGGCGGTCGAAGGCGATGCGCCAGGGGTTGCGCAGGCCGAAGGCCCACACCTCCGGGCGCGCGCCGCTGACGCCGACGAACGGGTTGTCGGCGGGCACGCTGCCGTCGGGCGCGATGCGCAGGATCTTGCCGAGCGGCGAGCCCAGGTCCTGCGCCACGCCGGAGGGGTCGTCGTGGCTGCCGCCGTCGCCCGAGGCCACGTAGAGCATCCCGTCCGGCCCGAACGCGAGCGAGCCCGCGTTGTGGTTCCAGAAGGGCTGGTCGAAGGCGAGCAGCACGACCTCGCTCGCGGGGTCCGCGACGTCCGGGTCGGCCGTGACGGAGAAGCGCGAGACGAGCGTGCGGTGGCTCGTGCCGGGCGTCGTCGGCGGCGCCGCGTAGTTCACGTAGAGGAAGCCGTTCGTCGCGTACGCCGGGTCGAAGGCGAGCCCGAGCAGGCCGGCCTCGCCGCTCCGGAAGACGCGCGCGGAGAGGTCGAGGAAGACCGGCGCCGCGCTCGCGCCGACGTCGTTCGGGAAGACGCGGATGCGGCCGCCGAGCTCGACGACGAACAGCCGGTCGCTGCCGTCGCCCGCGTGCGTCACGCCGACCGGCAGCTCGAACGTGAGCAGCGGGAAGGCGTCGACCAGCGCCACCGGCGCGGGTGCGAGCGGATCCTCGGGCAGCGTCACGCCCTCGACCGTCTCGCGCGTCGCGAGCCCGAAGGGCGCGCCCGGCGCGGCGTCACCCCCGCCGTCGTCGCAGCCCGCGAGCCCAGCGGACGCGAGTCCGAGAGCGACGCAGGCGAGCGCTCCGCTCGCGACCTTCGACCTCATCTCCCCCGGCGGTGCCCAGGCCGCCGTCCGCCTTCTTTCGGCCGGGCGCCGCGAGCCGGACGAGCCGGACCGCTCGATCCGGGCGGGCAGGGAAAGCGTGACCCGTCGCGCGAGCGCTTCAGTCGCCCGTCGCCACCTTCCCGAGGACGACCGGCTCCGGGAGCGCGACCTCGCCCATGACCACGTCGTCCGGCGCGCACACCATGCCGCCGAGCGCGCGCAGGTCGTCGGGCAAGGCCTCGACCGGGGCGTCCTCGGGCGGAGTCGCGGGAGCCTGCGGCGGCTCGGCGGCGCGCGAGCAGGCGGCGAGCAGGCCCGCCAGGGCGGCGACCCCGCGCGAGAGCCCGGCCGCGAGCCGGTGCATCCGGCCGCGCGCGGGATCGGCCGGGGCCTCCGGCGCCGCGTCGGGGAGCGTCACCGGCCGGCCGTCGGGCCCGATGCGCCAGGTCAAGCACAGGCGCTCGCCGGGCGGCTGGGCGGCGACCAGCCGCTCGACCTCCTCGGCGCGCATCGCGGAAACGTTGTGCACGTGGCGCGAGCAGCTCTTGCAGAAGCGCTTGCGCTGGTCGCCCTGGAGCTCCTCCCAGCGGAGCGAGCAGGGTTCCTGGATCTGCAGCGTGGCGAGACGGGACGGGATCATGTGCGTTTCCTTCCTCGGGCTCTCGGCGTTCGACGGGAGAACGCCGCCGGGGCGAGGCGTGTTGGACAAAAGTCCTCGCACGGACTGCACGGACTGCAAAGGTCCGGGAGCCCGTCGGGGAAGGCCGCGCCGCGACGCCGGCGCCCGTTGCGCGCCCGCGCGCCGCGGCCTAGGTTCTCGCCGCCCCGGAGGGAACCGGTGGCGCACTTCCCGCGCTCCCCATGCCCCTGCAGACCGGCTACCTCCTGGCGCTGCTCGTCCTAGCGCTCGGCCTGTTCGCGTGGGACCGGCTGCGCATCGACGTCGTCGCGCTGATCCTGCTGCTGGCGCTGACGGTGCCGGGCGTGCTGACGGCCGAGCAGGCGCTGGCCGGCTTCGGGAGCGAGACGATCCTGGTGCTGGTCGCGCTCTTCGTCCTGACCGAGGGCATCCTGCGCACCGGCGTGGTCGAGCGCCTCGGGCTGCGGCTGGCGTCGCTCGGCAGCGCGCGGCCGGCGCTCTTCACGCGCCTCCTGCTCGTCGCCTCGATGGTCGTCAGCAGCTTCGTCTCGAACACCGTCACGACCGCGGTGTTCGTGCCGATCGTGGTCGGCGCCGCGGCGCGCGCGAAGCTGCCCGCCTCGCGCATCCTGATGCCGATCGCCTTCGCCTCGATCCTGGCCGGCAGCGTGACCCTGATCGGCACCTCGACGAACCTGGTCGTGTCCGGGCAGCTCGCGCGCCTGGGGCAGGCGCCCCTGGGCTTCTTCGAGCTCGCGCCCGTCGGGCTCGCGACCTCGGTCGCCGGCATCCTCTACCTGCTGCTCGTCGCGCCGCGGCTGGTGCCCGACCGCCGCGGCGAGGCGCGCCCGCGCCTGGCGGACCGGCGGCGCTACGTCGCCGAGGCGGTCGTGACCGAGGGCTCGCCGCTCTCCGGGAAGGAGCTCGCGGGCGCCAAGCTCTCCGACGTCGTGGACGTGCGCGTGCTCGGCGTGCGGCGCGGCGGCGGAGCGCTGACCTCGCCGGCGGAGGCGGGCGCGCTCGAGGAGCACGACGAGCTCCTGCTCCAGGGGCGCGCGCAGGACGTGCTCTCCGTGAAGGACGTGCAGGGCGTCGAGCTGCGCTCGGACGTGCGCCACGCGAACGGCGCGGAGGGCGAGGAGGCGCGCATCGTCGAGGCGCTGGTCCTGCCGCGCTCGCCGCTCGCCGACCGCACGCTGCGCCAGGCGCGCTTCTTCGAGCGCACCGGCGTGGCGGTGCTCGCGCTGCACCCCGCGGGCGTGCGCCGCCGCGTGCGCAACCTCTCGCGCCAGCGCCTGCGCGCGAACGACCTGCTGCTCCTGCAGGGGACGCCCGACGCCTTGGCCGGCGTCGAGCGCGACGAGCTGCTCGTGCTCGACGACCTCTCCGCGCACCACGCCCGCAGCCCGAAGGGCCTCCTGGCGGCGACGATCTTCGCCACCGCGATCGCGCTCGGCGGCACGGGCGTGCTCTCCTTGCCGATCGCGTTCCTGCTGGGCGTGCTCGGGATGGTGCTCACGGGCTGCCTGACCGCCGAGGAGGCGTACGCGAGCGTGGACTGGCGGCTGCTCGTCCTGATCGGCTCGATGATGGCCTTCGGCACCGCGCTCGAGTCGAGCGGCACCTCGTCCTGGATCTCCGCGCTGGTCGTGCGCCACCTGCAGGAGCGCGGCCCGCTGGTCGTGATGGGCGCCTTCTACGTCGTCACCGTGGTGCTCAGCCAGGCGATGTCGAACCAGGCCGCCGCGCTGGTCGTGCTGCCGGTGGCGGTCGAGACCGCGGGCGGCCTCGGGCTCGATCCGCGCGCGTTCGTGATCGCGGTGACGCTGGCCGCCTCGTGCTCGTTCCTGACGCCGCTCGAGCCCGCCTGCGCGCTCGTCTACGGCCCCGGCCGCTACCGCTTCGTGGACTTCCTGCGCGCCGGCGCGCCGCTGACCCTGCTCGTGTTCGCGATCACGCTCCTGCTCGTGCCGCTCGTCTGGCCGTTCACGCCGGCGTGAGCGGCACGGCCGCGCCCGCGGGGCGCGTCCCGGCGGCAGCGCGGCAGACGGGGCGCGGCCGTTCGCGCGCTCCCCCCCCGCCCCGCGCTTCCGTCGATAGAATCGCGAGCGGCGATGCGCCGTCCGACGACCGCGCGCGCCCTGCCAGAAGCCCATGATCCCGGGGATCCTCTCCGTCGCCGCCTGGCTGCCGCTGGCGACGATCCAGGCCCAGGGCGCCTCCGCGCTCCAGGCCCCTGAGGTCCAGGCGTGGATGCCCGGCGAGGTGCTCCTGTGTCCGGCGCCGGGCCGGGAGGACGAGGTCGCGACGCTCGTCGCGGCGGCCGGGCTGCGCGTCCTCGAGCGCGACGCGCTTTCGGGAGTCCAGCGCGTGGGCGTCCCCGCCGGTCAGGAGCTCCTGTGGACGCGGCTCCTGTCGCTCGCGCCCGGGATCGACTACGCCGAGCGCGACGGCACCGGCCGCGGCGGCGGCGCGCCGAGCGACACCCACTACGGCGCGCAGTGGCACCTGCGGAACACGGGCCAGTCGGGCGGCACGAGCGGCGCCGACATCGCCGCGGAGGCGGCCTGGAGCCTCTCGCAGGGCTCCTCCTCGATCGTCGTCGCGGTGCTCGACACCGGGATCGACTCGGACCATCCCGAGTTCGCCGGCCGGATCGATCCGCGCGGCTTCGACTTCGTGAACGAGGACGCCAATCCCGAGGCGGATCACCCGCACGGGACCTGGGTCAGCGGCTGCCTGGGGGCGAACGCGGACAACGCGCTCGCGACGGCCGGCGTGGACCGGCGCTGCCGCATCCTGCCGCTCAAGGTGCTCAACGCGTCGAACGGCGGCTCGACCTTCGACCTGGCGCAGGCGCTCCACCACGCCGCCGCGCTGCCGGACGTGCACGTGATCAGCATGAGCCTGATCAACTACCCGGGCACGACCACGCTGCGCAACGCGCTGCGCGCTGCGCACGACGCGGGCAAGATCCTGATCGCCTGCGCCGGCAACGGCGGGATCGGCAACGCGAACCAGAGCTGGCCCGGCGCCTCGCCGCTCACGATCTCGATCGGCGCGACGACGCACACGGACGCGCGCGCCGGCTTCTCGGGGACCGGCTCGCGGCTCGACTTCGTCGCTCCGGGAGACTCCGTCGTGACCACGGCGCACGGCACGTCGGCGGACACCTACAGCGTCGTCAGCGGCTGCTCCTTCGCCACGCCGATCGCCGCGGGCGTCGTCGGCCTGCTGCTCTCCCTGGCCGAAGAGCGCGGCCTCGCGCTCTCGCAGGACGACGTGCACGCGCTCCTGCGCGCCGGCGCCGTGGATCAGGTGGGCCTCTCGGGCGAGGACGTCGCGGGCCGCGACGACTTCCACGGCCACGGCCGGATCGACGCCCAGCGCACGCTGCTGGCGCTCCCGCACGTGGTGCCGATGGAGGTCGCGCCGGGCTCCTGCCCGAAGACCTTCGCGCTGCACGGCCAGGCCGTGCTCCCGATCGTGCTCTTCGGCTCCGCCGCCGTGGACGTCGCGAGCGTCGATCCGGGCAGCGTGACGCTCTCGCGCACGGGCGGCATCGGCGGCGCCGTCGCGCCGAGCGCCGCGCCGCCGCACGCGGTGCTGGGCGACGTCGGAGCGCCCACGGGCGCCGACTGCGACTGCCACGCGCTCGCCCCGGACGGGATCCAGGACCTCACGCTGTTCTTCCCGGTGGACGCGATGGTGCTCGCGCTCGAGCTCGACACGGTGCCGGTCAAGGTCGTCGTCCGCGGAGCGCTGGCCACGGGCCAGCCCTTCGTCGCGACGGACTGCCTGGACCGCCGCTCGATCTCGAGCTCGCCCACGCGCACCGCGATCGCTCCTCCCCCGCCGTGAGGCGGGCTGCCGCGCGGACATGGGACGCTGGCGGCGCCTTCGCCCCGGGCCGTAGGCTCCTGGCATGCGGATCGTCGTCGTCGGCGCGGGCGGCGTAGGAGCGGTGCTCGGCGCGCACCTCGCCGGCACCGAGCATCGCGTCGCGT
>CADEGS010000047.1 GCA_902826945.1 uncultured bacterium | reverse complement strand
CGCCCCGACGGCAACAACGTGACGCTCGAGCTCGAGATGAACGCGCTGCGCGAGAACCGGCTCCTGTACGAGACCTACGCCGCCATGCTCCAGGGACGCCTCCAGATGATGCAAGCAGCCATCCAGGAAGGACGCTGATGGACGCCATCGACCGACTGTTCTCCGGGATGCGGATCTCCTCGAGCGGCCTCCTGGCCGAGCGCACCCGCATCGACACGATCGCCGAGAACGTGGCCAACGCGCGCACGACGCGCACGCCCGAAGGGGGCCCGTACCGGCGCAAGCTGGTGCTCTTCGAGCCCCTGCTCGTCGAGCCGGGGACGCGCGGCGGCGACCCGATCCCGCAGGGGGTCGGGAGCCCGCGCGTGATCGAGGACGAGCGCACGCCCTTCGAGCTGGTGCTCGACCCCTCGCACCCCGACGCGCGCGCCGACGGCATGGTCGAGCTGCCCAACGTGAACGCCGTGCTCGAGATGGCGGACCTGATCACGGCCATGCGCGCCTACGAGGCGAACATCACCGCCCAGCAGAGCTTCATGCAGATGGCGGAGCGCGCCCTGGAGCTCGCCCGCTAGGCGAGGGAGGACTCGAGCGATGGTCGAAGGGATCGGCGGAGGCAGCGGTGCGCTGGGTCGCGAGGCGATCCGGGCGGCGCTGGACGCCCAGCGGCGCGCCGCGGAGCGCGTGCGCTCGGCGGCGGAGCCCGCCCAGGAGGCCGCGGGCGCCTCCGGCCCCGACTTCGCGCAGGAGCTCTCGCAGTCCCTGCAGGACGTCAACGACCGCATCGTGCGCGCCGAAGCCCTGCCCGAGGAGCTCCTCAGCGGGAAGGTCGGGGACTTCCACGAGGTCGCCGTGCAGCTCAAGCAGGCGGACCTCGGCTTCCGCTTCGCCCTGGAGATCCGCAACAAGCTCATCGACGCGTACCGCGAGGTCATGCGGATGAGCGTCTAGCGCCATCGCGATGAACGAGCTGTTCAAGGTCCTGGCGGAGAGGTTGAAGGGCGTCGAGCTCGGCAGCAAGGCCGTGGCGGTGCTCGTGCTCCTGGCCCTGGCCGGCGCGCTGGGCGTCGGGGCCGTGCTCTCGAAGCGCCCGCACTTCGAGCTGGCCTTCTCGGGCCTCTCCGACCACGAGGTGGCCGAGGTCAACAAGGCGCTGGCCGAGGCGGGCCTGTCCTTCGAGGTCAGCCAGCCGCCGGCGCCGTTCTCGGTGTACGTCGCGCGCGACGAGCGCTCGGCCGCCTACCGCGCCGCCTACGCCGCCGGCGCGCTCGACCGCCCGCTGAAGGGCATCCTGGCCGAGTCGGGCGTCACGAGCGTCTTCCAGGGCAGCGAGGAGCGCCTGCAGGGCGTGCGCAAGCGCGAGTGGCAGGAGATGGAGGGCATGCTCGAGGTGCTCGACTTCGTGGTCGCCGCGCGCGTGCGCACGTCGTCGGGCATGGTCTCGCCGGTCACCGGCCGCGCCGGCCCCCCGACCGGGGCGTCGGTCACGCTGCGCCTGGCCGGGGGCGAGCTCAGCGACGCGCAGGCGCAGACCGTCGCGCAGCTCGTCAGCCGCGGCCTCGGGATCGACCAGGAGCGCATCGTCATCTCCGACCAGGCGGGCAACCAGCTCTTCGACGGCCAGGCGCGCGAGTCCGACGAGCGCAAGGTCGGCGACCTGCTCGCGCACCGCGAGCGCAACGACCAGGAGGCGACGCGCGCGGCCAACGCCGTGCTGGAGCGCATCCTCGGCCGGGGCAAGGCGGAGATCGCCGTGCGCTCGGAGTGGGACTACGACCAGAGCACGGTGCGCACCGAGTCCGCCTCGGGCAAGGCCACGCTGGTCTCCGAGCACAAGAACACGAGCGAGACGCCGATCGAGCGCGCCGGCTCCTCGACCGCGAGCGCGGCCGGGATCGAGTCCAACGTCGCCACGGGCGAGGCCCCGCAAGAGGCGGCTCCCGCCCAGCCGCCCGAGCCGCTGGTCGCGCGCACGAACCAGGAGGAGAAGGAGTACAAGCAGCCCTTCTCGACCGAGGAGCGCGTGCGCTTCGTCCCGACGCTGAAGCGGCTGTCGGTGGCCGTGTTCCTCGACGAGAGCATCGCTCCGGAGCTCTCTCTGCAGCTCGACGAGGCGATCAAGGCCGCCGTCGGCTTCGTGGACGGCCGCGACGACTTCCGCTCGGTGCGCCTGCCCTTCGCCCCCGCCGACGAGGGCGCACAGGACGGCGCCGCGGACGAGGCGCCCGCCGAGCCCAACCGGCTGCTCGAGCTCTTCCTGCAGCGCGGCGTCGAGGTCGCCGTCAGCGTCGTGTTCCTGGTGCTCCTGCTGAAGAGCCTGAAGAGCGCCGCGCGCAAGGGCGACGCGGCGCGGCCCGAGGCGGCGGCCGAGGCCGAGATCGACCCCGAGCTCCTGGCGCGCGCGCGCGTGGACGAGCTCTTGCGCTCCGACCCCGAGCAGGTCGGCACGATCCTCTCCGCCTGGGCCCGTGGCGAGCCCACGGCCGGAGCCCGCTCGTGAGCGACGCCTCCGCGATCGCGGGCCACCAGCAGGTCGCCGCCTTCCTGCTGGGGCTCGACCCCGAGACGCAGCAGAAGGTGCTGCGCCACCTCGACAAGCGCGTGCTCGACGACGTCGCGCGCGCGATGATCGACCTCGACCCGCGCCTGACGGCGGGCGGCACGCTCGAGCGGCTGTACCGCTCGCTGGCCGTCTCGCTGCACGGTCGCAAGGACCTGCGCCCGTGCGCGCCGTCCGACCTGGGCACGACGCTGGCGGCGACCTTCGGCGCCGCCGAGGGCCAGAGCGTCCTGAAGAAGATCGAGGAGCGCCGCCGCAAGGACCGTCCGTTCCTGGAGGTCGAGCGTCACCCGCCGCGGCGCATCGCGCGCGCGCTCGAGGCCGAGTCGAGCGCCATCGGCGCGCTGATCCTCGGACACGTCGCGCCCGAGCTCGCGGCCGAGGTGCTGCGCTTCCTGCCCGAGGAGCTCGGCCTGGACGCCGTGCGTCGGCTGGCCAACCTCGAGACGCCCGCGCCGACGGTGCTGCGCATCGTCGCCGGCAAGCTGGGCGCGCGCCTGGCCAAGCTCGAGGAGCAGGGCGACGGCGCCGGCGTGGACCGCCTGCAGGTGATCGCCGAGATCCTGAACAACTCCTCGCCCGAGATCGAGCGCAAGGCGCTGGAGAAGATCGGGCAGATGAGCGCCGACGTGGCGGCCGAGCTGCGCGAGCACATGTTCACGTGGGAGGACATCGCCACGATCGACAAGCGCTCGATGCAGAAGATCCTCAGCACCGTGGACACGAAGACGCTGGCCGTCGCGCTGAAGGGCTCCTCGCCGGGCGTCGAGAGCAACCTGATGGGCAACCTGAGCACGCGCGTGCGCAGCATGGTCGTCGAGGAGCGCGAGATCGCCGGCCCCGTGTCGATGGACGTCGTCGAGAACGCCCGCGAGGAGATCATGAAGAGCATCCGGGCGATGATCGAGGCGGGCGAGTTCCGGCCGTCGCGCGGAGGGGCGAACCTTGTCTCCTGAGCCGCTGCGCGTGCCCGGGCGCCCGATTTCCGTGCGCGCGCTCGCGCTCGGCCGCCGGGCGCCCGTGCAGGCCCTGGTCGAGCGCGCGCGCGAGCTGGGCGAGGCGCGCGGCCGCGCCGGCCACGGCGTGCGCCGGCGCGAGGAGGCGCTGCAGGCGCTGCAGCAGGCCTGCGAGCGCCTGGACGCCTTCCGCGAGTCCGCGCGCGCCGACCTGGCGCGCAGCGCAGCCGAGCTCGGGGTCGAGATCGCGCGCCGGCTGCTGCGCAGCGAGCTCGCGCGCGACGCGATCAGCCTGGAGGCGGTCGTGCGCGAGGCGCTGGGCGCCGCCGCGACGGACCGCGCGCGCTGCGTCGTGCACCTGAACCCCGCCGATCTGGCCGTGCTGGGCGACTGCCGCCTGCGCGCCGGCACGGAGCTGCGCCCCGACGTCGAGGTGGCGCGCGGCGACGTGCACGTCGAGACCTCGCTCGGGCTGCTCGTGCGCGAGCTCGACGGCGCGCTGGACGCGATCGCCGAGCGCCTGCGGGAGGAGCTCGCGTGAGCGAAGCCCCCGCCAGCGGCGGCCGGCAGCTGCTCGAGCTCGAGCGCTGCCGCGCCGCGATCGAGGCCGCGGCGCGTCCGTTGTGGCGCGGGCGCGTGGACATCGTCTCGGGCGTGCTGGTCGAGGCGCGCGGCGTGCCCGCGGCGATGGGCGAGATGTGCCGCATCCGGCGCGGGCGCGGCGGCCCGATCGACGCCGAGGTGGTCGGCTTCCGCGGCGCCTCGACGCTCCTGATGCCGCACGGCGACCTGGACGGCATCGGCCCGCGCCAGGTCGTGACCGCCCTCGGGCGCTCGTTCGCGGTCCCGGTCGGCGACGCGCTGCTCGGCCGCGTGCTGGACGGCTTCGGCGCGCCGATCGACGGCGGCCGGGCGCTGCCGCCGCGCCTCGAGCAGCGCGGCGTGCGGCGGGACGCGCCCGACCCGCTCCTGCGCCGACCGATCGACACGCCGCTGTGCACCGGGCTGCGCGTGATCGACGGCATGGCGACGCTGGGCCGCGGGCAGCGCATGGGGATCTTCGCCGGCTCGGGCGTCGGCAAGTCCACGCTGCTCGGGCAGATCACGCGCGGCACCGACGCCGACGTGATCGTCGTGGCGCTGGTCGGCGAGCGCGGCCGCGAGGTGCGCTCCTTCCTCGAGGACGTCCTGGGCCCGGCGCGCGCGCGCGCGGCGACCGTCGTCGCCACCTCCGACCGGCCGCCGATCGAGCGCTTCCTGGCGCCCTTCGTGGGGGTCACGATCGCGGAGCACTTCCGCGACGCGGGCGCGAACGTGCTCTTCGTGATGGACTCCGTCACGCGCTTCGCGGCGGCCTCGCGCGAGATCGGCCTGGCCGCGGGCGAGCCGCCGACCGTGCGCGGCTACCCGCCGAGCTTCTTCGCCACGCTGCCGCGGCTGGCCGAGCGCATGGGCAACGCCGAGCGCGGCAGCATCACGGGGCTGATGACCGTGCTGCTCGACGGCGACGACACCGACGACCCGGTGGCGGACACGCTGCGCGGCCTGCTCGACGGCCACCTGTTCCTGTCGCGCTCGCTCGCGAACCGCGGGCACTTCCCGGCCGTGGACGTGCTGGCGAGCCTCTCGCGCCTCATGCCCGACGTCGTGCCCGAGCAGCACCTGGAGCTGGCGCGCGCCGTGCGGCTGGCCCTGGCGCAGCACGCCGAGGGCAAGGACCTGGTCGAGGTCGGCGCGTACAAGAGCGGCACGAACCCCGAGCTCGACCGCGCGCTGGCGCTCATGCCGCGCATCCAGCGCTTCCTGCGCCAGGGCGTGCACGAGCGCTCGAGCCTGGCCGACGCGCGCGCCGCGCTGGCCGCGATCCTCGCGCCATGAAGCGCTTCCGGCTGGAGCGGCTGGCGCGGCTGCGCGCGCTCGAGGAGCGCGAGGCGCGCCAGGCCTGGGGCGCCGCGGAGCGCGCCGCGCGCGAGGCCGAGGAGCGCGCGCAGGGCGTGCGCGACGCGCTCGCGGGCGGCCGGCGCGCGCTGGCGGCGGAGCTCGCCTCCGGCGCGCTCGACCCGCGCGGGGTCCTGGCCGAGCACCGCCTGCTGGGCGTCCTGGGCCGGCGCCTGGCCGAGCGGCGGCACGAGGCCGCCACGCGCGCCGGGCAGGCCGGGCGCATGGCCGAGGCGTGGCGCGAGCGGCGCGCCCGCAGCGAGGCCCTGACGCGCCTGCGCACGCGCGCGCGCGCGGCCGAGCGCCGCGAAGAGGAGCGCCGCGAGGCGCTGCTCCAGGACGAGCGCGCGCTGGCCCGTTCCCGCGGCCGGGAACCCGCCGGCGCTCCAGACGCCCCCGCACCGGAGCCGATCCAGGGAACGTCCCCATGACCAAGCTGATCGAAGCCGCCGCGATGATCCTGGGCGGCCTGTCGCTCTTCGCCGTCTCGTTCGTCGGCTTCTCCGTCGTCTCGGGCACGCCGCTGCGCGACGTGGCCGTGATCGGCAATCTGCTCGACCACGAGCCCCTCGAGGAAGCGCCGGCGGGCGAGGCTGCGCCCGAGACGCTGCCCGCCTCGCGCCGCACCGAGCGCCAGGTGATCGAGTCGAGCCTGGGGACGCTCGGCACCTGGTCGCTGCCCGCGCCCTTCTCCCAGGAGGAGCTGCGCGCGCTCGCCGACGAGCTCCAGGCGCGGCTGAAGACGCTCGACGTGCGCGAGACGCAGCTCGACCAGCGCGAGCGCGACCTCGAGTCGCGCGACGAGGAGATCGCCGAGCGCTACTCCACCCTGGAGGACATGCGCAAGGACCTGGAGGCCTTCAAGGCCGAGCTGATCCTGCGCGAGCAGGAGGTCCGGCGCGACGAGGGCGCTCGCGAGGAGCGCGAGAGCGCGCGCTGGAGCGGCGTGGCGCGCGTGATCGCCGGCCTCGAGGACGAGGCCGCCGGCCGGCGCCTGGCCGCCTACGGGCCCGAGGAAGCCGCTTCGATCCTGCTGGCGATGGACGAGGCGCGCGCCACCGAGGTGCTGAACCAGCTCGAGGGCGAGCAGTGGAAGGCGTTCGTGAACGCCTACACCGAGGCGCGCGCGCGGAGCGGCGTGCCCGCCGGCAAGCGCTGAGGGGCCCCGTCCCGCCGCCGGGAAGGCCCCCTAAGGGGCTACCCGGGATCGGCCGATAGGGAAAGCGAGGCCTCCCCGGCCCACCCCCCAGCGATCCCCCGACGGCGCCGTCCGGACGCGCCGTCGCTCCCTGATGGACATCACCACCGTCGTAGGAACCGTCCTCGGCTTCGGTCTCGTCTTCTTCGCCATGGCCACGGGCCCGGGCGGGCTGGCGATCTTCATCGACGTCCCGTCGGTGATGATCGTGTTCGGGGGAACGATCGCGGTCACGCTGATGAACTTCCCCATCGGGGTGCTGCGCAACCTGGTGAAGGTGATGGTCCGCACGATCCTCTTCAAGCTGACCTCGCCGGCGGAAGAGATCGACCGCATCATCGAGTACGCGAACCTGGCGCGGCGCGAGGGTCTGCTGGCGCTCGAGACGAAGCTGCAGGAGGTGGACGACCGCTTCTTCGCCAAGGGCGTGCAGCTCGTCATCGACGGCTTCCCGGCCGACACGGTGCGCGACATCATGGAGCTCGAGGCCGAGTGGCAGCGCCAGCGCCACTCCGAGGGCAAGAAGATGCTCGACGCGCTCGGAGCGTTCGCGCCGGCCTTCGGCATGATCGGGACGCTGGTCGGCCTGGTGCAGATGCTCCAGAACCTGTCCGACCCCTCGAAGATCGGGGGCGGCATGGCGACGGCGCTCCTGACGACGCTCTACGGCGCCATGGCGGCCAACATGACCTTCATCCCCCTGGCGGGGAAGCTGGAGGTGCGCGCCGGCGAGGAGGCGCTCCTGCGCGAGCTGATGATCGAGGGCATCGTCGCGATCCAGTCCGGCGACGGGCCGCAGCTCATCAAGGAGCGGCTCAAGAGCTTCGTCGCGCCGCGCGCCCGCGAGGCGCTGGAGGCCTGAGCGGTGGCGCGCAAGAAGAAGGAGGCCGGCCCGAGCGGGCCGCCGGGCGCGCCGGAGTGGATCGTGACCTTCACGGACATGATCTCGCTGCTGGTGACCTTCTTCGTGCTGCTGATGACGTTCTCGAGCCTGGAGGAGCGGGAGGCGCTCAAGATCGCCGCCATCCTCACGGGCAACCTGGGCGTGCACGACGTGTCGGGCTTCGTGGCCGTCGGCATCGAGAACGACCTGATCGCCTCGTCCGACGTGCTGCGCGGCGGGCTGCAGCCGCACACGCGCCCGAGCGACGAGCTGGCGACCAACCTGGCCGAGATGGGCCAGGGGCAGAGCGACGAGCGCCTCGAGATGGACCTGCGCGCGGCGGGCGACGGGCTCGTGATCGAGTTCGACCGCGCGGCCTCGTTCGCGCCCGGCTCGGCCGAGGTGCCGGCCGACCTGGCGCGGAGCCTGGGCGAGATCGGCCGCGTGCTCGAGCACTACCCCTACCTGGTCGTCGTCGAGGGCTGCACCGACTCCGCCTTCCAGCCCACGCCGCGCTACCGGAGCGCCGACGAGCTGGCCTTCGCCCGCGGCGCGGCGGCGGCGCGAGCGATGCTGGGCGCCTCGAACCTCTCGCCGAACCTGGTGCAGGTCTCCTCGCACGGCGACCGCGACCCGCGCGCCGACGAGGACACGGCGCTCGGCCGCCAGGAGAACCGGCGCGTGCAGCTGCGCGTGCTGTCGCTCTCCCGCGCGCGCGCGGACCACCTGGAGGTGCAGAAGGAACGGCGGCGCGAGGAAGATCGCCGATGAGCGAGGAGAAGAAGAACGGCGCCCCGGCGTGGATGGTCTCGTTCGGCGACATGATGACGCTGATCCTGACCTTCTTCATCCTGCTCGTGTCGATGTCGCGCGAGCAGCAGGCCGGCCTGGTGGCCGCCGGCGTGGGCTCGTTCGTCGTGGCGCTGCGCTCCTTCGGCCTGCCGGGCATCCTCTCGAAGGCCGAGGAGGCGTCGGTGTTCGAGGAGGTGCGCGAGCGCTTCAACCTGCCCCCCGAGGACGACCCCGAGCGGCGCGTGGACTTCCGCGACGCGTCCTCGCTCGAGCAGATCCGGGCCAAGGTCGCTCGCGCGCTGACGCCCCATCACGAGATCGGACAGCCGGCCATCGCCACGTTCGCGCCGGGGTCGGCCGAGCTGGACGAGGCCGCCCGTCGCTACCTGGACACGCTGGCGCCGACGCTGCGACCGCGCGCCGGCCAGGTGCTGCTGGTCGAGGGGCACGCCTCCCCCGACGAGGACCCGCGCGGGCGCTGGCTCGCGTTCGCGCGCGCCAAGGCCGTCGTCGACCACCTGGTCGGCGTGCACGACTTCCCGCCGACGACCCTGGAGCCGCGGGCCTGGGTCTCGGAGATCGATCCCGGAGAGGCGGCGACGCGCACCGTCGACGCCCGCCTGGTGATTCCCGTGGAGAAGCCCTGAGGACAGCGGCATGGCTGAAGAGAAGGACAAGAAGGAGGAGGGCGCCGCCCCGGAGGCGGAGCAGGCCGCGCCGAAGAAGAGCCGCAAGAGCTTGCTGCTGGGCGGGGGCGTGCTCGGCCTGATCGCGGCCGGCTGGGCCGTCTCGCTGGTCGCCATGCCCGGGCGCTCGAGGGAGCGGATGTTCTCCGGCCCGTTCGTCGTGACGCTCTCCCCCGACGAGGTGCAGGTGAACCTGCTCGGCGAGGGCGGCAAGCGCTTCCTCGTCATGACCCTGCAGGCCGAGTTCGACGCCTACGAGGAGGCCTACGCGACGAGCCGCGTGGGCGACACGCTGTACCAGGCCAAGCTCAAGGACGCGCTGATCCGCGTCGGGCGCCAGAAGACCAAGGCCGAGCTCGACGACGCCGTGGGCGAGGACGTCTTCAAGGAGGAGGTGCGCGAGGCCATCGACCCGCTGCTCTTCCCGCTGCACTTCCACGCCGAGGACGTGAACGGCGCCGACGAGGCGAGCGGCCTGCGCCCGGGACGATCGATCGAGCGCTCCAGCCTGCGCGGCGGCTACTGGGCGCACACGATCGAGCTCGACGAGGAGGGCAAGAAAGCGCGCCTCGACGAGGGGCCGGAGACGACCTTCGCCGGCGACGAGCAGGACCTCGTGCTCGAGAACGAGCACCACGAGACGGTCTACGTGGACGTGTCGCAGCTCGAGCCCGGGTTCGAGGGCCGGGTCCAGGTGGGCACGTTCGGGCGCATCCGGAAGATCTACTTCGGGAAGCTCTTGGTCCAGTAGGAGACGCCGTGGCGGACATCGACGCGGACGAGGCGCGGGCGCTCCTGGCGCCCGAGGACGAGCGGAAGGCGCGCAGCGTCGAGGCGCGCGACTTCCGCCGCCCGCGGCGCCTGACGGGCGTCCAGCGCGAGGAGCTGGAGGCGCTCGTGGCCGCCTCGCTCCAGACCGCGCAGGCGGACCTGCGCGCCCTGCTCGGCCCCGAGGTGCGCCTCGAGACCGCCGGCGTCGGCGAGGTCGATGCGCGCGCGCTGTTCCGCGCGGACGAGCACCCCTGCGTGCTGTCCTTCCGCGTCGACGGCGCGGAGGGCTGGCTCGCGATCGAGCTGCCGCTGGCCGTCGACTGCGTCGAGCGCCTGCTCGGCACGGCCCCGGACGGCAAGCAGGCGCGCTCGCTCTCCGACCTCGAGACCGGCGTCCTGATCGAGCTGTTCGCCCCGCTCGCGCGCCGCGTCGCCACGGCGCTGCAGGCCGAGTGCAAGGAGTTCGCCGTCCAGCAGCGCCCGCACGAGCTGTGGGCGGCCGCCGCGCGCGCGGCCGAGCGCGACCCGCACCGGCTCGCGATCGAGCTCGCCTTCGAGCGCGGCGCGGTCGCGGCCTCGCTGCAGCTCTACCTGCCCGGCCTGCCGCCGCCCGGCCCGACCGGCGCCGCGGGCGGGCGCGCCGAGCCGGCGCTCGGCCAGCGGGCCCTGCGCGTGCCCGTCGCGCTGCGCGCGCGCATGTCCGGCAGCCGCGTGCCGCTGTCGCAGCTCCTGGCCCTGGAGCCCGGCGACGTCATCCCGCTCGACGACCGCGTGGGCGAGCCGGTGCTCGTCCTGGTCGGCGAGAAGCCCTTCGGCACGGCGCGCCTCGGCACCCGCCGCGGCAAGCTCGCCGTGCGCATCGAACGCATCGACAAGGAGCCCTGAGCCATGGCCGAGGAGACCGCAGCGACGTCGGAGACGCTCGAGGACGCGATCGACGCGGCGACCGAGAACGTCGCGGTGCGCATGAACGAGCTCTCCGAGCTCGACGACGCGGCGTCCGGCGCGGGCGCCGGCCTGGCGCACCTCCTGGACGTGCCGGTGCACGTCACGGTCGAGGTCGGGCGCACCGAGATCTCGCTCGGCGACCTGGCCAAGATCGCGGCGGGCTCGCTGATCGAGCTCGACCGCGAGTCGAACCAGCCGGCCGACATCCTGGTCAACGGCAAGATCGTGGCGCGCGGCGAGATCGTCACGATCGACGACCGCTACGGCGTGCGCATCACGTCGGTCGAGCCCTGAGCGACGAGGCCTTCCGCCTCCACGGCGCGGCGCGCGCCGGCCGCGCTCCGCCGATCGAGCCGCTCAGAGGCCGAAGCGGCGCGGCTGCACCGCGCCCGAGGCGAAGCGGCGCAGCGAGAAGAACTCCGGCTCGAAGGCGGTCAGCGGCTCCTCGAACAGGAGCTGCGCCAGGCCCTCGCCGACCGAGGGGCCGAGCTTGAAGCCGTGGCCGGAGAAGCCGGCCGCGACGAACAGCCCGTCGATGCCCGGCACGCGGTCGATGATCGCCTGCGCGTCGGGCGTCATCGTGTACCAGCCGGCGACGGCGGCGCTCTCCTGGCGATCGCCGAACTCGGGGAAGCGCGCGCCGATCGCGCCGCGCGCCCAGGCGCGCGTCTCGTGCGAGACGGCCTCCTGCAGCGCGTCCGGGTCCTCCAGCTCGCGGTCGCCCTCGTAGTCGGTGCGCCCCACGCGCAGGCAGCGCAGCGCCGGCTCGTAGCGGCAGTAGAGCGAGTTCTCCAGGTCGATCAGCGTCGGGTGCTGGCCCTGCGAGATGCCGCCCGAGCCCTCCTGGTCCGGGTCGTCCTCGATGTCGAACTCGAGGTTCGCGCCGCCCCTCTCGGCCACCTTCTCCTCGCCCTCCTCCTGGCTGGAGATCGGGAAGAACACGTTCTCGGGCCGCAGCGTGCGCAGCGGCAGGTCCACGCCCGCCGAGGCCAGGAGGCGCCGCGTCCAGGGGCCGGCCGTCACCACGACCTGCTCGGCGTCGATCGTGCCCTCGCTCGTGCGCGCGCCGCGCACGCGGCCGCCCTCGACGTGCAGCTCGAGCACCGCGACGCCGCGCCGCGTCACCGCGCCGTAGCTGCGGGCCAGCGAGGCGAAGGCCTCGAGCGTCTTGTGCGGCTGCACGAAGCCGCCGTCGGGCTCCCACACGCCGAGCGAGCCCTCGCGCACCGTCATGCCCGGCACGAGCTGGCGCATGCGCGCGGCGTCGACGAGCTCCGCGCGGATCCCCAGCCCGCCCAGCATGGCGGTGTTGTCGCGCACGCGCTGCGCCCACTCGGGCTGGTCGGGCCCGACGATCGTCAGCACGCCTGTGCGGCGGAAGCCGATCGAGCGCCCCGTGCGCCCCTCGAACGAGGCGAAGGCGCGCAGCGAATCGCGCGCCATCACCGCCGTGGCGCGGTCGGCGTAGTGCTGGCGCAGGATCGCGCCCGAGCGGCCGGACGAGCCGGCGCCGATGTCGCCCTTCTCGACCAGCACGACGGGCGCTCGCAGGGGGTCGGTGCGCCGCGCCGCCTCGATGGCGAGCGAGGTGCCCATGACGCCGCCGCCGACGATCAGGATCTTGGCCTTCATGGCGTGTGGAGCGGGGGAAAGGGGCCGCTACGCTACCATACGCCGCTCCCGGCGACGATCGCCGCGGCCGGCCCATGATCCCCGCGCGCCGCTCTCGAACGATCCACGTCCGCGACCTCGCGATCGGCGGCTCCGCTCCGATCGCCGTGCAGAGCATGGCCGCGACGCCGACGCGCGACCTCGAGGCGACCCTGCGCCAGGTGCGCATCCTCGAGGAGGCGGGCGCCGACCTGATCCGCATCGCCGTGGACTCGAAGGCCGACGTCCTGGCCCTGGCGCAGATCCGCCAGCGCACGAGCGCGCGCCTCTCGGTCGACCTGCAGGAGAACTACCGCCTGGCGCAGGCCGTCGCGCCCTACGTGGACAAGCTGCGCTACAACCCGGGCCACCTCCACCACCACGAGAAGGAGAAGCCCGTGCGCGAGAAGGTGGCCTTCCTGGTGGACGTCGCGCGCCGCCACGGCCTGGCGCTGCGCATCGGCGTCAACGCGGGCTCGATCGCGCCGGAGACCAAGGAGCGCTTCCCCGGCGACCACGTCGGCGCGATCGTGCAGTCGGCGCTCGACCACTGCGCGATGGTGGACGAGCTGGGCTTCGCCGACTACCTGGTCTCGATCAAGGACTCCGATCCGCGCCTGGTGATCGACGCCAACGTGCGCTTCGCCGAGGCGCGCCCCGACGTGCCGCTGCACCTGGGCGTCACCGAGGCCGGCCTGCCGCCCGACGGCGTGATCAAGACGCGCATCGCCTTCGAGCAGCTCCTCTCGCGCGGCCTGGGCGACACGATCCGGGTCTCGCTCACGCTGCCCTTCGACGACAAGGGCCAGGAGATCGAGGTCGGCCGCGCGCTCGTCGCCGACGTCGAGGCGGGCCGCTTCCGCTCCGTCCCGCCGAACTTCTTCGACGGCCTGAACATCATCGCCTGCCCCTCCTGCTCGCGCGTCGAGAACGAGCGCTTCCTGTCGCTCGCGCAGGACGTGAAGGAGATGACGCGCTACGCCGCCGACCACGACCTCACGATCGCGGTGATGGGCTGCCGCGTGAACGGCCCCGGCGAGACCGACGACGCCGACCTGGGCCTGTGGTGCGGCCCGAACTTCGTGAACCTCAAGCGCGGTCCCGAGGAGCTCGGCGCCTTCTCCTACGACGAGATCCTGGGCCGCCTGAAGCGCGAGCTCGACCGCCTGATCGAGGCGCGCGCGGGCGCCGCCCGCACCTGAGAGCCGCGCGCCTCGGCCCGGGCCGAGGATGGTCGGGAGCGCGCATCGGGCGGACCACGCCCGGGGACGGACGAGCGCTCGGCTCGCGCTACTCCCCGACGAAGAACTCGACCACGAAGCCGTCCTGGACGCGGAAGTACCAGGACGTGCCGGGCATGCCCTCGGGCTCGCGGCGGTAGTGGAACAGGAGGCCGCCGCCCTTCGGGCGATGGATCGCGGTCGGCGGGCCGTAGGCCTCGAGCAGATCGCGCGGCGTCTGGAAGTACTGGGAGCGGTCGGCGGCGTCCTCGTCGAGCCGGTGCCGCTCGCCGAGCTCCTCGAGCGCCGCCCAGTCGTTGTCCGGGCGGCGGCGCCGCAGCTCGAGCAGGCTCTCGCGGGGCTCGGGCGCGGGCGCACGGATCAGGTCGCGCGTCGCGCTCGACTCGCGCTCCAGAGCGGCGCGCAGGTCGCCGACCTCGTGCGCGAGCGTCGCCAGGGACGCGGAGGCCGGAAGGCCGCCCTCGGCGTTCGTACCGGCGGGCTCGCGCGGCGGCACGGGCGCCGCGAGCCGCTCGGCCAGCAGCGCCTCGAGGCGGGCGAGGACCTGGGCCATGCGCTCCTGCGAGCCGCGCAGGGCGCGCAGCTCGCTCGCGAGCTCGGCCTCGTCCGGACCGGTCGCGGGCCGGCGCTCCGACCGCGGCCGGAAGCCGACGAGCATGGCCAGCAGGGCCAGGAGCACGATCGCCAGGCCGCCGATCCGGACCGAGGAGCTCACGCGGGATCTCGAGACGGCGACGCGCTCGCCGCGTCGACGGGAATCACGGAATCCCACGCCGCGCGCCGCGGCCGGCCGGAACACTACCGCCCTCACCGCCGCGAGAGCCGCTCATGATCCTGCGCCAGTTCCCTCCCATGGGGGTCTACGAGACCCTGTTCCGCTTCGCTGCCGCGACCGATTCTTACATGGGCGAGCCCGGCACGCATCCCTGGGCGCAGGGCTATCCGCTGACGACGCCCGTGCCGGGCGGGCCGGAGCTGCCGGGCACGATCGCGATCGGCGCGGCCGACCGCATGTACCCGAAGGCCGACGGGCAGCCGGCGCTGCGCGCGGCGATCGCGGCCTACTACAACGAGTTCTACGGCGCGGGCATCGCGCCGGAGAACGTGGCGGTGTTCGCGGGCGGGCGGCCGGCGATCTTCGCGGTGCTGGCCTTCCTGCTCGAGGACCGCCGCGTCGCGATCGAGGAGACCGAGTACACGCCCTACTGGGACGTGCTGCGCCTGCTCGGGCGCGCGCCCCTCCTGATCCCGAGCCACGCGGGGAACCGCTTCCGGCCGACGCTGGCCGAGCACCCCGCGCGCGACGACGTCTTCCTGGTCAAGAGCAACCCCTGCAACCCGACCGGCGTGGCGACGACCGGCGCCGAGCTCGCACGCCTCGTCGAGCACTACTCGCGGCCGGGGCGCGGCGCGCTCTTCGACGAGGCCTACGAGCTCTTCGTCGATCCCGAGCCCGAGTCCGCGCTGCGCTGGATCCGCGACATCGACGCCACCGACCTGTTCGTCGTCGGCGCCGCGACCAAGGGCCTGCAGGTGCCCGGCCTGCGCGTCGGCTGGGTCGTGGCCTCGCGCGCGCACGTCGAGCTCTTCCGCAACTGGTCCTCGTTCGGCATGGGCGGCGTGAGCCGCGCCTCGCAGCTCTACGTGACCGAGCTGCTCGAGCTCGGCCGCATGGCGCGCGCGCGCGAGGCGATCGCGCGCTTCTTCACCGCGCAGCGCCGGCGCTACGCCGAGGGGCTCGCGAGCCTGGGGCTCGAGCTCTTCACCGGCAAGGGCGGCTTCTACCACTGGTGCAAGCTGCCCGGCGGCCTGACCGGCGACGCGTTCAACGAGCGCCTCTTCGCGCACAGGGCCGCCATCCTGCCCGGCCGCCTGTGCGACATGGCGCGGCGCGGCGACGCGGGGCCGCTCGGGCCCATGGCGCGCTTCTCCTTCGGCCCGCTCGGCCCCGACTCGTACGAGGGCGACCTCGCGATCCTGCGCCGCGCCCTGGCGAGCTGAGCGGCGCGCTCAGCGCGGGCGCGGCCAGCGCGCGGCCAGCGCGGCGCGGTAGCGGCGCGCCGAGACGAGCACCGTGCCGTCCGCCAGCACGAGCTCGCTCTCGCCCGCGCGGCCCGGGCGCACCTCGCGCACGAGGCGCGCGTTGACCAGCGTCGAGCGGTGGATGCGCAGGAAGCCGTGCGCGGCGAGGCGGCGCTCGAGCGCCGCGAGCGTCGCGCGCACGAGGTGCTCGCCGCGCGCTCCGCGCACGCGGCAGTAGTTGTCGGCGGCCTCGACCCAGCCGATCTCGGAGGGGGCCAGGCACACCGTGCGCCGTCCGGCCTGCAGCACGATCGGGGGCTCCGCGAGCGGCGCGCGCGCCGCCAGCAGGCGCTCGAGCCGCGCCGCCAGCGCTCCCTGGCGCGCGGCCCTGCGCTCGGCGATCGCCGCTCGCGCGCGCGCGAGCATGGCCTCGAAGCGCGCCCGGTCGAAGGGCTTGAGCAGGTAGTCGAGCGCGCACAGCTCGAACGCGCGCACGGCGTGGCGGTCGAAGGCGGTCACGAACACGACCGGCGGCAGGCGCGCGGGGCCGTGCGCGCGCACGACCTCGAGGCCGTCGGGAGCGGGCATCTGCACGTCGAGCAGCACGAGGTCGAAGGGCTCGCGGGCCAGGAGCTCGAGCGCCTCCTGCCCGTCGACGCCCTCGGCCGCCACGCCGAAGTCGGGGCTCGCCTCGAGCAGCGCGCGCAGGCGCCGGCGCGCCGGCGGCTCGTCGTCCACGACCAGGACCCGGTGGCGCGCGCTCACGTCCCCGGGCTCCACGCAGCGCGCGCCGGGAAGCTCAGGCGGATGGCCGCGCCGCCGGCGGCGCCGCGGCCGAGCTCGCAGCGTCCGCTCTCGCCGTGCACGAGCCGCAGCCGCTCGCGCACGCTCTCCAGCCCCAGCCCGCGCCCGGCGATCGCCAGCGCGTCGGCCTGGAATCCCGGTCCGTCGTCCTCGACGGCGAGCAGCACGCTGCCCGCGCGCTCCTCGGCCCGCACGCAGAGCGACACCGGCCCGCGGCGCCGGCCGACGCCGTGCTCGAGCGCGTTCTCGACCAGCGGCAGCAGCAGGAAGGTCGGCACGCGCGCCTCGCGCACGGCCGGGTCGACGAGCAGCTCCACCGCCAGCCGCTCGCCGAAGCGCTCGCGCTGCAGGGCCAGGTAGGACGCGAGGAAGTCGAGCTCCTGCCCCAGCGTCTGCTCCTGGTCGTCGCGCCGCGCGAGCACCGTGCGCAGCAGCTCGGCCAGGCGCGCCAGCATGCGCTCCGCGGCGTCGGGCGCGTCGCGCAGCGAGGCGGCGACCGCGTTCAGCGCGTTGAAGAGGAAGTGCGGCGCGAGCTGCGACTGCACGGCCGCGAGGCGCGCCTCGGCCAGCGCGCGCTCGCCGCGCTCGCGCCGCAGCGCCTCCTCGCGCGAGCGGCGCGCCGCGTCGAGCGCCAGGAACGCGCACACCGCGGCTCCGTACGCGACGACGCCCGTGTGCAGCTTGAAGAGGAAGCTCGCCGCGAGCTCGCGCTCGAACGAGCCGTTGCCGAAGCGCAGGGCGCGGATCGCCGCCGACGCGGCCGCGAAGAGCGCGATCTGCACCAGCGAGGCCGCCAGCGCTGCCAGGCCGTGCACGAGGAGCGCGCGCGCCACACGCCCCGGCGCGACGGGGAAGCGCCCCGCGAGCCGGCGCACCGCCGGCAGGAGCGGCACCCACAGCCACCACTCGAGCAGGCCGCTGCCGAGCGCGTCCACGGGCGCGATCGGGCGCCCCGCGGCCGCGTAGCCCCAGTACATGCGCGAGGCCGAGACCAGGCCGAGCGCGGTCGCCGCGCCGACGACCGCCAGGGCGAGCGGAGGAGGCGCGGGCGGACGCGGCATGCGTCCATCTTGGCCCGCCGCGCGCGGGCGCGGGAGGCCGCTCGTCCCGCCCGCGCAGCCGCTCGCCCCTGCCGCGCTCCCGCGGCCGCGCACCGGCGCACCCTGTGGCGCAGGAGACCACGCCATGACCTTCCGCCTCGCCTCGCTCGTCCTCGTCCTCCCCGCCCTCGCGCCCGCCGCCGCCGCGCAGGCGTCGCTCTTCGTCACGAGCCGCTTCACCGACCAGGTGCTGCGCTACGACGCGACGAGCGGGGCGTTCCAGGGCGTCGCCGCCGCCGGCGGCGGCCTCGACAACCCGGTCGGCCTGACCTTCGGTCCCGGCGGCGACCTCTTCGTCGTCAGCGCGCTGACCGATCAGGTCCTGCGCTACCGCGGCTCCGACGGCGCCTTCCTGGGCGTGTTCGCGCAGGGGGGCGGCCTCGACGAGCCGCGCCAGCTCGGCTTCGGCCCCGACGGCCGCCTCTACGTCGCCAACGCGACGACCGACTCGATCCTGCGCTTCGACGGCGCGAGCGGAGCGTTCCTCGGCACGTTCGCCTCCGGGGGCAACCTGGACGGCCCGACGAGCTTCGCCTTCGGCCCGGGCGGCGACCTCTTCGTCGGCAGCGTCCTCACCGACCGCATCAAGCGCTACGACGGGAGGAGCGGCGCGTACCTCGGCAACTTCGTGAAGACGAGCCTGAACGGTCCGCACGACCTGGCCTTCGGGCCCGACGGCGCCCTCTACGTCACGAACGCCTTCAGCACGCGCATCCAGCGCTTCGACGGGACGACCGGCGCCTTCCTCGGCACCTTCGTGCAGGACGCGCGCCTGGCGGCTCCGCTCGGCCTGTGCTGGGACGAGACCGGCGCGCTCGTGGTCGTGAACCAGGGAGAGAACGAGGTGCTGCGCTACGACGGCCGCACGGGAGCGCCGCTCGGCGCGCTCGTCACGGCCGGCGCGGGCGGCCTCTCCGCGCCGCTCTTCGCCTGCTTCGAGCCCGGCCCGGCCCTGGCGGTGCTCCCTCCGGCGCATCCGGTGGCCGGCGCGCCGAACCTGCTCGTGGTGCGCGGCGCGCGGCCGGGCGATGCGCTCTTGCTCGGCGCCGGCAGGCTGCGCACGCTCCCGCG
Organism: uncultured bacterium; assembly: GCA_902826945.1. Next base: position 4,456 of record CADEGS010000047.1, on the reverse strand, counting down.
CCTGGTCGCGCCGCTCCCGTTCGGCATCGTGCTCGGCGCGCAGGCCGCGTGCCCCGCCCCGCTGCAGGCCTCCGTCCTGCGGGCGCCGCTCGTCGCCGACGAGTCGGGGCGCGCCTTCCTCGACTGGAGCGTCCCGGCCGGCCTCGCGGGCGAGACGCTCCTGCTCCAGGCTCTCGAGCCCGCGCTCTGCCGGACGAGCCCGACCGTGCGCCTGCGCCTGTAGCCGGCCACGCGCTGCATCCGGGGGGGAGCGCGCCCGGGACCGGGCACCCGCCGGGCATGGGTGCCGGGGAGCGCTCGGGAGGATCCTCGCGGAGCGGTAGGATCCTCGGCCCGCACGCCACGCCATGACGCACCCCCCGATCGAGGTCGACCCCGAGGTGGGCGTGGCCTCCACGCCGCCCGCTTCGCTCTACACCGACGAGGCGATCTTCGCCGCGCTGCGCGAGCGCGCCTTCGCGCGCTCGTGGCAGTGGATCGACGCGCCGCCGCTCGAGCCCGCGCACGCCTGCCCGGTCGAGCTGCTCGGCGGCCTGCTCGACGCGCCCCTGGTCGTCACGCGCGACGCCGACGGCGTCGAGCGCTGCCTCTCCAACGTCTGCACGCACCGCGGCTACCTCGTCTGCCGCGCGCCGGGCGCGACGCGCGGGCTGCGCTGCGGCTACCACGGGCGGCGCTTCGGGCTCGACGGGTCGCTCGAGCACATGCCCGCCTTCGAGGACGTGACCGACTTCCCCGCGGCCGACGACGACCTGGCGCGCCGTCCGCTGCGCCGCCTCGGCCCGCTGGCCTTCACGGCGCTCGAGACGCCGCCCGACTTCGACGCCTGGATCGGCTTCGTGCGCGAGCGCGTCGGCTGGCTGCCGCTGGAGCGCTTCCGCGCCGACCCCGACGGCACGCGCTCGTACGACATCGCGGCGAGCTGGATCCTCTACTGCGAGAACTACCTCGAGGGCTTCCACATCCCCTTCGTGCACGCGGGGCTGAACGAGGTGCTCGAGTTCGGTGAGTACAAGGTCGAGCTGTTCCCCTCGGGCACGCTCCAGGTCGGCGTCGCGAAGCCTGGCGAGCCCTGCTTCGAGCCGCCCGCGGGCTCGCCCGAGCACGGGCAGCGCGTGGCCGCGTACTACGCCTGGCTGTTCCCGAACCTGATGCTGAACTTCTACCCGTGGGGCCTCTCGCTCAACGCCGTCGTGCCGCTCGGCCCGGCGCGCACGCGCGTCGAGTACCGCCGCTGGGTGTGGCGGCCGGAGCTGCTCGCGCGCGGCGCGGGCGCCGACCTGCACCGGGTCGAGCTCGAGGACGAGATGGTCGTCGAGGGCGTGCAGCGCGGCGTGCGCTCGCGGCTGTACCGGCGCGGGCGCTACTCGCCGCGCCACGAGCGCGGCACGCACCACTTCCACCGGCTGCTGGCCGGGCTCCTGGCCGAGCCGTGAGCGCGCGCACGGGCGGATGGCCGGCGGCGCTCGCCCTGTGCGCCGCCCTGGCGCCGCGCGCGGGCGCGCAGGAGGACCCGCTCGAGGCCTGGACGATCGACGCCGGGCACTTCGTCGTCGAGCTCGAGCGCCTGCACCCCGATCCCTGGCACGCGCTCGAGCCCGAGGAGCTCGGCCAAGCGCTGGAGGAGTTCCTGTCGGAGATCACCGCCGACGAGGAGCGCAACGTCGTCGGCTTCATGCGCCTGGCCGCGCTGCTCTCGCGCGACGGCCGCGAGGGGCACGCGCTGGTCTGGCCGCTCGGCGCGGACGTGCTGCCGCTGCGCCTCTACGCCTTCGGCGACGGCTGGTTCGTCGTCGAGGACCGGAGCGGCGCGGGCCTCGTCGGCTGGCGCGTGCTGGCCGTCGCGGGCATGCCGGTGGACGACGCGGCGCGGCGCCTGGCGCCGCTGCTCTCGCACGACAACGGGACGGACCTGACCGCCCGGCTGCCGGCCGCGCTCGTGACGCCCGCGCTCCTGCGCGGCGCGGGCATCCAGCCCGGGCCCGGTCCGGTCGCGCTGCGCTGCGCCAAGGACGGGGTGGAGCGCGAGGTCGCGCTCGCGCCTGCGGCCGGCCACGCCGCTCCGGCGCCGCCGCCGCCGGTGGGCGACCTTCCCTCCGCGCGCGGGCGCGAGCGTCCCTGGCGGTGCGAGGTGCTCGCCGACGGGCGCGCGCTCTACGTGCAGGTCAACCAGGTCCGCGCCGCGGACGACGCGGGCGGCACGCTGGCGGCCTTCGCGGCGACGCTCGCGCCGCGCGTCGCCGCGGAGGGCCTGGAGCGCGTGATCGTGGACGTGCGCTGGAACGGCGGCGGCGACAACACGACCTTCGGCCCGCTGCTGGACGCGCTGCGCGACCCGCGCGTGGACCGGCAGGGGCGGCTCTTCTGCCTCGTCGGCCGGCACACGTTCTCGGCGGCGGCGAACTTCGTGACCGCGCTCGAGCGCGAGACCGGCGCGCTCCTCGTCGGCGAGCCGACCGGCGGCGCCCCGAACCAGTACGGCGACCCGCGCACGATCGCGCTCGCGCACCACCCGGGGCTCCTCGTGCGCGTCGCCACGCGCTACCACGCCTTCGCCGCCGCGGACGACGAGCGCCTCACGCTCGTGCCCGACCTGCCCGTCGCGCTGGAGTCCGCCGACTGCTTCGCCGGCCGCGACCCGGCGCTCGCGGCCGCGCTCGCGCACGCGCCGGGAGCGGCCGAGGGCCGCTGAGCGAGCAGGCTCGGCGCGCCTGGCCGGCGGCAGACGGACGCGGCGCGCCTCCCGGAACGCGAGCCGCCCCCTTCCCGCGCGGCGGGAAGGGGGCGGCCATGGACCGGAAGCGCGCGGCTCCCGGCGGGAGGGAAGAGAGCGCCTCTAGCGCGGCACCTTGTCGAGGCGCAGCTTCTGGCGCGGGTCGATGCCGCCGCTACCGGGCTGGAACCCGGTGATCTGGACGTCGTCCACGTTCCAGCCGGTGTAGTCCCAGGAGCTGTCGGTCGTGCCCATCGTCCAGCGCAGGTAGACGGTCGGCTGGCCGTCGGCGATGGCGGAGATGTCGAACTCCTGGAGCATCCAGCTCGAGTCGGTGATCTCGGCGCTGTTCTCCCACAGGGTGACGTAGCTCGACCCGTTGGTGCTGACGCGGAAGTAGGCGTGGTCGTAGAGCGGCTGCTCCACGTTCAGCCAGCGCATGAAGCGCACCTTCGTGCCGGTCAGCGCGCTGCAGTCGATCGCCGTCGAGGTCAGGTGCTGCTGCCCGAGGTTGTGCGCGTACGTGCCTGCCAGGTCGTAGCCGAGCACGCTCGAGCCCGTCGCGCCAGAGGTCGGGTCGGCCAGGCCGAAGCCGCCCACGTTGCCCAGCGGCACGCCGAAGGCCCACTCGCCCTGCATCGTCCAGCCCGGGTTCGCGTCCATCGGGAAGTCGTGGGCGACGACGCGCCCGATCTCGATCACGTGCGTGCGCGACGAGGTGATGCCGTTGGTCTGGTCCTCGAACGCGACCATCCCGCTGTACGAGCCCGAGGCGTAGCCGTTGACCGCGTTCGCCAGCGAGACGGTCACCATCGTCGAGGCGCCCGCGCCGAGCGTGCCGGCCACCGGCGCCGTCCCGCCGTTCAGGCGCAGCCCCACGCCGCCGCTCAGCGAGACCTCGTAGTCGAGCGGGTCCTGCGTCGTGTTGTTCAGCGTGTAGACGGTCGAGGGGTTCGAGAACGGGCCGCCGTACGGCCCCTCGGAGAGCACCGTGCCGCCGGGCGACACGCTCATGCCCGTGCCGAGCGTGTTCACCGACGTGGCGCCGCTCGCGATCGGGTCGAGCCAGTTGCTGAGCCGCGACGAGCTCGTGCCGCCGCCCGTCCACGAGCGCGAGAAGCGCCCGTACCAGTCGGAGTCGTCGTTGCCGCAGGCCGCGAAGCCGCCGTGGAGCTGGCCGATGATCCGGTGGTTCTGGTCGAAGAGCGGCGAGCCCGACGAGCCGGGCTCGGTCGTGCCCACGTCCCAGTCGATGACGCGCACGTGCGTGCTGTCGCCCGGCACCGTCGTGCCCAGGTAGGACGTGGTCGTCGTGGACTGGTACTCGAAGCTGATGCGCTTCTCGTCGGTGTTCGGGTGGTGGATCGCGATCGCCGTCGTCGCCTCGGCGCCGCTGCGGTCCCAGCCGGCGAAGGTGACGCCCCAGTCGGGGTCCGGGTCGTCGTCGAGCTGCACCAGCGTGAAGTCGGAGCTGGAGAACGCGGAGCGGAAGATCGACCCGGTGTTGAACTCGCTCAGGCTGCCGTTGGGCGAGCCGCCGCAGGTCGAGGTCTCGTAGTTCCAGTAGACGACCAGCGACGCGGCGTTGCCGGAGCTGATGCCGCAGTGGTTCGCCGTCATGAAGAACGGCGTGCGGTCGTTGGCCGTGTTGTTGACCATGAAGCCGGTGCAGAACGTGCTGCCGCCGGTCGAGATCACGCCGATGGCGGGGATCTCGTTGCGCCAGTCGTCGCCGATCGGGCA
>CADEGS010000046.1:14093-24147 GCA_902826945.1 uncultured bacterium | reverse complement strand
GCCGCCGCGGCGCGGCCGCCGAGCCTGCGCCGGCCGAGCTCGAGGCCGGCGGCGCCGAGCGCCCGCGGCCCCCGGCCTGGGAGCAGGCGGGCCTCTTCGACCAGAGCGACCCGACGCGCCACGAGCCCGAGCCGCGCGAGGCGCTCGGTGAGCGCGACCTGGCGGCCGAGAGCGAGGAGCTGGAGGCGCTCGAGGCGCTCGCGCCGCCCGTCGAGGACGGGCTCGCGCTCGAGGACGAGGAGGCCGCCGACGAGGAGCTCGAGGCCGAGCTCGACGAGGAGGACGAGCTCTCCGACGACGAGGCCGACGAGGAAGACCTCGAGGAGGACGAGGACGCGCTCGCCGCCGAGCTGGAGGAGGAGGCCTCCGACGAGGACGAGCTGGACGAAGACGAGGACGAAGACGAGGACGAGGAAGCCTTCCTCGAGGAGGACGAGCAGGAGGCCGACGAGGAGCCGAGCGAGGAGGACGAGGAGGACGAGGCCGCCGAGCTCGCGGCCGAGTCCCCCGACGAGGGCTCCGATGCGGACGAGCCGCTCAAGATCCTCGCGCCCGCGGCGGCCCGCGCGCCGGCGCCGGCGTCCGCCGTGGCCGACGGCCCGGCCGACGCGCAGGACGGCCTCGGCTTCGCCCAGCTCGTCCACGACGCCGGCTGCGCCGTGATCGAGCACAACCGCGTCGCGGTCTCGATGCTCCAGCGCAGCTTCCAGCTCGACTTCGACCAGGCCTGCCGGGTCCTCGACGAGCTCCAGGAGCGCGGCCTCATCGGCCCGTACATGGGCGGGCGCACCCGGGATATACTCCTCACCCGCGAGGAGTGGGAGGCGCAGGCGCCCGCCGTGTGACGCCGCCCGCCGGGGTCCGGAGCCGCGCGGGCCGCGCCGTCGCGCCCGCCCCCCGACCGTTGAGCCCTCTCACCGTATCCCTGGTCCATCTGGGTTGCGCGCGCAACCTGATCGACTCCGAGCTGATCCTGGCGCGCCTGGCGGAGGAGGGCTGCACGGTGGCGGGCACGCTCGAGGACGCCAGCGTCGGCGTCCTGAACACCTGCTCGTTCATCGGGCCGGCGCGCCAGGAGTCCGAGGACGCGATCCGCGACCTGCTCGCGCGCAAGAGGCGCGGCGAGCTCGAGGCCGTCGTCGTGGCCGGCTGCCTGGTGCAGCGCTACCGCCGCTCGCTGGCCGAGCGCTTCCCCGAGGTGGACCTCTTCGCCGAGATCTCCGACTACCGCGCGCTGGCGCGCTCGGTGCGCGGCCTGGCCGAGGGCCGCGCCGTGCCGCGCTACCTCGAGGCGGGCGGCCTGCGCGCGCCCGAGCGCGAAGGCGCGCGCCTGCTCTCGACGCCGCGCTCGTACGCGTACCTGCGCATCTCGCACGGCTGCGACCACACCTGCAGCTTCTGCGCCATCCCGGCCATCCGCGGGCCGCACCGCTCGAAGCCGCTGGCGGCGCTCGTCTCCGAGGCGCGCGAGCTGCTCGACGCCGGCGTGCGCGAGCTCGTGCTCGTGGCCGAGGACTCGACCGCCTGGGGACGCGACCTCGGGAGTTCGCTCCCGCGCCTGGTCGAGGCGCTGGCCGAGCTCGAGGGCGAGCACCGCCTGCGCGTGATGTACGCCTACCCCAACCGCTTCCCCTGGGAGCTGACGGCGCTCCTGCGCGACCACCCGCGCGTGCTCCCCTACCTCGACATCCCCGTGCAGCACGCCGCCACGCCCGTGCTGCGCGCGATGCGCCGCGCCGGCTCGGGCGAGCAGGTGCGCGCCACGCTCGAGCGGCTGCGCGAGGAGGTGCCCGCGATCACGCTGCGCACGACGGTGCTGCTCGGCTTCCCGGGCGAGAGCGAGGCGGACGTGGACGAGCTGGTCGCGCTCGTGCGCGCCTGCGGGCTCGGCCGCCTGGGCGCCTTCGCGTACTCGCCCGAAGAGGGCACGGCCGGCTTCGACCTGCCCGAGCGCGTCGCGCCCGAGCGGGTCGAGGAGCGCATCGCGCGCGTGCTGGCCGCGCGCGACGAGGTGCTGGAAGCGCAGCAGCGCGCGCTGGTCGGCACGGACGTCGAGGTCCTCGTGGACGAGCGCCACGCGACGCGCGCGGTCGGGCGCACGCCCGCCGACGCGCCCGAGGTGGACCTGATCGCCACGCTCGAGGGCCCGGCCGCGGCGCGCGCGCGCGTCGGCGACCGCCTGCTCGCGCGCGTGACCGGGCTCGACGAGGAGCGCAACCTGGTCTGCCGCGCGGGCGCGGGGGTGGAGTCGGCGCGGTGAGCTCCGGCGTCTTCGCGCACTGGCCGAACCGCATCACGGGCCTGCGCTTCGTCGGCTCGCTGCTCCTGTTCTCGATCCTCTCGCTCGACCGCATGCAGGCCGCGCTGCCCTCCGAGGCGCTGCTCGGCCTCTCCTTCTGGCTGTTCCTGGCGATCGCCGTCAGCGACTTCCTCGACGGCTGGCTGGCGCGCCGCGGCAACCTCGTGACGGCCTTCGGCCGCGTGGCCGACCCGTTCGTGGACAAGATCATGGTCGTGGGCACGATGATCTTCCTGGCCGTCATGGAGTGGTCGCGCCCGTGGTTCCCGGCCTGGATCGTGGTCGTCGTGCTGGCGCGCGAGTTCCTCGTGACCGGCATCCGCGGCTACGTCGAGAGCCAGGGGCTGGCCTTCCCCGCCGACGGCTTCGGCAAGCTCAAGATGGTGCTGCAGTGCATCGCGATCGGCGTGGTGCTCGGGCTGCACGCCTTCGCGTGGCCCGACGTGCTGCGCTCCTTCCTGCACGGCGCGGGCCACGTCTTCGTGTGGGGCACGCTGCTCGCCTCGCTGGGCTCGGGCTTCACCTACGCCATGAAGACGCGCCGGCTGCTCTCCACGACGGGCGGGGGAGCGTGATGGACCGCCTCAAGCTCGCCGTCGTCTCGTGCGGCTTCCTGGGGCTGGCGCCGGTCGCCTCCGGCACGTTCGGCACGCTGGGCGGCGTGGCGATCGCCTGGTGCCTGGCGCCGACGCGCCACTACGTGCTGTGGAGCCTGCTCGCGTGCGCGGTGCTGTACGCGATCGGCCGCTCGCTGGGCGAGTGGTCCGAGCGCTACGCCGGCGAGAAGGATCCGGGCTTCTTCGTGCTCGACGAGGTCATCGGCTACCTCGTCACCTGCCTGTGGGCGCGCGGGCCGAGCCTGCTGGCGCTGGCCGTCGCCTTCTTCGTCTTCCGCTTCTTCGACGTCTTCAAGCCGCCGCCGGCGCGCCGGCTCGAGCGCATGGGCGGCGGGGACGGGATCCTGCTCGACGACGTGGTCGCCGGCCTCTACGGTTGCGCCGTGATGGTCGTCTTGCGCCTGGCCTTCCTCGAGCCCGCGCGCTGGGTGGCCTGATGTCCGCGCGACGGGGGGCCAAGGAAGCCGCCGACCTGCGCGTCAGCAGCACGAAGCTCGGCGTGCGCTTCGTGCTGTGGAACACGGCCGCGCTCACGATCGTGATGGGGATCGCGGCGCTCGTGCTCTACACCGGCGCCAAGGCGATCGCCGAGAACCAGAGCATCGACGCGATCAGCCGCGCCGTGCGCCTGAGCTTCGACGACCCGCCGGTCGTGCAGTCGGAGCCGACCGCGCTGCGCCACCAGGAGACCGGCGTCGAGCGCTTCCCGGTCACGATCGGCTTCGAGGGCACCGAGCGCGCCACGCTCTACCGCTTCCGCGAGAAGGACACGCGGCCCGAGGACGAGCTGCGCCTGCTGGTGCCGGACCGCGGCAACCTGGGGCGCAAGATGCTCGGCATGATCGGCGGCATCCTGGTCGTCGTCGTGCTGGTCGGCGCGCTGGTCGCGCTGTGGGCCGCGAACCAGGTCTCGGCGCCGATCGAGCAGCTCGTCGAGGACGTGCGCCAGATCGCCAAGGGCAACCTCGCGCACCGCACGCGCGCGGTCGGCACGGGCGAGGTCGAGCTCCTGGCGCGCTCGATCGACCGCATGACGCGCGACCTGCAGGGCGCGCAGGAGGCGCAGATCGAGCTCTCGGTGCGCGAGCGCGAGCTGGCGCTCGCGGGCGACGTGCGCGAGGCGCTCTTGCCGCTCGCGACGCCGCTCGTGCCCGGCTACGACCTGGGCGCGGTGCGGCTCTCCTCGGCCACGCTGGGCGGGGACTTCCACGACTTCGTCGTGCGCGCGGACGGGCGCGTGGGCCTGCTCGTGTGCGAGGTGTCGGGCCAGGGCGTGCCGGCCGCGCTGGTGGGCGCCACGGCGCGCTCGTACCTGCGCAGCGAGCTCGACCGCTCGGACGACGTCGCCGCCGCCTTCCAGCGCATCAACCGCTGGCTGGCGGCCGACGTGCGGCGCGGGATGTTCGTCACCGCGCTCTACGCCCTGATCGAGCCCGAGGCCGCGCGCGCGCGCGTGGTCTGCGCCGGGCACAAGATGCCGCTCCTGCGCTTCGCCGCCGGCGACGGGACGCTGCGCGTCGTGCACCCCGAGGGCATCGCGCTGGGCTTCGACAAGGGGCCCGTGTTCGACCGCCGCCTGCAGGTGGCGGACGTGCCGCTCGAGCCCGGCGACCGCCTGCTGCTCGCGAACAGCGCCCCGGTGGCGATGAAGAGCGCCGCCGGCCGCGAGCTGGGCGAGAAGGCCTTCTACGCGCGCGTGCTCAAGCACGCGCCGCTCGAGACGACCGAGTTCCTGAAGGCGCTGCGCCGCGACCTCGAGCAATTCAGCGGCGGCTCGGTCCAGCACGACGTCTCCCTGGTGACGGCCACGCGCACCTGACGGGCCGCTCGCCGCTCCGCCCCCTCGCGCTAGCATGGCCGTCCGCCCCGGCCGCCGCCGGCGCGCTCGCCGCCCGAGACCAGAGCCCCGACGCCATGCGGATCGCCGACTTCCAGAAGCGCATCGAGGAGATCTACTACCAGCGGGACAGCGCGCGCGGGCTGGCGGGCACGCACATGTGGTTCTGCGAGGAGGTGGGCGAGCTGACGCGCGCCCTGCGCCGCGGGCACGCGCACGAGCTCGAGGGCGAGTTCGCCGACGTCCTGGCCTGGCTCTCCACGCTGGCCTCGATCGCGGGCATCGACCTCGAGAAGGCCGCGCTGGCCAAGTACGCCGAGGGCTGCCCGCGCTGCCACGAGGCGCCCTGCGCCTGCTAGACGTGGCCGCGCGCGAGCCGACGCTCTTCGCGCTCGAGCCCGAGCGCGAGCCCGAGGCGGCGTCCGCGCCGCCCGCCGCGCTCTACTGCGAGGTCGCGCTGAACCGCCCGCTGCGGCGCACGTTCACCTACGCCGTGCCCGACGCGCTCGTCGCGCGCGTGCGCCGCGGCGTGCGCGTGTGGGTGCCGTTCGGCGGCGCGCGCCTGGTCGGCGTCGTGGTCGAGACGTGCGAGCGCTCGGACGTCGCGCGCGTGCGGCCGGTGGCGGGCGTGCTCGACGGCGAGCCGCCGGTGGGCGAGACGCTGCTGGCGCTGACGCGCTGGATCGCCGAGCGCTACGCCTGCGGCTGGGGCGAGGCGCTGGCGGCCGCGCTGCCCGCGCCGCTCAAGCGCGGCGGCGGCCTGCGGCGCGAGCGGCGCGTGCGCGCGGCGGACGGCGTCGGCGCGGCCGAGCTGGCCGAGCTCGAGGAGCGCTTCCCCAAGCAGCACCGCCTGCTGCGCGCGCTGCTCGAGAGCGGCGCCGCGCTCGAGGCGCAGGACCTGCTGCGGCGCTCGCAGCTCTCGGACTCGCCGCTGCGCTCGCTCGAGCGCCGCGGCTGGGTGACGGTCGAGATGCACGACGCGTCGGTGGACCCGCTGCAGGTGGCGGCGGCCCTGCGCCCGCGGCCCGAGCCGACCGAGGACCAGGCGCGCGCGATCGCGGCCGTGTGCGCCGCGCTCGAGGAGGAGCGCCCGGCGACCTTCCTCCTGCACGGCGTCACGGGCAGCGGCAAGACCGAGGTCTACCTGCGCGCGATCGAGCGCTCGCTCGCGCTCGGCCGCGGCGCGATCGTGCTCGTGCCCGAGATCGCCCTCACGCCGCAGACCGTGTCGTGGTTCCACTCGCGCTTCGGCGAGGTGTCCGTGCTGCACAGCCGGCTCTCGGACGCGCAGCGCCTGGCGGCCTGGAAGCGCATCGCGCGCGGCGAGTCGCGCGTGGTCGTCGGCGCGCGCTCGGCGCTCTTCGCGCCGCTCCCGCGCGTGGGCGTGATCGTGGTGGACGAGGAGCACGAGCCCTCGTTCAAGCAGGCCTCGACGCCGCGCTACCACGCGCGCGACGCGGCCGTCGAGCGCGCGCGCCTGGAGCGCGCGGTGTGCGTGCTGGGCTCCGCCACGCCGGCGCTCGAGAGCTGGCACGCGGCCGAGCGCGGCGCGTACGCGCGCCTCTCGCTGCCGCGGCGCGTGGGGGGCGGCAGCGTGCCGCAGGTGAGCGTCGTCGACATGCGCGCGGAGGCCGAGCGCGAGGCCGGCGCGCCGCTCTTCTCGCGCCTGCTCTTGCACCGGCTGGCCGAGACGCTCGCCGCGGGCGAGCAGGCGATCCTGTTCCTGAACCGGCGCGGCTTCATCCCGGTCCTGTGGTGCGCGGGCTGCCGCGAGACGGTGTCCTGCGAGCACTGCGACCTGGCGCTGACCTGGCACCGCCGCATCGGGCGCCTGGTGTGCCACGGCTGCTGCGAGGAGCGCGCCGTGCCGCGCGTCTGCCCGCGCTGCACGGCGCCCTTCCTGCGGCCCTTCGGCGTCGGCTCGGAGAAGGTCGAGGCCGAGCTCTGCCGCCTGCATCCCGATGCGCGCGTGCGCCGCATGGACTCCGACACGATGCACCGCCGCGAGGACTACGAGGAGGTCCTGGCGGCCTTCGGCCGGCGTGAGATCGACGTGCTGGTCGGCACGCAGATGATCGCCAAGGGCCTCGACTTCCCGGCGGTGACCCTGGTCGGGATCGTGTCGGCCGACTCCGCGCTGCACCTGCCCGACTTCCGCGCGGCCGAGCGCACCTTCCAGCTCGTCGCGCAGGTCTCGGGGCGCGCCGGACGCTCGCACCTCGCGGGCCGCATCGTGATCCAGACCAGCGCGCCCGACCACCCCGCGATCCGCATGGCCGCGGCCGGCGACTACGAGGCCTTCGCGCGCGCCGAGTCGCGCGAGCGCGCGGAGCTCGGCTACCCGCCGCACGGCCGCCTGCTGCGCGCGCTCTTCGAGCACCCCGAGGCCGCGCGCGCCGACGCCTCCGCGGCCCACTACGCCGCGCTCGTGCGCGCGCGCGCGCCCGCCGTGCGCGTGCTCGGCCCCGCGCCCGCGCCGATCGCCATCCTGCGCGCGCGCCACCGCGCGCACTTCCTGGTCAAGGGCGCGCTCGACGGCGACGCCTTCGAGCGCGCGGCCTGGCTCCTGGCCGAGACCCCGCCGCCGCGCGGCCTGGTCGCGCCCAAGGTCGACGTGGACGCGATGGCGATGCTGTAGCGGCCTCTGTCGCCCGGCCCGATCGCGCGGGGACCCTTCGCGCCGTGCGGCGGATCGCGCCAGGGCAGGCGATCGCGCTTGCGCGGGAGCGGGGGTGCGCCGAAGCTCTGCGCGATGGTCTCGGACCTCGCCCTCGGACTCCTGTGCGCGCTCGCGGGGGTGGACCTGGTGCTCTTCCTGCGTCCCGACCGGCGCGCCATGCCCAGCGGCGCGGCCGCCGCGGCGACGGCGCGGTCCTCTTCGCCGACGCGCGAGGGGCTCGGACGGGCCCGCTGGGCGCTCCTCGTCGCGCCGCTCGGAGCGCTCCTGGCTCTCGTCGCGCGCGCGCTCGCAGCCGAGCACGTGGCGGCGCGCGTCGGGCTCGCGCTCGGCCTGCCGGTCTTCGCCTGCGTCGCGGGCTTCGTCTACCTGGGCGGCGCCTTCGCGACGGGCAGCGACGCCGCCCGCCGCCTGCTCGCGGTGCACGCCGTGCTGGCGGTCGTGTGCGGCGTGGTCGCGACGCTCGCGCTCGAGACCGACCGCCCGCTCGACCGGCTCGCCGCCGCGGAGGCGTCGTGGACCTGATCGGCTGCCGCAACTGCGGCACGCTCTTCGGCGACGCGCACGAGCGCTGCCCGGCTTGCGACGCCGACCGCTCCGGCGCCGGCGGGCGCGTGACGCTCGACGTCACCGCGCGCGCCGCCGTCGCGCGCCTGGGCGGGCTGTTCGGGGGGATCCTGGAGGCGGGCGAAGACTTCGTCCTGTGGTGCGCGCGCGGCGTGTGCGTCGTGTCCGAGGAGCGCGGCCTGGTCTGGGAGCGCTCGCTCGGCGGCCGCGTCGACGACGTGCGCCTCGAGCAGGACGCCGTCCGCGTGGCCCGCGGCGACCGCTCGGTGGCCTTCCACCGCGAATCAGGCGAGCTGGTATAGCAAGAGAGGGCCAGGCCCGAGTCCGCACCCGTCGAGACTATTGCTGCGAGGCGCATTGCGGGATCTGGAACGCCCTGCTCTACTTCTGCACGAGAGCAGAACACCGCCACGCGCAAAGCAGTCTGAATCCACCAGGATTCTTGGGCCGATCTCTATGGTTCGACAAGGAGTGTCGACAATGCTAGTTCACATGCAATCTCAGAAGGGCGGCAATAATGAACCAGGCTGCATTCAACTCACTGGCGGAATAGGCGACTTAGTTGCGAGGGCGGTTGGGTCGCTGCTCTTCGTCATTGCATGGAATAACTCTGCTATCAATGCACAGGCGATTTCATTTGGCCCCAGCGGGGGCGTTGCAAGAATAGAAATCTTGCACCATGCCATTCACGTCTCGGCAACCTTTACGGATAGCGAGCCATCAATCTGTGTTCCAATCGCGATACCAGCATTTCCGCGAGAGTTTGGAACGCTGCAAAGCATTACTATGGGAACATCATGCTTCGTCTACGAAACAAACGACGGGGTAGAGGTCTATGGCCTTCCGGAATCCTATCCGTGTGAAGTATCTATTAGGCTTAGGTCCCTTACTAAGCTCTTTATGCCTGCTTTTTTTGCCAAGCAGGTATATTTACCCAATGATTTCTATACTGTGCCCAGGACGATGACCATAAATGGCCCGTATGATGGAAGTCTTGATTGCGCAGGGTCTACAGGGTTTTCCGCCCTTCTCTCTGGTCACAGTACCCAAACTGATACGCTAATGCACGGTCAACCTGTGCTTGTTTATGATCCGTGCGGCATCTTTCCGGTTGGTGTTCAGAATTTTGATAGCTCTATTTATCAATCGTATCCTGGGGAGACAGAATATGTCATAGGAACGCTACGGCTTGGCAGGGCCACTCTTGAGTCCAGGAGGGAATGTCAAGATGGCGCATCCTCTTGGGGTAGCAGCCCTTTGAACTGTCAATCGAGCACCAACATATCGGCCTACGTCATAGTCTATTATGTATATCGCTAGGGTTTGTGCTGACGAGATGTTGGGTCAGCGGGTACGAAGAAGTGGATAGAGCGGTGTAGGCTCCGATCCCAAACAACCGCACCACCCAATGCACTTACGCGAAGCTGTCTACCACCAGTGCGAGGGGCCTCGCGCTAGCCCGATCGGCCCGCCTTGCCGCGGCGCGCTCCGCCCGCGCGCCGTGCGCGGGCGCCGGGCTTGGCACCGGGCTTCGACCCCGCCTTTCGCCCGCCCTTCGCGCCGCCCTTGCCCGCTCCCGCGCCGCGCCGGCCGCGGGCGGGGGCCTCGCCCTTGAGCTCGAGCAGGAAGCGCGAGGGCTCGACCTCGACGCGGCGGCCGAAGCGCGCGCGGGCCTTGGCCAGGCACAGGGTCAAGCGCTGGCGCGCGCGCGTGATGCCGACGTAGGTCAGGCGGCGCTCCTCCTCGACGGTGTCCTCGGCGATGGCGCGCGCGTGGGGGAGCAGGTCCTCCTCGAGGCCGACCAGGTAGACGCAGGGGAACTCGAGCCCCTTGGCGGCGTGCAGGCTCATCAGCGTGACGGCGTCGCGCTCGCCCTGGTCGTCGCGCTCGTCGTCGTTCGCCTCGAGCGCGAGCTCCTGCAGGAACGTCGCGAGCGTCGCGCCCTTGCGGCGGCCCTGGTGCGCGCGCGCCAGCTCGAGGATCTGCTCGACCGCCGCCCAGCGCGACGCGCGCGTGGCCTCGTCGGGGTAGGCGTGCTCGATCTCGCGGCGGTAGTC
>CADEGS010000046.1:0-13993 GCA_902826945.1 uncultured bacterium | reverse complement strand
GCGACGCGCGCGTGGCCTCGTCGGGGTAGGCGTGCTCGATCTCGCGGCGGTAGTCGACGGTCTGGACCAGCGTCTCGAGGAACAGGCCGACGGGCGCCTCGAGCCGGCGCAGGCTCTCGAGCGAGCGCCCGAGCTCGCGCGCGGCCAGCGCCACGCCGCTCTTCAGGCCCTCGACCTCCTCGGCCGCGAGCAGCGCGTCGCAGGCGGACAGGCCGCGCTCGGCGGCGTGGCGCAGCAGGCGCTCGAGCGAGCCCTTGCCCAGCCCGCGCGGCGGCGCGTTGGCGACGCGCAAGAGCGCCGCGTCGTCGTCGGGCGCGAGGACGAGCTTCGCGTACGCCAGCACGTCGCGGATCTCCTTGCGGTCGAAGAACGAGTTGCCGCCGACCAGCACGTACGGCACGCCGCGCGCGCGGAGCTGCGCCTCGATCGGGCGCGCCTGCGGCCCGGTGCGGAAGAGCACGGCGCAGTCGCGCCACTGCGCGCGCCGCTCGCGCACGCGCTGGTGGATGTCGAGCGCGACGTGGTCGGCCTCGTCGGTCTCGTCCTCGGCCACGAGCAGGAGCACCGGCTCGCCCGGGCCGACCTCCGAGCGCAGCGCCTTCTCGTGGCGCTTGGGGTTGTTCCGGATGACCTTGTTCGCCGCCGCCAGGATCGGCTCGGTCGAGCGGTAGTTGCGCTCGAGCGTCACCACCTTGGCCTCGGGGAAGTCGCGCGGGAAGTCGAGGATCTTGCGCACGTCCGCGCCGCGCCAGCCGTAGATCGACTGGTCGTCGTCGCCGACGACGCACAGGTTGCGGTGCGCGCCCGCCAGCGCGCGCACGATCTCGTACTGCACGACGTTCGTGTCCTGGTACTCGTCGACGAGCACGTAGCGGAAGCGCCGCCGCAGCGCCTCCAGCGGCCCGCCCTTCGTGCGCAGCAGCCGCAGCGCCTCGTTCAGGATGTCGTCGAAGTCGAGCGCGCGCGTGCGGCGCAGCTCGGCCTCGTAGCGCTCCCACACGCGCGCGACGAGCTCGGTGGCCTCGTCGCCGCCCTTCTGCTCGAGCAGCGCCTGCGACCCGACGCCGCGGTTCTTGTAGAGCGAGATGCGCGCGTGCACCTGGCCGGGCTGCAGCTCGGCGCCCTGGACGTGGATCTCGCGCAGCGCGCGGCGCAGGATCGCGAGCTGGTCGGAGTCGTCGCTGATCGTGAAGCGCGGCGAGAGGCCGATCGTGGCGGCGTGCTCGCGCAGGACCTCCAGGCAGAAGGCGTGGAAGGTGCCGACGAAGAGCGCCTTGGCGCGCTCCTTGCCGACCAGCGCGGCCACGCGCTCGCGCATCTCGCGCGCGGCGCGGTTCGTGAAGGTCACCGCCAGCACGCTCTCGGGCGGCACGCCGCGCTCGAGCAGCCAGGCGATGCGGTAGGTGATGACGCGCGTCTTGCCGGTGCCCGCGCCGGCCAGCACGAGCAGCGGGCCCTCGGTCGTCTCCACGGCCGCGCGTTGCTCGGGGTTCAGCTCGTCGAGGAGGCGGCGCACGGGGCGCACAGGGTAGCGGCCCGCGCAGCCCGGACAACCGCGCGCTCGCGTCCGCGCGCGCTGCGCGCGCCCGTGCGCCGGAGCGCGCGGCGCGCGAGCGGCCGCGCTCCCGCGCGCGAGCCTCGCCAGGGCCGGCGGCCTCGTCTACCTTCATGGCCCGCCGCGCGCCGGCGGGAGCGCTTCCCATGTCCCTGCGACGCCTCGCCGAGCCCCTGGTCGCGTTCCTCGGGGCGCTGGCCCGCTTCCGGCCGCGCAAGGCGGCGAGCGTGTGCGCGCTGCTCGTCCTGCAAGGGCTGATGGAGGGCGTGGGGCTCGTGCTGCTCGTGCCGTTCCTCCTGCTCGTGAACGACGGCGGCGGCGGGGGAGCGGCGACGCGCGGCGTCGCGCGCTTCGTGCGCCGGGCCTTCGACGCCGTCGGCGCGCCGATGACGCTCTCGAGCGTGCTGGTCGCCTTCGTCGTGCTGGTCGCGCTGCGCTCGTTCCTGATGACGCGCAGCGGGATCCTCCTGAACGAGATCCAGCTCGGCTTCGTGAACCGCATGCGCGGGCGCACCTTCGGCGCGCTGGGCAAGGCCGGCTGGCGCTTCCTCGTGCGCCGGCGCCTGTCCGACCTCGTGCACGCGATCGCGCAGGACATCACGCGCGTCAGCGTCGGCACGAAGGAGTCGCTCGACTTCCTGGCGACGGGCCTCCTGGTGCTCGCCTACGGCGCGGCGGCGCTGCGCATCTCGCCCACGACGACCGCGATCGCGGTCGCGATCGGCCTGGCGCTCGAGCTCGTGCGCGCGCCCCTGATCGGCCGCGCGCGCGCGCTGGGCGAGGCGATGACCGAGGCGCAGCGCGAGGCCTTCTCGCTCCTGACCGAGTTCGTGCAGGGCCTGAAGCCGATCAAGGCGCGCGGCCTGGAGGACCGCCACCACGCGGCCTACGTCGGCGCCATCGACCGCATCGAGGAGCAGCGCCTGGCCTACGCGCGCGCCGCGCTGCACGCGCACCTCGTGCACCAGGTGCTGCTCGCGGTCGCGCTGGCGGCCTTGATCTGGGTCTCGGCGGCGCGCCTGGGCACGAGCACGGCCGAGCTGCTCGTCGTCGTGTTCATCTTCGCGCGCCTGATGCCGCTGCTCTCGAAGCTGCACCAGGGCTACACGAACGCCTCCGAGGCGCTGCCGGCGCTCGTGTCGGCGACGCGCATCTGCGAGGAGCTCGAGGCGGCGGCCGAGCCGCAGGGCGCCGCCGGCGCGCCGCTGGCGCTCGAGCGCGAGCTGCGCCTGGAAGGCGTGAGCGTGCGCTACGAGGGCGGCCGCGCGGCGCTCGAGGGCGTGGACCTGACGCTCGCGCGGCGCCGCACGCTGGCCGTGATCGGCCCCTCGGGCGCGGGCAAGACGACGCTCGTCGACGTCGTGATGGGGCTCCTCGTGCCCGACGAGGGGCGGCTGCTCGTCGACGGCGAGCCGCTCGCCGGCGGCCGCCTGCTCGCCTGGCGGCGCGCGGTCGCCTACGTGCCGCAGGAGACCTTCCTGCTGCACGACTCGATCGAGGCCAACCTGCGCTGGATGGCGCCCGACGCGAGCGAGGAGGAGCTGTGGGACGCGCTGCGGCGCGCCGCCGCGGCGGACTTCGTGCGCCGCCTGCCCGAGGGCCTGGCGACGCCGGTCGGCGACCGCGGCGCGCGCCTCTCCGGCGGCGAGCGCCAGCGCATCGCGCTCGCGCGCGCGCTGCTCACGCGGCCGCAGCTCCTGATCCTCGACGAGGCGACGAGCCAGCTCGACGCCGCCAACGAGGCGCAGATCCTCGACGCGCTGGCCACGCTGCACGGCGAGGTCACGATGATCGTGATCGCCCACCGGCCGACGCTCCTGCGCCGCGCCGACCTCGTGCTGAGCCTCGAGCAGGGCCGCGTCGTCGCCTGCGGCCCGCGCGAGGCGATCGCCCTGACCGACGCGCGCCTGGCCTGAGCCCTGCGAGCGGCCCCGACGGTCGCGCGCCCGATCCACCCCGGAGACCCGTCATGCCCGAGCTGATCCCCGCCCCCGCCGTCGTCGAGTCCGCCGGCAACAAGCCCAAGCGCATCGAGGAGTACGTCGGCCGCGTGCGCACCGGGCACGCCGCGCTCAGCGTGGCGCGCATGCGCTCGCCCGCCGGCTGGGTCGAGCCCGGCCAGCGCCCGGCCTTCGAGGAGGTCACGCTGGTGCTGGCGGGGATGCTGCGCGTCGAGCACGAGGGCGGCGCGCTCGACGTGCGCGCCGGCCAGGCGGTCGTCACGCGCCCGGGCGAGTGGGTGCGCTACAGCACGCCGGAGCCCGGCGGCGCCGAGTACGTCGCCGTCTGCCTGCCGGCCTTCTCGCCGGACACCGTGCACCGCGACGCGAGCTGAGCAGCTCGCGGCCGCTTGGCCACGGCCGCCGCCTCCGTCACCCTTGCGCCGCGATCGCCTCGCGGAAGCGGTGGAAGAGGTGCGAGGAGTCGAGCGGGCCGGGCGCCGCCTCGGGGTGGTACTGGATGCTGAACACCGGGAGCTCCTTGTGCCGCATGCCCTCGACCGTCTGGTCGTTCAGGTTGACGTGCGTCAGCTCGAGCGTGTCGGGCATCGACGCGGGGTCGACGGCGAAGGAGTGGTTCTGCGAGGTGATCTCGACGCGCTTCGTCAGGATGTCGCGCACGGGGTGGTTCGCGCCGTGGTGGCCGAACGGCATCTTGTGCGTCCTCGCGCCGAGCACGATCGAGAGGATCTGGTGGCCGAGGCAGATGCCGAAGATCGGGCGCTGGCCGACCAGGTCGCTGACCGCGTCGATCCCGCGGCGCACCGCGGCCGGGTCGCCGGGGCCGTTCGAGAGGAAGATGCCGGCGGGGTCGTGCGCGAGCGCGTCCGAGGCGCTCGTCCAGGCCGGCACGACGACGACCTCGAAGCCGCAGTGCGCCAGGCTGCGCAGGATGTTGCGCTTGATGCCGAAGTCGTAGGCGACGATGCGCGTCGGGGCCTTGGGGCCGGCGGGGATGCGGCGCGGGTAGCTCGGCTGGTAGCCCTCGCTCCAGGCGTAGGGCTCGCGGCAGGAGACCTCGGAGGCGAGGTCGCGCCCGTCGGTGGCGGGCGCCGCGCGCGCCTTGGCGACGAGCGAGCCCGCGTCGTGGTCCACCGTCGAGACGACGCAGCGCAGCGTGCCGGCCTCGCGCACGAGCTTCGTCAGCCGGCGCGTGTCCACGCCCTCGATCGCCACCACGCCCTTGGCGGCCAGCCAGTCGGGCAAGGACGAGGTGGCGCGGTGGCTCGAGGGGATCGACGACATCTCCTTCACGACGAAGGCCTCGGGCCAGGCCGCGCCGCTCTCCGCGTCCTCCTCGGCCACGCCGTAGTTGCCGATCAAGGGGTAGGTCATCAGCACGACCTGCCCGGCGTAGGAGGGGTCGGTCAGGATCTCGTGGTAGCCGCTCATCGCGGTGTTGAACACGAGGTCGCCGGCGCTCTCGCCCGCGGCGCCCGCCGCGCGCCCGTGCAGCACGACGCCGTTCTCCAGCGCCAGGCTGGCCCTCCCGCGCTCGCTCATCCGTCTCGCTCTCCCAGCTCGTTGATGCGCGCCGCCGCGTAGCCGGCGCCGAAGCCGTTGTCGATGTTCACCACGGTGACGCCCGCGGCGCAGGAGTTCAGCATCGCGAGCAGCGCCGCCAGGCCGCCCAGCGAGGCGCCGTAGCCGACCGAGGTCGGCAGCGCGATCACCGGCCGCGCAACGAGCCCGCCGACGACGCTCGGCAGCGCGCCCTCCATGCCGGCCGCGACGACCAGCACGCGCGCGGCGCGCAGGCGCTCGACCTCGGCCAGCAGGCGGTGCACGCCGGCCACGCCGACGTCGAGGAGCGTCTCCGTGCGCGCGCCGAGCATGCGCGCGGTGAGCTCGGCCTCCTCGGCCGCCGGCGCGTCGCTCGTGCCGGCCGTGACGACCAGCACGCGCCCGACGCCCGCGCCGCGCTCGGGGCAGCCGACGGTGACCGAGCGCGCCGCCGCGTGGTAGCGCGCCTCGGGGATCTCGGCCGTGAGCGCCGCCGCCGCCTCCTCGCCGACGCGCGTCACGAACAGCCGCCCGTGCTCGCGCAGGATCGCGCGCGACGTCGCCAGGAGCTCCTGCGGCCGCTTGCCGGCGCCGAAGACGACCTCGCCGAAGCCGCAGCGCAGGCCGCGGTGCGTGTCGACGCGCGTGTGCCCGAGGTCGATCATCGGCAGCCGCGCCAGCCGCTCCTCGCCGTCCCGCACCGAAAGGCGGCCCTCTTGGACCTGCTCCAGGAGCTCTCGGATGCGAGTTCGTTCCACGGCTGCGGCGCGCCAGAAAGGCGCAAGAGGATAGCAGGCCCGCGCGCGGCGGGGGAGCGCGGCGCGCTCAGCGGGCCGCCGCGTCGAGCAGCAGGGCGTCGGAGCGCGCGCCGGCGGCCAGCAGCTCGCCGCCCAGGCCGGCGATCATGGCGGCGTTGTCGGCGCAGTAGCGCGGCGAGGGGAAGAAGGCGCGCCGGCCGCGGGCCGCGGCGGCCTCGGTCATGCGCTCGCGCAGGCGCGCGTTGCAGGCCACCCCGCCGGCGACGAGCACGCTCTCGACCTCGAGCGCCTCGGCGGCGGCGAGCGTCTGCTCGACCAGCACGTCCACGGCGGCCTCCTGGAACGACGCGGCGACGTCGGCGCGGCGCTCGATCTTCTCGGGCGGCGGCGTCGGCGCGAGCGCGTCCTGGCCGCGCAGGTGGTAGAGCACGGCGGTCTTCAGGCCGGAGAACGAGAAGCCCAGGCCGCCGTCGCGCGGGCGGTAGCGCGGGAAGGCGAACGCGCGCCGGTCGCCCTCCTCGGCCAGGCGCGAGAGCGGCGGGCCGCCGGGGTAGGGGAGCCCGAGCATGCTCGCGACCTTGTCGAAGGCCTCGCCCGCGGCGTCGTCGCGCGTCTCGGCCAGCTTCTCGAGCACGGTCGCGGACGGCATGCGGTAGAGCGCGGTGTGCCCGCCCGAGACGACCAGCCCGACGGCTGGGAAGCGCACGTCGTGCTCCATCGTCGCGGCGTAGGCGTGCGCCTCGATGTGGTGCACGCCGATCAGCGGCCTGGCGAGCGTCCAGGCGATGCTCTTCGCGATCGAGACGCCGACGAGCAGCGAGCCGATCAGCCCCGGGCAGCGCGTGACCGCCACGCCGTCGAGCTCCTCGAGCGTCACGCCCGCGCGCGCCAGCGCCTCGTCCACCACCGGCAGCGCGTGCCGCAGGTGCGAGCGGCCGGCGACCTCGGGCACGACGCCGCCGAAGGGCGCGTGCTCGGCCGCCTGCGTGCGCACGACCGACGAGAGCACCGCGCGCCCGCCGCGCACGACGGCGGCGGCGGTGTCGTCGCACGACGACTCGATGCCGAGCACGAGCAGCCCGGCGGGCGCGCTAGTGGAGCCGCTCGCCATCCGGCGCCTCGCCGTTCAGGAGCCGCACCGCCACCTCGAGCTGGCGGTCGGGCGGCGGCGCACCGAGCAGGCTCTTGCCCGAGCTCTCCTCCCAGGCCTCGATCGCCGCGCGCGCGCCCGCGGGCGGCGAGTACGAGGCGAGGAAGCGCAGCACGCCGTCCTTCTGCTCGGCCGGCAGCGCCACCTGCACGTCGGGCGCCAGGCCGGAGTCGCCGTCCTCGTGGCGCTCGATGCGCCGGCCGCTCGGCGTCAGGTAGCGCGCGGTGGTCAGCTTGACGATCGCGCGCGCCTCGCCCAGGCGCGTCAGCGTCTGCACCGTGCCCTTGCCGTAGGTGTCCTCGCCGACGAGCACGCCGGCGGCGTGGTCCTGCAGCGCTCCCGCCAGCACCTCGCTGGCGCTGGCCGAGCCGCCGTCCACGAGCAGCACGAGCGGCATTCCCGCCAGCGCGGCCTTGGCGGGGTCCGCCTCCATCGGCGTCGAGCCGCGGCGCGTCTCGGTCGAGACCAGCACGCCCTCCGCCACGAACCGGTTGGCGAGCTCGACCGCCGCGTCGAGGATCCCGCCGGGGTTGTGGCGCAGGTCGACGACGAGCGCGCGCAGCCCCTCGCCGCGCAGCTCGGCCACGGCGCGGTCGAACTCCTCCGCCGTGCGGTGCGAGAAGGAGACCACCGCCAGGTAGCCGACCCCGCTCGCCGCGTCCACGATGCGCGCGTGGCGCACGGTCGGGTCGAGCACGACCTCCGGCGTGACGGACAGCGCGCGCGCCGCGCCGTCGAGCCCCTCGACGTCGAGCGCGAGCTCGGGGCCCGAGCCCTGGAGGTAGTGCGGCAGCCCGCCCGCCGGCAGGGCGGCGAGCTCCAGCCCGTCCACGCGCCGGATGCGGTCGCCGACGCGCAGCCCGGCGCGCGCCGCGGGGCCGCCGGGCACCGGGAAGAGCACGACGCCCTCCTGCGCGGGCGGCAGGAAGACGACGCCGATGCCGCGGAAGGTGCCGGAGGTCTCGCGGTCGAGGCGCGCGATCTCGTCGGGGCCGTAGTAGGCGGAGTAGCGGTCGAGCCCGCCCAGCATGCCGCGCAGCGCGTCGTCCACGAGCTCGGGGCGGCGCGCCTCGCCGATCCACTCGTCCTCGGTCAGGCCCACGACCTGGCGCAGGAGCTCCAGGTCGCGGTCGCGCCAGGCGAGCGTCAGCGACAGCGCCCACAGGACGCCGCAGAGGAGGCCGCCGGCGAACCACAGCGAGCCGCGCGGGCGGCGCAGGAGATCCGGACGCATCGCACCAGGATACGAGGGCCGGGCGCGAACGCGCTCCGCAGCGCGCGGGCGGGAAAAGAAAGGGGGCCCTCGCCAGCCACCTGAGCGAGGGCCCCGAAAAGCCCGGCGAAGGTGCGTGTCGCCGGGCCCGGTCGCTCCTAGCGGAGGACCGGATCCCCGGTCTGCCATACGAAGCTGTGTTTCGCTTCGCCCACTCTGCCGGGAATGCGGAAGGTGAGGGGTGCCATGCCGACCACCGAGCAGCCCAGCCGCTCGAGCTCGACCTTGGCGAGGCGCAGGCCGCGCCGGTGCGTGGCGGCCTCGGCCTCCATGCGGTGCAGCTCCTCGCGCGCGCCGCCGGTCTCCTCGAGGCGCTCGATCGCCGCCTCGAGCGCGGCGAGGGTCTCGGCCCGTTCCTGGATCTCGCGGCCGATCGCGCCGAGCAGCGGGAGCAGGCTCTGCGCGCGGCGTTGGTCGTAGTGCTTCGCGTCCATCGGGTTTGCCTCCCGCTCCCTGTAGGCCAGGGGGGAGCCCTTGCGAAGATCCTTTTTCGAGCCCCCCGGGGGCCCGGGCGCGCGCGCTCAGGGGCGCTCTTCGAGCTGGATCACCTCGACCGGGCAGGACTCGGCCGCCTCGCGCAGGCGCGCCTCCATCTCCGGCTCGCCGCGCAGGTGGCGCGCGTGGCCCTTCGTGGGGCGGCAGGTGTCGCCGGGCAACACCTCGAAGACCTCGGGGACGAGGTCTTCGCACAGGTTGCAGGAGATGCAGCCCTCTTCGATCCAGACGCGGCGGATCACGGCTCGGGGGGCGCGCGGCCAGGGGCTCGTTCGGCGCCGGCAGGCACGGGAGACGAGGCGCGCGAGGAGATTCTATCCGGCCGCCGCCGCGCCGGCCCGGTGGTGGGCCGTGGAGCCGCGCGCTAGCCTGGGCCCGAGCGTCCCTTCCCGCGCCCGACCTCCCGCCGCACGCACGCCTTTCCCGCTCCCCCCGATGGGCCAGCCCTTCGTCGAGATCACGCGCCGCGAGGAGTTCAGCGCCGCCCACCGCCTGCAGAGCCCGGAGCTCTCCGACGCGGAGAACCGCCGGCTCTACGGACCCTGCTACGACCACCACGGCCACAACTACGAGCTCGAGGTCACCGTGCGCGGCCGCGTGCAGCCGCGCACGGGCATGGTGATGAACCTGACCGACCTGATGGCGATCCTGCGGGAGAAGGTCCTGCCGGCCGTCGACCACAAGCACCTCAACCACGACGTGGCGTTCCTCGAAGGCGTGATCCCGACGGCGGAGAACGTCGCCGTCGCCCTGTGGCAGCGGATCGCCCCGGAAGTCGAGCGCTTCGAAGGATGCCGCCTACACCGGATTCGCCTGTTCGAGAGCAAGAGCAACTCCGTGGAGTACCTGGGGCCCTCGCCCGCGTCCCCGAGCTGATCCGCGAGCTGCTCGGCACGCTCGGCGAGGACGCGCGCCGCGAGGGGCTGGCGCGCACGCCCGAGCGCGTCGCGCGCAGCCTGGCCGAGCTGACCCAGGGTTACCACCAGACCGCCGCCGAGGTCGTCGGCCAGGGCGTCTTCGAGGAGGACTGCTCCGAGATGGTGCTGGTCAAGGACGTCGAGTTCTACAGCCTGTGCGAGCACCACCTCTTGCCCTTCTACGGCCGTGTGCACGTGGCCTACATCCCCGACGGCAAGATCATCGGGCTCTCCAAGATCCCGCGCATCGTGGACGTCTTCGCGCGCCGGCTGCAGGTGCAGGAGCGCATGACGCAGCAGATCGCCCAGGCGCTGGACGAGATCCTGGCGCCCAAGGGCGTCGGCGTGGTCGCCCACGCCGCGCACCTGTGCATGATGATGCGCGGCGTGCAGAAGCAGAACTCGTCCGCGATGACCTCGTGCCTCCTGGGTTCCTTCCGCAACGACTCGAAGACGCGCAACGAGTTCCTGGGCCTGGTGCGCAACCTGGGCCGCTGAGGGCGCGCCACGCTCAGCGCTCGGGCGGCGGGACCTGCAGATCGTCGACGCACACCGTCGCCGGCGTGGCGTAGGCGCTCCACAGCACCTCGGCCACGTCCTCGGGACGGTTCATGCGCGAGCGGTCCCACTCCCCCGGCACGCCGTCGAAGATGCGCGTGTCCGTCCCGCCCGGGTAGACCGTCGAGACCCGGATGCCGCTTTCGGCCAGGTCCAGGCGCAGCGCGTCGCCGAAGCCGCGCAGCCCGTACTTCGTCGCGCAGTAGGCGGTGTTCCCCGGGAAGCCGCGCAGGCCGGCGATCGACGAGATGTTGAACACGTGGGCGCGCGCGCTGCGCTCCAGGCCCTTCAGGGTGAGCCAGGTCACGTGGAAAGGACCATGCAGGTTCACCGCGACGTGGCGGTACCAGGTGGCGGGCGACAGCGCGCCGAAGGGCCGGATGTCGAAGACGCCGGCGTTGTTCACCAGGACGTCGAGCACGCCCTCGGTGAAGTCCAGCGCGCGGGCGACCGCTCCCTCGACCGAGGCGAGGTCGGTGACGTCCATCGAGAGCGCCAGCCCGCGCGCGCCGCGCGCCTCGGCCTCGGCGGCGACCGCCGCGAGCTCCGACTGCGTGCGCGCGGCGACGACCACGCGCGCGCCCTCGGTCGCGAAGCGCAGGGCGATGGCGCGGCCGATGCCGCGCCCGCCGCCGGTGACCAGGATGCGCACGGGCTCCATCGCCGCCCAGCTTAGGGCGGCCGGCGGCGTCGGTCTCTCGCAGGACTCGGGGGGCGCGTGCTCCTCGGCACGCGGGAGTGGTCCGGCGGAACCGCTCGCGAGGCATCGGGCGGCGCCGCGCCCCGTGCCCTTTCGCAAACAGCCAAGCGCGGGTCGGGCCCGGGCGGAGCCCCGCTAGAATCTGCCCGGTCGTGTGGAACGCGCTCGGAACCCAGTTCGCCCTCGAGCTCGCCTTCGGCGTGCTGCTCGCGCTGGCCTTCGTCCCGCGCGCTCCGGTCGGCGCGCTCTTCTACCGCTTGATGGGCACGCTGGCGCTCGTGCCGATCCTGGTCGGCGTGGGCGTTCCGCTGCAGAGCGGCGAGCTCGCCTGGTCCTCGCCGGTTGCCCTGGCGAGCGGGCTGGCGGTGCTCGCCTGGCCGCTCTACTCCGGCCCGGTCCGCGGCGCGCGCTGGGCGGCCGCCCTGGGCGTGGCCCTGGCGGGGACGGCGGCGGCGGTGGTGCTCGCGCTGCCCGAGGCGATCGTCGAGCGCGGCCTCGGCGCATGGTGCCTGGCGGGCTCCAGCGCCCTCGCCACCGGCTCGGTGGCGGGCAGCGTGGTCGTGGCGATGGTGCTCGGGCACTGGTACCTGACGGTCCCCAACCTCGCCGTGCGCCACCTGCAGCGGCTGAACCGCGTCACGGTGGCCTGCATGCTGCTCTCCCTCGGCCTCCTGGTCGCGACCTGCCTCGCCTTCCGCGGCCTGCTCGCGCAGTCGGAAGCGCCGCTCGCGAGCTCGATGGGCATGCTGCACCTGGGGACGCGGGTCGCGGTCGGCCTGCTCCTGCCGCTCCTGTTCGCCGCCATGGCGGCGAGCTCCCTGCGCTTCCAGAACACGCGCTCCGCCACCGGCATCCTGTACGCGTCGACGGTCCTGGTCCTGATCGGCACGGCGGTGTCCGTGTCGCTGCAGGGCTCCTACGGGCTCCCGCTCTGAGGGCCAAGGCCTCGGGCGGCGGAGAGCTCGGGCTCGAGCGGGTCGGCGCGTCGGGCGAGCGCTGCCGGGCGCGCGCGCCGACGCTCGCGCTCCTGGCCGAGAGCTGGCGGGCGGCCGGCGGCAACGAGCTCCGGCGCGAGCATGCCAGCGCCGAGGGCGGCCTGCAGGGCTGCCTCGCCTGCGGGCATCCCGAGCTCTACACCCAGCGCGACTTCCCGCGCCCGCTGGGGCTCGCGATCGTCGTGGCGGCGGCGGTCGCGGCGCCCGCCACGCACTATGCCAGCCTGTTCGCGGCGGCGCTCCTGGACGCGATCCTCTACCGCTTCGCCCCCCGGGTGGTCGTGTGCTACCTGTGCGGCGCCCGGCACAGGGGCTTCCCGCAGCAGCCGCGCCACCCGGCCTTCGACCGCGAGATCGAGGAGCGCCTGCGCTACGGCGCGAAGGCGGTGATGGGCAGGCCGATGCGGCCCGGGGGGACGGCCGACGCGCCCGATCCGGAGCACTGAGCCTGGGGGAAGGGGATCTTCAGGAAGAGAGAGACGCGCAGAACGCGGAGGGGAACGGAGGGCGCGGAGTAAGAAAGAACGTGGGGACGGGAGCCGCTCGGGTCGCGACGGATCCAGGGACCTCAGCGCGGCGCGGAGCCGGTCCAGCGGGCGCGCAAGTCCTCGACGCGCTTCTTGTTGGCGCCCAGGTCCGAGTGGCCGACGCGCGCGGCCGAGCGCACGTGGATGCAGCCCGCCTCGGGGTCGATGCGGAACTCCACGTCGTCGCGGAAGCGGAACAGGGGGGAGACGAAGACGGCGTGGACGTAGCCCTCCGCCACGCTCGCGAGGCTGGCCCGGGGCTCGGCCGCGAGCAGCGCGAGCAGCGCCGCCTGGGCCGCCGCGGGGGTGCCCTGGAACGGGAGCGGCTCCACGCGCGCGCCTTCGCGCGTGCCCTCCTCGCTGCACACGCCGTTGGGGGACGAGGAGAGCGGGCGCAGCCGGCCCTCGAGCAGGCCCGCCGCGGGGACCCGGCGGGCGCTCTGCTGGGCGAGGAAGACGAGCCCGCCGCAGGCGAGCACGGGCACGAGCACGAGCAGGAAGAGCACCCAGGCTTTCATGCCGCCACGGTGGGGCAGGGCGTCCTCGCGGTCAACCGCCGCGCCCCCGCTGGCGGCTCCTGCGCGGGGGCGGTTAAAGCTAGAAAGCCCCACGGCGCGCGCGGGGCTTTCTGTGCTATGGGCTCGGACTCGCCGGACCCCAGTGGCCGCTCCCTCCGTCGCGGCTCGCGCGGCGAAGGTGCGCCTTCTCGTTCTCAGCGGGTCGAGCCGACCACGAAGCCGACCTGGAAGATCGAGCCGTCGTCGCCGTCGCTGTCGACATCGGACCACTGGGCTTGCCACTTGGCGTTGTGGCCCGAGCGGTACCAGTTGAGCACGACGCTGATGATGCTTTCTTCGTCGAAGTTGTCGAGGTCGTCGTAACGCACGCCGGCCTCGAACTCATCGTTCAGCAGGTAGCTCAGGAAGACGCCGTAGGGCGACGTGTCGTCCTGGTCGGCGAAGGACCCGAAGGAAAGCGAGGAGTTGTTGAGCCGGCTGAAGTCGGAGCCGGTCACAAGCGTGTTGCCGAGGTCCTCGTCCACGAACGCGATCTCGCCGCCGAAGCCGAACGGGCCAGCGGATCCGCGGCCGTCGACCGCGTACATCGACCCGTCGCCAGAGACGTCGTCGTCGCTGTAGAAGACGCCGCCGATGGTGGCATTGAAATCGTCGTTGGAACCCAGGGCTCCCTCGTACATGCCCGAGCCGGTACCGAAGTCGTACTCGGCGCGCACGTAGTAGCGGTGGCCGCTTTCCTGGCCGTCGCTGCTGTTCTGGAGACCTGCGTACCAGTGGAAGAGATCCTGCGAGCCGTGAACGGCCACGCCGGGTTGCCAGAAGTCGAATGCCGAGCCGAGGGCCGTACGGTCGATGAAGAGTTGCTTCTCCGGGTCGACCGCGTCGCTCATCAGCACGCGCATCTTGTAGTTGCCAGCCGTCGTGGTGAAGTACTCCTCGCACTCCCACATGACGTAGGCATCTTCGAGGTCGAAGCTCGACGTGGACAGGCTGGCGCCCGATCCCATGTCCCAGCTGATGCGCCATTGGTAGTTACCAACGCCG
>CADEGS010000045.1 GCA_902826945.1 uncultured bacterium | reverse complement strand
CCGCGCGCGCGGTCCTCTCCGGCGGAGGCGCCGCGTGATCGTCCGCTGGCTGCTCGCCCTGGCCGCGCTCGCGAGCGGCGGCGCCGGCCTGTGGGTCCTGCGGCGGCGCTCGCCGCTCGACCCGCTCCTGCTCCTGGTCGCAGCCACGGCGCTGGTCGCGACCTTCTATCCGGTGGCGACGGCCTTCGTCGCCCCGGTCTCCTGGCGCAACGTCGGCGACCTGCCCGAGGACGTGCTCGTCGCCGCCCAGACCCAGTACCTCGCCTTCGGGCTGGGCCTGCTCGCCGTCGCGGTGCTCGCCGCGCGCGGCGCGCCGGCGCACGCTCCGCGCGACCGGGCGCGGCCGCCGTCGGCGCGCGCGCGCTGGCGCGACGGCGCCGTCGCCTGGGGCCTGCTCGCGGCCGGGCTCGCGCTCTACGCCGTCTACGTCGCGCGCGTCGGGCTCGGCACGCTGGCCGACCACGTCGACCCCGCGAGCAAGTACCGCGCCTCGAGCGGGCTCGGCGCCTGGCTGATCGGGCTCGACCTGATGATCGTCGCCTGCCTGTGGGCCGAGGCGAGCGCGCTCGCGCCGCGCCACAAGCTCCCCTTCCGCCTGGCCTCCCTCGCGATCGCCGCCTGGGCGGTCGGCGTGCTGTCGGTGCGCACCTACGCGCTGGCGCTCGGCATCGGGCACCTGCACGCCCTGTGCCGCCGCAAGCGACTGGCGCTGGCGCGCGTGCCGCTCACGCTCCTGGCCGGGCTCGCCGCGGGCTACGTCGCGGTCGAGGGCTACTCGATGGTGCGCGGCGTGTGGCACGACGGTCTGCTCGACGCGCTGCGCGCGGTCTACGGGCAGGGCTCGGCGCTCGAGACCACGGCCGGGCAGTGGGTGGGCGGGTCGGAGCTCTCGCACCCGTTCATCACGACCATGGAGGTCGTGCGCGACGAGGAGCCCGGCGCGCTCGGCGGCACGAGCTACGCCGACGCGCTCGCGATCCTCGTGCCGCTGGCGCTCAGCCCCGACCGCCCCGAGAGCCTGGCGCGCTCCTTCGCCGCCGAGTTCTACCCCGAGGTGGACGAGCGCGGCGGCGGCACGGCCTTCAGCCTGGTGGCCGAGGCCTGGTGGAACCTGGGCTCGTTCCTCGGCCCGCTCGTCTGCGGGCTGGCGCTGGGCTGGATCTTCGCCGGCGTCGCGCGCCGCGCCCAGCGCGCGCCCGACGGCGTGGCCGCGCGCTTCTCGCCCTACGTGGCCTACGTCGTGGTCCTGATCCACCGCGGGACCGTCTCGACCCTGCTCAAGCAGACGCTGCCGCTCCTCGCGGTGGCGCTCGTCCTCTCGGCCGCCGCGGCGCTGGCCTGGGGCGCGCTCGCGCGCCGCACGCCGCGCGCGCTCCGGCCGCGCCTCGCCCCCTGCCCCGAGCCCCGAGCCTGACCATGTGCGGCATCAACGGACACGCCAGCCCGCTCGACGCGCCCGTCGATGCCGGACACGTCGCGCGCATGAACGGCGCGCTGGTGCACCGCGGCCCGGACGAGGGCGGCCTGGCCGACCTGCGCTGGTGCGCGCTCGGCAACCGGCGGCTCTCGATCGTGGACGTCGCGCACGGCGCGCAGCCGATGCGCTCGCGCGACGGCCGCCACGTGCTGGTCTACAACGGCGAGCTCTACGACCACCGCGAGCGCCGCCAGGCGCTGCTCGCGCGCGGCCGGCAGGTCGAGACCGCCTGCGACACCGAGGTGCTGCTGCACACCTGGATCGAGGAGGGCGCCGCCTGCCTGCCCGGGCTGAACGGCATGTTCGCCTTCGCGGTGGCGGACACGCGCGAGCGCAGCCTGACGCTGGCGCGCGACGCGCTCGGGATCAAGCCGCTGTACTACTGGGTCGGCGCGCGCGGGGAGCTCGTGTTCTCCTCGGAGCTCGCGAGCCTGCTGCGCCACCCGCTCGTGCCGCGCCTGCTCGACCGCCGCTCGCTCGCCACGCTGCTCGTGGACCGCTGCACGAACGACCCCTGGACGATGCTCGACGGCGTGCAGCAGCTCCCGCCCGGGCACCTCCTGCGCTGGCAGGCCGGGCGCGTCCAGGTCGAGCGCTACTGGCGCTTCGAGCTCGCTCCCGCGCCGCGCGACGAGGAGCAGGCGCTGGACGAGCTGCGCGCGGCGCTGCGCGAGAGCGTCGCCGCCCAGCTCGTCGCCGACGTGCCGGTCGGCGTGTTCCTGTCGGGCGGCATCGACTCGAGCACCGTCGCGGCCTACGCGGCGCGCGCGCTCGACCGCCCGCTCAAGACCTTCAGCGTCGGCTTCGCGCGCGCGGAGTACGACGAGAGCGCGCTGGCGCGCGAGGTCGCCCGCCACCTCGGCGCCGAGCACCACGAGATCAGGGTCGAGAGCGCGCGCTTCGAGCCGGAGCTGCTCGACCGCGTCGTCGAGCACGTCGGCCAGCCGCTGACCGACGTCTCCTGCATCCCGACCGCGATCCTCTCGCGCTTCGCGCGCCGCGAGGTCGAGGTCGTGCTCTCCGGCGACGGCGGCGACGAGCTCTTCGGCGGCTACGACCACATGTTCTGGGCCGCGCGCGTGCGGCGCACCGCCGAGCGCACGCCCGCGCTGCTGCGGCGCCTGGGCTGCGCGGCGCTGGCCGGCGTGACGCCGCTCGTGCGCGGGCGCGCCGCGCACGCCGCGCGCCGCGCGCGCAAGGGCCTGGCCTTGACCTTCCACGAGCCGCTGGCCCAGATGCGGCGCCTGACGAGCCTGTGGCAGGAGGAGGAGCTGCCGCTCTTGCTGGCGGACCCGCTGCCCCCGCGCGAGCTCCCCTTCGAGGACGCCGGAGCGCTGGAGCGCCTGGCGCCCGAGGAGCTGGCGATGGTCGTGCTCGCGCGCACCTCGCTGCCCGGCGCGATCCTGGCCAAGGTCGACCGCATGAGCATGGCGGACGGCCTCGAGGTGCGCGTGCCGCTGCTCGACCGGCGCGTGGTCGATCTGGCGCTCTCGCTGCCGCTCGCGCTCAAGGTGCGCGGCCGGCGCGGCAAGCACCTGCTGCGCAGGGCGGGCGAGGGGCTGCTGCCGCCAGCGGTGCACGCGCACAAGAAGCAGGGCTTCGCGCTGCCGCTCCACGACTGGCTCGACGCGGGCTTCTGGGACCTGCTGGAGGAGCTTTACCGCCCCGGCCGCCCGGCCGCCGCGCTGCTGCGCCCGCGCGCCATCGCCGCCGTCGTCGCCGACGGACGGCGCGCGGCGCGCGACGACGGCCGCCGCTCGTCGCAGGCCGCCGCCGCGCGCGCCTGGACGCTGGCGCAGCTCGGCCGCTGGATCGAGCGCTTCGACGTGGAGGTCGCGTGACGAAGGCCCGTCCGAGCTTCCGCCTGCTCGCGGGCGGCGGGGCGGGGCGCCCTGCCGGCCGTCCCCGGCTCCTGCTCGCCGGCCCGCTGCCCCACCCGCGCGACGTGATCGGCGGGACCAAGGTCTCGTTCGCCGACCTCGTGCAGCGCCTCGCGAGCCGCCCCGGCTTCGAGGTCGAGGTGCTCGACACCGCGCGCCCGCGCGCGGGCCTCTCGCGCCTGCGGCGCCTCGTCGAGGACGCGCGCGCGCTGGCGCGCCTGTGCCTGCGCCTGGCGCGCAGGCCGAGCGACGGGGAGCGCTGCCTGTGGTGCGTGTCCGCGGGCGGCGTGCTGCGCGCGGGGCCGCTCGTGTGGCTGCTCTGCCGGCTGCGCGGCCGGCCGCTCGCGGTGCGGCCGTTCGGCGGCGACCTCGACGTCGCGCTCGCGCGCGCGCCCGCGCCGCTGCGCGCGCTGGCGCGGCGCACGGTTCTGCGCGCGCCGCTGCTCCTGCTCCAGACGCACGCGCTGTGCGAGCGCTTCCCCGGCGCGCGCTGGCTGCCGACCGCGCGCGAGATCGAGCCGCGCGCGCCGCTCGTCGATCCCGACCCCGCGCGCGGCGCGCGGCGCTTCGTGCTGCTCGGCCAGCTGCGCCCCGAGAAGGGCGTGCTCGAGGCGCTGCAGGCGAGCGACGGCCTGCCGCCCGACGCCGAGCTGTGCGTCTACGGCCCGCCGATGCCGGGCTTCGACGCGCGCCAGCTCGCCGGTCATCCGCGCGCGCGCTGGTGCGGCCCGCTGGCCAGCGCGGAGGTGCCGCCGGTGCTGCGCGCGAGCGACGTGCTGCTCTTGCCCTCCTACCACCAGGGCGAGGGCATCCCCGGCGCGATCGTCGAGGCGCTGCAGTGCGGCGTGCCGGTGATCGCGACGCGCTGGCGCTCGCTGCCGGAGATCGTCGAGCACGAGAAGAACGGCCTCCTGGTCGAGCCCAAGGACGCGCAGGCCCTGGGCCAGGCCATGCAGCGCCTGGTCGCGGACGGGCGGCTGTGGCGCGCCCTCGCCGCCGGGGCGCGCGCCAGCGGCGAGCTGTGGCGCTCGACGCGCTGGGTCGGCGCGCTCGAGGGCTGGCTGCTCGCGCTCGACGAGCGGAGGGCCGCCTGATGTGCGGCATCGCCGGCTGGCTCTCGCCGCGCGGGCGCGTGCAGGACGACGTCCTGCGCGCGATGCGCGAGACGATCGCCCACCGCGGCCCCGACGGCGCCGGCGCCTGGACGTCGTCCGACCGGCGCGTGGGCCTGGCCCACCGCCGGCTCTCGATCGTGGACCTCTCCCCCGCCGCGGCGCAGCCGATGCACGCCGAGCGCGACGGCCGCCGCGTCGCGATCGTGTTCAACGGCGAGGTCTACAACCACCGCGCGCTGCGCGTCGAGCTCGAGCTCGCCGGCGCGCGCTTCCGCACCGACCACTCCGACACCGAGGTGCTGCTGCACGGCTACCTCGCCTGGGGCCTGGAGGAGCTCCTGCGCCGCCTGCGCGGGATGTTCGCGTTCTGCCTGTGTGACGAGCGCGAGGCGCGCGCCCACCTCGTGCGCGACCGCGTCGGGATCAAGCCGCTCTACGTGGCCGACGTGTCCGGCGACCTGCTCTTCGCCTCCGAGGCGAAGGCGCTCTTCGCGCACCCGGGCCTCACCGCCCGGCTCGACCCCGAGGCCTTCCGCGCCTCGCTGACCTTCCGCGCCGTGCCCGCGCCGCGCACGCTGTTCGCCGGCGTCGCGTGCCTCGGCCCCGGCGAGCGCCTGGAGCTCGACCTGGCGCGCGGCACGAGCGTGCGCCACACGTGGTGGGACCCGCTCGACGCGCGCCGCGCCCCGCCCGCGAGCCTGCGCGCGGCGCAGGACGAGCTCGAGGCGCTGCTCGCGGACGCGGTCGCGTGCCGCGTGGAAGCCGACGTGCCGGTCGGCCTGTTCCTCTCGGGCGGCGTGGACTCCGCCTACCTGCTGCAGCTCATGCGCCGCGCGCCGGGCGGCCCGCCCGCGACCTTCACCGCGGGCCATGCGGGTCACCCCGACCACGACGAGGCCGCCCTGGCCGCGCGCCTCGCGCGCGAGGCCGGCGCGGCGCACCATCCCGTCGCGCTCGACGGCGCGTCCTTCGCCGAGGTCCTGGCGCGCGTCGCCTGGCACCAGGACGAGCCGATCGCCGCGCCGGTGTGCGCGACGGTCTACCGCCTGGCGCAGGCGGCGCGCGCGGCGGGCGTCCCGGTCGTGCTCGCCGGCGAGGGCAGCGACGAGCTCTTCGTCGGCTACCGGAGCTGGCTGCGCCTGCGCGACCTGGAGCGCTGGAGCGCGCGCCTGCCCGCGCCGCTCGTGCGCGCCGGCGCGGGCGCGCTCGGGCAGCGCCTGCCCTGGCACGCCCCCGGGCGCGAGATCCTGCGCCGCGCCGCGGCCGGCCAGCCTCTCTTCTGGAGCGGATCGCTCGACTTCGGCGAGGCCGGGCTCGAGCGGCTGCTCGGCCCCGCGCTGCCGCGCGCGCCGGGCGGCACGTACGAGACCTTCGTCGCGCCGCTGCGCCGCGCCTTCGAGGCGCGCGCCGACGCGCGCGACGCGACGCTCTGGATGAGCTACGTGGACCTGCGCTTCCGCCTGCCGCAGCTCATGCTGCCGCGGCTGGACAAGATGGGCATGGCCTTCGGCGTGGAAGGCCGCGTGCCCTTCCTCGACCAGCGCGTGGTCGAGCTCGTGCTCGGGCTGCCGCCGCGCTGGCGCGGCGGCGCCGGCCGCCGCACGAAGGCGCTCTTCAAGGCCGTCGCCGAGCGCGCGCTGCCGGCCTCGTTCGTGCGGCGCACGAAGCGCGGCTTCCGGGCGCCGGTCGGCGCGTGGAAGGAGGGCCCGCTCGGGACGCGGCTCGTGCCCGCGCTCGACACCTTCGCCGCGCGCACGGGCCTGTTCGACCGCGCGGCGCTGCGCGAGCTCCTGGCCCTGCCGGGCAGCCGGCTCTGGTTCGGCCTCGCGAACGTCATGCTCTGGTACCTCCTGTACGTCGAGGACGTCCTCGACGGCGACCTGGTCGAGCGTCCGGCGCGCCCGCGCGCGCGCCTCGCCGCATGAGCCCCGCGCTCGCCACCCTCGCGGCGCCGCGCGCCAGCGCCGCGCCCGACCTCGAGCGCCCGGTCTTCGTGTGCGGCGTGGGGCGCTCGGGCACGACGCTCCTGCAGTGCATGCTGGACGCCAGCCCGGAGCTGTGCATGACGCCGGAGACGCACTTCTTCCGGCGCTACGTCGTCCCGGGCGACCTGCGGCGGAGGCTCGAGGCGGCCGGCCCCGCGGCCTTCGCCGCGCACCTGGCGGGCGACCTCGACTTCGCGCGCTCGGGGCTCGACGCCGAGCTGCTGCTGGCGCCCGACGCGCGCCGCGCGCGCGCGGGCCGGCCCTGGAGCCTGGCGCGCACGTATGCGCGCCTGCTCGGCGCCTGCGCCGCGCGCGCCGGCAAGCCGCGCGCCGGCGACAAGGACCCGCGCCTGCTCGATCACCTGGCGCCGCTGCACGCGGCCCGGCCGCAGGCGCGCGTGGTGCACGTCGTGCGCGACCCGCGCGACGTCGTGCTCTCGCGCACGCGCGCGGCCTGGTCGGCCGGCCGGCCGTGGTGGCTGCACGCTCTGCTCGGCGCCGAGCAGGAGCGCCGCGGCCGCGAGGCGGGCCGGCGCCTCTTCGGCGGCGCGTACCTCGAGCTCGCCTACGAGGAGCTGCTCGCGCGGCCCGAGGCGGCGCTGCGGCGCGTGTGCGCGCACGTCGGGATCGCCTTCGACCCCGCCATGCTGGCCTTCGGCGAGCGCGCGCAGCGTCTGGTGGACGCGCGCGAGCTCTCCTGGAAGCGCGAGGTCTTCGGCCCGCTGCTCGCGTCGAACGCGGGCAAGTGGCGGAGCGAGCTCGCGCCCGCGCGCGCGCGCTGGGTCGAGGCGCTGTGGTCCGAGCCCTTCCGCGCCGGGGGGCGCGCGGCGCGCGGGGACGACCCGCGGCCGGCCGGCGCGGCGCGGCTGCTCGCTCCGGCCGCCGCGCCGCTCGCGCGCGCGCTCGCGCGGACGCTCTACGGCCCCGCCCAGCGCGCCGCGTCGCGCCGCGCCGCGCGCCGCGACGCTCCGCCGCCGGCGGCAGCCGTCGTCGAAGGCCTGGCGCCCGAGCGCCTCGGCCGCTGGCGCGTGCTCTTCGCCGACGAGGCGCGCGTGATCGCCGCCTCCGGCCTCGCGCTCGGCCTCTCGCGCGACGGCGGACGACGCTTCGAGCCGCTCGCGACGGCGCCGGGCGGCCCGCTGCGCGCCGCGCGCGCGCGCGCGCCGCTCGTCGCCCGGCTCTTGCGCGAGGGCTTCCACGCCCTGCTGCCGCTCGCGGACGGCGCGCTGGTCGCCGTCGGGCGCGGGGCCGTGCTGCACCTCCCCGCGGGCGAGCGGCGCTTCCGCGTGGCGCACCGCGTGCGCCGCGGCACGCGCCCGCTCGGCGTGTGCCGTGCGCCCTCGGGCCGGCTCTTCTTCGGCGAGTACTTCGCCAACCCCGCGCGCGAGCCCGTGCACGTCTACGGCAGCGCCGACGGCGCGCGCTGGGACGTCGTGCACACCTTCCCCGCCGGCGCGATCCGCCACGTGCACGCCGTCGTCACCGACCCCTGGCGCGGCGGGCTGTGGGTGCTCTCCGGCGACGAGGGCGCGGAGGCGGCCCTGTGGTGGACGGACGACGAGTTCCGCACGCTCGAGCCCGTCGTGCGCGGCGTCCAGGCCGTGCGCTGCGTCGGCGTGCTGCCGCTCGCCGCGGGGCTCGTGACCCCCACCGACACGCCGCACGAGCCGAACGCCGTGCACCTGCTCGACCCCGCGACCGGCCGCTCCGAGCGGCTGGCCGAGCTGCCCGGCAGCGCCTTCGCGACGGCGCGCGCGGGCGAGCTCCTGCTGGTCGCCACCGCGGTCGAGAAGAGCGCCGTCAACCGCGACCAGCGCCCGGCGCTCCTCGCCAGCGGGGACGGCCTCCGCTGGCGCACGGTGGCCCGCTTCGCGCGCGACCTCCCGTGGTTGCGCGACCGCCGCGGCTACTTGCGCTACCCGACGCTGGCGCTGCCGGCCTTCGAGGGCGCGCCGCCCTTCGTGCTCGCCACCGGCCAGTCGATCGCGGGCGCCGAGGGCCGGCTCCTGCGCTGGCGCAGCGCGCGCCTGCGCGCGCTCCTCGCGGAGGACGCGCCGTGAGCGCCGCGCGCACGGCGCTGCTCTACGCGCGCACGCTGCGCACGCTGCGGCCGGTGCAGGTCGCCGCGCGCGCCTGGCGCCTGGTGCACCGGCCGCGCGCCGACCTCTCGCCCGCGCCGCCGCTGCGCCGCGCCGGCAGGCTCGTGGCCGGCGTCGAGCAGGAGCCGGTGCTGCTCTCGGCCACGCGCGTGCGCCTGCTCGGGAGCGAGCGCGAGGTCGCGGCTCCCGCGGACTGGGATCCGGCCGACCGGCCGCGCCTGTGGCGCTACCACCTGCACTACCTGGACGACCTGCACGCGCGCGGCGCCGCCGGGCGCGAGGCCTGGCAGCGCGACCTCCTGGCGCGCTGGCTGCGCGACAACCCGCCCGGGCGACGGCCCGCCTGGGAGCCCTACCCGCTCTCGCGGCGCGTCGCGAACCTCGCGCGCGCGAGCCTGCTCGGGCGCGACCTCGGCCCCGACGCGCTGCACGCCCTGGCGGTGCAGGCGCGCTGGCTGCGCGGCAGCCTCGAGCACCACCTGCTCGGGAACCACCTGCTGGCGAACGCGCGCGCGCTCGCGCTCGCCGGCGTGCGCTTCGGCGGCGCCGAGGGCGACGCCTGGCTGGCGAAGGGGCTGGCGCTCCTGCGCCGCGAGCTCGACGAGCAGGTGCTCGAGGACGGCGGGCACTTCGAGCGCAGCCCGCTCTACCACGCGCGCGTGCTCGAGGACCTGCTCGACGTGCTGGCGGCGCTGGAGGCGGCCGACCTCGCGCCGCGCGAGCGAGGCGCGTGGCGCGCGCGCGCGCAGGCGATGCGGCGCTGGCTGGCCGCGATGACGCACCCCGACGGCGAGATCGCGCTCTTCAACGACGCGGCGCTCGACGCCGCGGCCGCGCCGGCCGCGCTCGAGGCGTACGCGGCGCGCCTCGGCCTGCCGCCGCTCGAGCAGCCGGACGACGGCGCGCACGCGCTCGCCGCCACCGGCTACGTGCGGCTCCAGCACGGCGCGACCGTCGCGCTGGTGGACGTCGGGGAGATCGGGCCGCGCTACCTGCCCGGGCACGCGCACGCGGACACGCTGTCCTTCGAGCTCTCGCTCGGCGGGCGGCGGCTCGTGGTGGACAGCGGCACGTCCACGTACGAGCCCGGGACGGAGCGCCGGCGCCAGCGCTCGACCGCCGCGCACAACACCGTCGAGGTGGACGGCCAGGACTCCTCCGAGGTCTGGGGCGCCTTCCGCGTCGCGCGCCGCGCGCGGCCGCGCGAGGTGTCCGTGGCGCAGGAGGGCCAGGCGTGGGTCGTGCGCGCGGCCCACGACGGCTACCGGCGCCTGCCGGGGCGCGTGCTGCACCGCCGCGCGCTGCGCCTCGCGCCGGACGCGCTGGAGCTCGAGGACGCCCTCGAGGGGAGCTGGACGAGCGCCGTCGCGCGCCTGCACCTGCACCCCGCCGTGCGCGTGCTCGCGCGCGGCGCGCGGCTCGCCCACGGCGCGACGGAGGTGCGCGTGGCGAGCGCGGGCTGTCGCGCCGCCGTCTTGGACGCGACCTGGCACCCGCGCTTCGGGGAGACGCTGCCCAGCGCCTGCCTGGCCTTCGCCCTGGACGGACCGCGCGCGCGCGTGCGCCTGGAGTGGTGAGCCGTGGACATCCTCTTCCTCTCCGACAACTTCCCGCCCGAGACGAACGCGCCGGCCACGCGGCTCCAGGAGCACGCGCGCCGCTGGGTCGCGGCCGGGCACCGCGTGCGCGTCGTGACCTGCGCGCCGAACTTCCCCCACGGCGTCCTGCTCGAGGGCTACGAGAACCGCTGGCGCCAGCGCGAGCTCTGCGACGGCATCGAGGTCCTGCGCGTCAAGACCTACATCGCCGCCAACCGCGGCTTCTTCCGGCGCACGCTCGACCACCTCTCGTTCGGGCTGTCGGGGCTGCTCGGCGGGCTCACGGGTCCCGCTCCCGACGTCGTGGTGGCCACCTCGCCGCAGTTCTTCGCCGCGCTCGGCGGCTGGGCCCTGGCCGCGCTGCGCCGCCGCCCGTTCGTGTTCGAGCTGCGCGACCTGTGGCCGGCCTCGATCAGCGCCGTGGGCGCGATGCGCGAGGGGCGGCTCCTGCGCCTGTGCGAGCGCCTGGAGCTCTTCCTCTACCGCCGCGCCGCCGCCGTGGTGGCGGTCACCGAGGCCTTCGCCGACGACCTCGCGCGGCGCGGCATCGACCCGGCCAAGGTGCACGTCGTCACGAACGGCGTGGACCTCTCCGCCTACGCCCCGCGCCCGCGCGGCGAGCGCTCGGGGCCGTTCACCGTCGGCTACCTCGGCACGCACGGCATGGCGCACGCGCTGGAGAGCGCGCTGGCCGCCGCCGAGCTCCTGCGCGAGCGCTCCGACGTCGCGCTGCGCTTCGTCGGCGAGGGCGCGGCCAAGCCCGCGCTCGTCGAGGAGGCGCGCCGCCGGGCGCTCCCCAACGTGCGCTTCCTGCCGGGGGTGCCGAAGGAGGCCATGCCCGACGCCTGGGCCGCCTGCGACGCGGCGCTCGTGCACCTGAAGGACGCGCCGCTGTTCGCGACCGTGATCCCCTCGAAGCTCTTCGAGGCGATGGGCATGGGCCTGCCGATCGTCTTCGCCGGCCCCGAGGGCGAGGCCTCGCGCATCGTGCGCGCGCACGGCTGCGGCGTGGTCGTGCCGCCCGAGGACCCGCGCGCGCTGGCGGACGCGCTGGCCGCGCTGGCGGACGACCCCGAGCGCGCGCGCGCGCTGGGCGCGGCCGGCGCGCGCGCGGCGCGCGCCTACGACCGGGACGCGCTGGCGGCGCGCATGCTGGCGGTGCTGGAGCGCTGCACGGGCCGCGGGGGCGGTGCCGAGCGGGACGACGCCGCCCGCGCAGCCTGAGCGTCCTCGCTCCTGCCGCCCTCAGGCGGCGTGCTCGAGCGCGCTCGCCCCGTGCGCCAGGCGCGCGAGCACCTCGACGATGCGCTCCGAGGCGCGCCCGTCCCCGTAGGGGTTGCGCGCGGCGAGCGCCGCGCCGGTCGGGCCGTCGCCGAGCAGCACCTCCTCGAGCCCGCTCACGATGCGCGCGGGGTCGGTGCCGACCAGGCGCGCCGTGCCGGCCTCGAGCGCCTCGGGGCGCTCCGTCGTGTCGCGCGCGACGAGCACCGGCGTCCCGAGCGAGGGCGCCTCCTCCTGCACGCCGCCCGAGTCGGTCAGCGCCGCGCCGGCGCGCGCGAGCAGCCACACGAACGGCCGGTAGTCGAGCGGCGCGATCAGGTGCACGTTGGCCAGGCCGGCGAGGCCACGCTCGACCGTGCGCCGCACGCGCGGGTTGGGGTGCACGGGGTACACGACCGTCCAGTCGGGGTGCGCGCGCGCCGCGCGGCGCAGGCCCTCGCACAGGTCCTCGAAGCCGCGGCCGAAGCTCTCGCGCCGATGGCCGGTGACGAGCACCAGCGGGCCGCCCTGCGCCAGGCGGTCGCACAGCGGCTCGCCCAGCGCGTCGGCGAAGGCGTGCGGCGCGAGCGTGCCGACCTCGGCCTGCACGGCGAGCAGCGCGTCGATCACGGTGTTGCCGGTGACGTGGATCGCGTCGGGCGCGACGCCCTCGGCCAGGAGGTTCGCGCGCGCGCGCTCGGTCGGCGCGAAGTGCAGGCGCGCCAGGCGCCCGACGAGCACGCGGTTCGCCTCCTCGGGGAAGGGCGCCGCCAGGTCGCCCGTGCGCAGGCCGGCCTCGACGTGCGCGACCGGGACGCGCTCGTAGAACGCCGCCAGCGCGGCGGCGAAGCAGGTCGTCGTGTCGCCGTGCACGAGCACGAGCTCGGGACGCTCCGCGCGCAGCACGGGGCGCATGGCGGCCAGCACGCGCGCGGTCACGTCGAACAGGTCCTGGCCCGGCTCCATCACCGCCAGGTCGTGGTGGGCGACCAGCCCGAAGGTGGCGAGCACCGCGTCGAGCATCTCGCGGTGCTGCGCGCTGACGCAGGTGCGCGCCGCGAAGCGCGCGTCCGCCTCCAGGCGGCGCACGAGCGGCGCCATCTTGATGGCCTCCGGCCGCGTGCCGAAGACGCTCAGGACCCGCAGGCTCACAGGAACATGCCGCGCGTGTCGATCAGGATGCGCTCCTGGAGCAGCTCGCGGTCGATGCGCCGGAACTGGCGGTGATCGGTCAGGACCAGGACGACGTTGGCGCGCTCGAGCGCCGTCGTCACGTCCACCAGGTCGAACTCGGGGTGGCTCTGGAGGTTCGGCTCGACGACCAGGATCTCGGCCTCCGCCTCGGCGCGCAGGCGCCGCACGATCTCGACCGCGGGCGACTCGCGCAGGTCGTCCACGTCGGCCTTGAAGGCCAGGCCCAGGCAGGCGATCACCGGCTCGCGCACGCGCTGCAGGCAGGCCTGCACGCGCCGCAGCACCCACTCGGGCTTCGAGTCGTTGACCTCGCGCGCGGTGCGCACCAGCCGCGCCAGCTCGGGCGCGCCCGCGTGCAGGAACCACGGGTCGACCGCGATGCAGTGCCCGCCCACGCCCGGGCCGGGCTGCAGGATGCTCACGCGCGGGTGGCGGTTCGCCAGCCGGATCAGGTTCCACACGCTGATGCCGTGGCGCCCCGCGATCATCGAGAGCTCGTTCGCGAAGGCGATGTTCACGTCGCGGAAGGAGTTCTCCGCCAGCTTGACCATCTCGGCCGTGCGCGCGTCGGTGCCGATCACCTCGCCCTTGACGAAGCCCTCGTAGAAGCGCACCGCGGCCTCGGTCGAGGCCTGGTTCACGCCGCCCACGACGCGGTCGTTCTCGACGATCTCGGTCAGGATGCGCCCGGGCAGGACGCGCTCGGGACAGTGCGCGAGGAGGACGTCCTCCCCGACGCGCAGCCCGACCGCCTCCAGCGCCCCGCCGACCAGGCCCTCGGTCGTCCCGACCGGCACCGTGGACTCGAGGATCACCAGCGCGCCGCGCCGCACGTGCGGAGCGATCGCGCGCGCGGCGGCCCCGACGGCGGAGAGCTCCGGCGTCCCGTCGGCGCGCGCGTTGGTCGGCACGGCCAGGATGTAGACGTCCGCCTGGCGCGCCTCGAGCGCCGCGCGCAGGCGCCCGCTCTGCACCGCCCCGCGCACCAGGGCGTCGAGGTCGGGCTCGGCGAAGTGCGCGGCCCCCAGGTTGATCGTGCTCACGATGTCGGCGGCGATCTCGACGCCGTGCACCGTGTAGCCGCGGCTGGCGAGCAAGGACGCCGTCGGCAGGCCGATGTAGCCCAGCCCGACGACGCACACCTGCGTCGTCTCCGCCGGGAAGTCCGTGCGCCCGGCGCCGGCGCCGGTCGCCGCGCGCCTAGGCTGCGCCTCGGCGGCGGGAGGAGCGTTCCTGGTCGCCGTCGCCGTCGCCGTATCCATAGCCGTACCCGTAGCCATAGCCGTACTTCCTGCCACCGAATTGGGGCGTTGCCGCGTTCAGGATGGAGCCGATCACGTTCGCGCCGGCTCCGCGGAGCTTGCTCACCGTCCGGGACACCACCTGGCGCGTCGGCTTCGAGCTGCGGCACAGGACGAGCACCGCGTCGATGCGCCGCGCCAGGCACTCCACGTCCGCCACGCTGAGCGCCGGCGGCACGTCGAACACCACGAGGTCGTAGGCCTCGCGCACCTCGGCCACCAGGCGCGCGCCGCGCTCGCTCGCGAGCAGGTCGCCCGGCGAGCGCGGCCGCGCGCCGGCCGCCAGCACGTCGAGGTTCTCGTGCACGCCGCGCTGCACCGCCTCGCGCCAGTCGGCGCGCTCGAGCAGCACCTCGGCCAGGCCCGGCACGCCGGGCACGCCCAGGTAGCGGCTGACGGACGAGCGGCGCATGTCGGCGTCCACCAGGAGGACGCGCCGCCCGGCCAGCGCGAAGGCCATCGCCAGGTCGATGTTCGTGACCGACTTGCCCTCGCCGGGGCCGCTCGAGGTCACGGCCAGCGTGCGCTTGTCCCCGTCGAGCACGGAGAACTCGAGGTTCGAGCGCAGCGCGCGGTAGGCCTCGGCCGTCGGGCACTCGGGGTCGTCGCGCAGCGCGAGGAAGGCCTGGTCGCGCCGCGCGCGCGTCCGGCCGGGGCCGCGGCGGTAGTCGGGGATCGTGCCGACCACCGGCAGCTCGGTCGCCTCCTCGAGCTCGGCCGCGGTGAAGATCGTGCGGTCGGCCGACTCGCGCGCCAGGACGAGCGTCAGGCCCGCCGCCAGGCCGAGCGCCGGGCCGAGCAGCAGGTGCAGGAGCAAGGACGGCCCGCGCGGCCGCCGCGGCGGCACGGCGCGGTCCACGAACTCCGCCGTCGGGATCGTCGCCGCGCGCGTGATCTCGGCCTCTTGCAGGCGCGCGAACAGCAGCCGCACGACCTCGCCGTGCGCCGCCACGCGCCGCATCGGCTCGGCCAGGCGCCGCTCCTCGACCGGCAGCGCGCCGAGGTCGCGCTCGATCGCGCGCCCCTCGTCGCCCAGCGTGTCCTCCGCGCGGTCCAGACCCTCCAGGCGGCTCGCGAGCAGCGCGCGCGTGCGCCCGACCAGGCCCTCGACCGCGGCCGCGATCCTGCGCCGCTCGTCGCCGGGATAGAGCTCCAGCCGCGCCTCCTCCTCGGCCACCAGGCGGCGGTACTCGTCCTGCTCGCGCGCCAGCGCCGCGCGCCGCGCGGCGAGCAGGCCGCCGATGCGCCCGACGAGCGCCTCGCGCTCGCCGCTCAGGCGCTCGATCTCGGGCAGCTCGCTCGTGAACGAGGCGCGCAGCTCGCCCAGGCGCGCGTCGAGGCGCGACCATTGCTCGAGGAAGGTGCCGAGCACCGGGTCCTGCGCCGCGCCGCTCGCGCCGCCCAGGCCGCCCAGCGCGCTCGCGTCGCCCGCCGCGAGCGCGCGCGCCAGCGCGTCGAGGCCGGACGCCTCGAGCTCGACCGCCTGCAGCCCGGCGCGCAGCTCGGCGGCGCGCGCCTGCAGGAGCGAGCGGTAGGGCCCGCCGTCCCCGCGCTCCACCAGCTCCGACTCGGAGGTCAGCCGCGCGATGCCCTCGAGGTAGGTGCGCGTGAGCGGGTCGGCCAGGTCGGGGCCCAGGCGCGCCAGCGCGTCGAAGCGGCCGGCCTCGAGCAGCTCGAGCGCCTCGCGCAGGCCGGCGCGCAGGATGCGCGCGCGCATGCGCTCGACCTCGACGCCCGCCAGCGCCTGGATCGAGGCGCGCGCCGACTCGCCCACGTCCACGAAGCGCGGCCGCTCGCTCTTGATGCGCGCGACCTCGCCCTCGGCCTCCTCCAGCGAGGAGAGCTGCTCGGCGAGCTGCTTCTGGATGAAGTCCACGGTCTGCGAGGCGCGGCGCTCGCTGCGCGCGTGGTTGCGCTCGAGGTAGTTCTGGCACAGCGCGTTCGCGACGGCCGCCGCGCGCGCGGGGTCGGAGTCGTCGAAGCTGAGCTGGATCACGCCCGAGC
This sequence comes from uncultured bacterium, assembly GCA_902826945.1. The sequence goes on along the minus strand of CADEGS010000045.1, from coordinate 8,500 downwards.
CGCGGCGCGTCTCGGAGACGCGCGTGCGCGCGAGGACGCGCTCGACGGCCTCGTCGGCGGGCATCCAGCGCACGCGGAAGGAGCGCCCTCCGAGCTCGCCCTCGGCCAGCAGGCGCAGCTGCAGGCCGGCGTAAGCGACCGGCGCGCCCGGCGCGTAGGCGAGCTCCTCGGCGTCGCGCGGCGCGGGCCAGGCCTCGCGCGCGATGCGCACGCGGCCGGGAGAGGGAAAGGACACGCGCAGCGCCGGCGGGTCGAGCCAGCGCTCGGCGTCGGCCTCGACCACGAGGCGCGGCGGCTCGCGCGGCTCGAGCGCGCCGGCCCCCGGCCACAGCGCGCGCCGCAGGCGCTCGAAGGGCCGCAGCGCCTGGTCGTCGACCAGCGTGCCCAGGCCGAGGTGCAGCGGATCCGGCGCGCGCACGCGCTCGGCGAGCGGCGCGTCGGGCGCGGCGACGACCGACTCGGCCACGGTGCGCGAGCGCAGGATCGCCATCTCGCTCTCGGCGACCGGCGCCGAGCTGAGCGCGACCAGGTCGCCCAGGATGCCCTTCGAGCGCTCCTGGTCGAGCAGCAGCGTGGCCGAGGCGCGGTAGCTCGGCGCGCGCAGGGCGAGCGCCACGAGCGCCAGCCCCAGGCCGAGCGCGCCGCCCGCCACGAGCGCGAGCTTCGAGCGCCCGACCAGCTCGCGCACGTCGGCCAGCGCGATCCCTTCCCGTCCGTCCGCGTCCATGCGCCGCGCCCCGCTCAATCGAGACGGTCCTCGATCAGGATCGCGCTGGCCGTCGTGCCCAGCGCCTGCGAGACCGCCGTCAGGTACGGCAGCACGTTCTCCGAGAAGCCGCCGCTGCCCGTGCGGCGCACGAACAGGAGGTCATCGGGCCGGAGCGCGGCGAAGCCCTGCGCGTCGGGGCGCGAGACGTCGATGCGGCGCACGACGACGCGCTCGCCCTCGCGCCGCAGGAGCGCCACCTCGTCGCGCACCGCGAAGCGCTCGAAGCCGCCGGCGTACGAGAGCGCCTGGTACACGGTCAGCGGCCGGTCCATCACGTAGGGACCGGGCTCCTTGACCTCGCCCAGGACGTAGAAGCGGCGCGCGCCGAACGCGACCACCGAGAGCTCGACGTGCGGCTCGGGCACGTACACGGCGCAGGCCGCCGCGACGCGCGCGCGCGCCTCCGCGACGCTCAGGCCGCCCACGGCGACCGCGCCGACGAGCGGCAGGTCGAGCGCGCCGTCGGCGTCCACGCGCGTGCCCGGGGCGCCCGGACCCTCGGGGGTCGAGAGCTCCGGGTAGCCGTGCACGCGCACGCGCAGCACGTCGTTCGGACCCAGCGCGAGCGCCGCCGGCGCCGCCAGCGGCGCGACGTCCAGGTCGGGCGGCAGCGGGCGGCTGGCGCAGCCGAGCGCGCCGAGCGCGCCGAGCGCGAGGGACAGCCTGCGGCCGGCGCGGGGAGGCGCCGGCTCGGATCGAGGGGATTCGCCCATGCGGGTCAGGGGGGGAGGCACGCTCCCGCGACGGGGGGCTGTATCGACGACGCCTCCCGGCGACCTGCGCGCGCGGCGCGCGGCGTTCCCGCGGGCGGGACACGGCCGCGCGCGCCGCTCGGCCCGCCGGGCGTGCGCGCCGATAGAGGTGGCGCTGCGCCATGGCGACCTGGGTCCTGGGAGACGTGCACGGCTGCGCGGAGGAGCTCGCGCGCCTGATCGAGCGCATCGCGCCCGCGCCCGGCGAGCGCCTGGTGTGCTGCGGCGACCTGCTGCACCGCGGGCCCGACCCGCTGGGCGTAATCGACCTCCTGCGCGAGCACGGCGCGCTGTTCGTGCTCGGCAACCACGAGCGCGCGATCCTGCGCCGGCTGGGGCTGGCGCCCGAGGGGCTCGAGGCCGAGCCCGTGCGCGCGACGCCGCCGGAGCTGCCGCCGCTCGGGCCCGAGCACGTCGCGGGCGACGGCGGCACGCCGCTCGCCGTGCCGCCCGAGCGGCGCGCCGACGTCGTGCGCTTCCTGCTCGGCCACTCGGGGCACCTGCTGCGCCACGAGCGCATCGAGGGCGCCGGCCCGACGGCCGACGGACGCCCGTGGGTCGTCGTGCACGCGGGGCTCGACCCCGGCGCGGGGCTCGCGAGCTCGATCGCCGCCGTGACGACGATCCGGCGCCTCGAGGTCGGGCACCGCCCCTGGTGGTACGAGCGCTGGCGCGGGCCGGAGCTCGTGCTCTTCGGACACACCTCGAGCCCCGTGCCGCGCGCGCAGCGCGCCGGGACGCGGCTCGTCGCCCTGGGGCTCGACACCGGCTGCGTGTACGGCGGCCGGCTGAGCGCCTACTCCCCCGAGCTCGACCGGCTGGTCTCCGTGCCGGCCGCACGCGACCCGCGTCCGACCCGGCCTCGATGAAGGCACGCCTCGACCGCACCACCATCCTCCTGGGCACGCTCGCCGCGGGCGCGCTCGTCGCCCTCGCCGCCGTCGTCGCGCTGCCCTCGGGCACGGCCGGCGTTCCCGGGTCCGACACCGTGCGCCGCGAGCTCGTCCCGCCCGCGCCGACGGCCGTCGGCATCGTGTCCGCGCTCGACTTCCTGCCGCCGCGGCACGCCACCGACGGCAGCGTGGACTACACGCGCCAGCTCCAGAGCGCGCTCGAGCGCGCCGCCGGCGGGACGCTCCTCTTGCCGCCGTTCCCGGTGCTGGTCTCGGCGCGGCCCGGCCAGCGCTGGTGCCTGCGCGTCAGCGCCCCGACCGAGATCGTCGGCACGGCCGGCTCGCTCCTGCGCGAGCGCAGCGGCGCCGTGCAGGTGCTGCGCGCCGAGGACGTGAGCGGCCTGACGCTGCGCGGCTTCGCCGTGCAGGGCCTGGACGCCGAGGGCACCGGCCTCGCGCACGGCCTGGTGCAGGTGACCGGCGGCCGCGACGTGCGCGTCGAGGCCGTCACCGTCCGGGACAGCGACGCCGACGGCATCGCCATCGCGAACGTCCAGGGCGTCGTCGTGCACGGCTGCACGGTGCAGAACGCCTCGAAGAGCGGGATCTACCTGTCGCGCTGCAGCGACGCGAGCGTGGTGCAGAACGCCGTGTCCGGCTGCGGCGGGCAGCTCACCGCGGCGCACGACGTCGTCGGCGCCGGGATCCAGCTCTCGAGCTCGAGCGGCGTCGTGTGCGCCGCGAACACCGTCCGCGGCGGCGTCGGCGTCGGCATCCTGTGCAACGCGCTCGCGGGCGGCGAGCGGCCGCTCGCCTGCGTGCTGGCGGACAACGTCGTGTCCGACGTGCACAACCCCGCCAACCCCAACGTCTCCTCCGGCATCCGCTGCACGAACGGCAGCGCGGACAAGACCACGCACACGCTCGTCTCGGGCAACGTCGTGCGCCGCTGCGGAGCCTACGGGATCTACCTCGAGAACCACGGCGGCTCGCAGGTGCTGGGCAACACGATCGTCGAGAGCGACTGGTCGGGCCTGGCCGTCGCGACGGTGGACGACGTCGTCGTGGCCGACAACGCGATCCTGAGCTCGGGCACCGCGCCCGTCGCGGCCTACGGCCTGCTGCTCCTGAACGACGCGCGCCGCGTCACCGCGCGCGACAACCTGGTGCGCGACCTGCCCGGGCTCGAGCTCGGCTCGACGCTGGCGGCGACCCACGACCTCTCGCGCGGCGGCGGGCACAGCCTGGAGCCGCGCCTCGTCTGGGACCAGGCGCCGCCCGCGAGCGGCCGCTGGCAGCAGGGCGACCGCGTGCTCGACCCCACGCCCGAGCAGGGTCAGCCGCTGGGCTGGGTGTGCGTGGCGTCGGGGACGCCGGGCACCTGGGCGCCCTTCGCGCGCGTCGAGTGAGGCTCAGCCGCCCGGGCGCGGCCCGCTCGGAGCGCCGCGCGGGCGCTCGCGGCCGGCCTGCGCGGGGAGCTCCGAGGGCGGCGGCTCGAGCAGGCTCGGATCGAGCGCGTCGAGCGCCCCCTGCACGAGCGCCGCGCCCTCGGCGTCGCCCGCGTCCTGCAGCCGCGCCAGCAGCATCCTCGACGTGGCCACGGGCGTGATGCCCAGGCCGTCGGCGCTGGCCGCCGAGTCGGGGCGCAGCGCGAGCGCGGCGACGATCTCGCGCGCGGCGCCGGCCAGGTCGCCGCGCTCGAGCAGGAGCCGCGCGATGCCCGCGCGCGCCAGCGCCTGGTAGTGCAGGCACGTGTCGCGGTCCTCGGGGAAGCGCTCGGCGCTCGTCCCGTACAGCCCGACGCTGCGCTCGTAGGAGGCCTGCGCGGCCTCGAACTCGTTCTGGCGGCGGTGGTGCTCGGCGGCGACCAGGGACGCGTAGCCGGCGAACCAGGCGAGCTGCGTCGGCGCCTCGGCGCCGGCGCGCGCCAGGCGCGCCTCGTACTCGCGCTCCAGCGCGCCGGGGCCGCCCTCGAACAGGAGCTGCCAGCGCAGGCGCTCGTGGAGCTGCGCCGAGTCGGGGTAGCGCTCCAGCGCGGCGTCGAGCACCTCGCGCGCGCGCGCCGAGGCGCCCATCCAGCGCAGGAAGTCGTGGTGCTCGACCAGCGCCATCTCGTCCTCGAGCGGCCCCTGGGCGACGGTCGCGTAGGCCGCGTTGACGTCGGAGAGCCACTCCGGCGGCCAGTCCCGGCCGGCGCGGAAGGCCATGCGGATCGCGCGCTGGCGCGCGTGGGCGAAGAGCCGCAGCACGCGGCTGCGCGAGAGGACGCCGAGCGCCGAGGAGGCGTCGGCCAGCGCGCCCGCCTTCGTCTCGCCGAGCAGCCCGCCCTCGATCGCGCGCAGGGCGTGCTCCTGCGCGGCGTCGGCGTCGTCGTCCTCGTCGGCGAGCAGCGCCTGCACGGCCTCCACGCGCGCTCCCTCCACGCCCAGGCCCAGCGCGGCCTCGAGCGCGCGGCGCGCGTCGTCGATCAGGAGCGCGGTGAAGCGGTCCTCGGGCGTCTCCTCGGCGCGCTCGAGCAGCGCCTCGGCCAGCGCCAGGTGCGCGGCGCCGTCCGCGGGCCGCGCCAGGGCGCCCTCCTCGCGCGCGATCACGTCCACGCCGCGCGCGGCGCTCTCCTCGTACTCGCGCGCCAGCGCGCCGGCGTCGATGAAGCGCGACTCGAGCGCCAGGCCGCCGTGCATGGCCGCCAGCGTGCGCGCGCGCGGCAGGGTCGCGCGCAGGCGGTCCACGGCGTCGAGCAGCATGCGGCGCTCGGAGTCCTCGAGCGGCACGTTCAGGGCGGCGGCGATCACGTCCAGCGCGCCGTCGGTGTCGCAGGACGCGAGCGCGCGCCGGCCGAGGCGCGCGAGCTCCAGGTCGAGGCCGAAGACCGCCTGGCGCAGGAGCTCGACCTGGTCCACGACGTGGTCGTCCGCCAGCTTCAGGAGCAGCGCGCGGCGCGTCTCGCGATCGCCCGCGGCGTAGGCCGTCTCGATCGCCTCGCGGTCGGAGACGTCGGGGCTCTGCGTGCGGTCGAGGAGCGAGAGCTCGGGCGGCTGCACCGGCTCCGGCCAGCCCTCGACGCCCTTCCGGAACGTGGTCACGATCGTGGCCGTGTCCCAGGCGAAGTAGACGTCGTAGACCTCCTTGCCCTCGAGGTCCACCACCAGGTGGCGCGGCGCCACGCGCCGGCCGTCGAAGTACTTCTCGTACAGCTCGCGCTCGGCCTCGATGTGCTCGCCGCAGGTCACCGTGCCGAAGCGCGGGCACGCGATGCGCTGGCCCGTCTCGTCGTGGTCGCGCGGCGTGTGGCGGTAGACCGAGGCCACCACGCACGCGTAGCGCGACATCAAGGCGGCCGTCGCGGGGTCGCGGTAGCGCACGCCGGCCCAGTGCTCGCTCGCGATCTCGCCGTCCATGTTCACCGCCACGAGCACCGGCCGGTGCTCGCCGCGCGCGACGCGCAGCGCGTCGTCGAAGCTGCGCTGCCAGCGGATCAGGCACGGCTGCTTCCACTGCTCGGCGCTGGCGGCGGGCCACATCACCTGCTCCGTCAGGCCCTGGGGCAGCGCGGGCGGCGAGCCCATGCGGAAGGCGTCGTCCGAGGGGTCCGCGCCGCCGCGCGCGGCCGGCGGCGCCGCGGGGTCCGTCTGCGCCGCGCACAGGCTCGCGGCGAGCGCGAGGGAGGCCAGGGACGGGAGCAGGCGCGGGAGGAGGAGCTTCATGGGCGTTCGAGGAGGGAGCGCGAGGACCCCCCAAGATCCCCTGCCGCCGCCCCCGCGGCAAGCCCCGGCGCCGCTCACGCCGCCGGCCTCGTTGCGAGCGGGTCTCACGCCGCCGTGCGCGACCCCGCTCGCCGGCGCACCCCTGCTCGGTTCTCCCGACGAGGAACGCCGGCTCCCGCGCCGCCTGCGCCGTTGCCAGCCGACGCTCGCGAGCGCTAGGGTTCTGGCGCCGCGGCAGCTCGCCTCGCGCCGCGGTCCATTTGAGCCTCTCCTCCGGCATCCGCTGGCTCGTGCTGGGGCTCGTGCTCGGCAGCGCGCTCCTGGTCGGGGCGATCGTCACGTGGGGCTTCCGCGCGCTGGTCGAGGAGCGCGACCGCGAGGGCCTGGAGACGCTGGTGCGCGGCCGCGCCGAGCGCACGGGGCTGGCGCTCGAGGAGATCCGCCGCGACGCGCGCCAGATCGCGGCGCTGCCGAGCGTGGTCGACGTGCTGGCCGAGCACCGGAGCGGGGTGCGCGGAGCTGCGCCGAGCGCGGCGCGCGCGCAGCTCTTGCACGAGCTCGAGGCGCTGCTCGTGGCGCACCCGGAGTACCGCCAGGCGCGCCTGCTCGACGCCGCCGGGCTCGAGCTCGCCCGCTTGGACCGCGGCGACGACGGCCTGCGCTCCGTGCCGCCCGAGGAGCTGCAAGACAAGGGCGACCGGGACTACGTCCATGAGGGCCTGCGCGTGCGCGCGCCCGCCGTGTCCCTCTCGGCCGTGACCCCGAACCGCGAGCGCGGTGCGATCGAGGTCCCCCACGCCCCTATGCTGCGCGCGGGGCTCGTCGTGGACGACGCGAGCGGAGCGCCCGCCGGCCTGGTCGTGCTGAACGTCGCCTTCCGCATGTTCCTCGAGCCGCTGTTCCTCTACGACCTCGGCAGCGCGCGCGTGTTCGTCACCGACGAGCAGGGCGACTTCCTCCTGCACCCCGATCCGGCGCGCGCCCACAGGAGCGACCTGGGCTTCCGCTACCGGCTCGCGGACGAGTTCCCCGAGCTCGCGGGGATGACGATCGACCCTGAGCTGGGCCTGACGATCCGCGCCGCGCCGACGCCCGCGCGCCCGGCGGAGCTGGTCCACTTCCGGCGCGTGCCCACCAGCGGCGCGCGCGCCCTGCTGGTCGGCGTGGCCGCGCGGGACGTCGGGCTGGGCGCGCGCGTCGAGCGCGTCGTCACGTACGCGCTGGCAGCGACCGGCGCGCTCTTGTGCGTGGCGCTGCTCGTCGGCTACCGCCTGGCGGCGCGCATCACGCAGCCGCTGGAGGAGATCTCGGTGGCGGCCGGGACGATCGCCGCCGGCGGCGAGGCTCCGCACTTGCCGGTCGAGCGGCCCGGCGAGGCGGGCGCGGTGGCGCGCGCGCTGCAGCGCATGCTCGACGCGCTCGAGCGCAACGCGCGCCGGCTGCGCGCGGCGAACGCGGACCTCGAGCACTTCGCCCACGTCGCCTCGCACGACCTGCGCGAGCCGGCGCGGCGCGTCGTCGGGCTGACCGACCTGCTCGCGCTCCAGGAGGAAGGGCGCCTCTCGGCCGGTGGCGCGGGGCTCATCGCGCGCGTCCAGGCCGAGGCCGGGGCGATGCTGGCCCAGATCTCGGACCTGCGCGTGCTGGTCGGCATCGGCGACGCCGCGATGGTGCGCTCGGAGGTCGACCTCGAGGCGCTCGTGGCGCGCGTCCTGGACGGCGCGCGCGAGGAGCTGGAGGCGCGCGGGGCCGCGGTCGAGGTCGGGACCCTGGGCAGCGTCGAGGCCTACGAGGGCTTGCTCGAGCCGCTCTACGCGAACCTGGTCGCGAACGCCCTGCAGCACAGCCAGGGGCCGCTCCGCCTGCGCTTCACGCGCGAGGAGGAGCCCGCCGGCCCGCGGCTCGGGGTGGCCAACACCGGCTCGGCCATCCCGGCCGACCGCCTGGTCGCGATCTTCGAGCCCTTCACCAAGCTGCGCGCGACGCGCCGGCCGGGCCTCGGGCTCTCGATCTGCAAGCGGATCGTCGAGCGCCACGGCGGTACCATCGTCGCGGCGTCCGACGGCTCCTGGACACGCTTCCTGTTCACCCTGGGTCCCCGTCCATGACCACACTGCTCGACACCGAGGGTCCGATCGTCCTCGTCGACGACAGCGAGACCGACCTCTACGTGGCCCGCAGCTGCTACCGCCGCTCGCGCCTGCCGAACCCGCTGGCGGAGTTCGCCTCCGGTGAGGCGTTCCTGGCCCACCTTGACACCGTCGAGCGCGGCGAGGCGGCCGTCCCGGCGCTGGTGCTCCTGGACATCAACATGCCCGGCCTCGACGGCTTCGAGGTCCTGCGCCGCGTCCGCGCGCGCCCGACGTTCGCCGACCTGCCCGT
>CADEGS010000044.1 GCA_902826945.1 uncultured bacterium | reverse complement strand
CGCCCGGCGGGCAGGGGAGGGTTGGGTCACGGGCGGGGGGGCGGGGTTTCGGGGGCGGCGGGCGTTAGGCGAACAGTCTCCTGCAGGAGCGGAAAGGGGATGGCGGTCACGCGCGCGGCCGTCGGCCGCGGACGAGGTAGAGGTCGAGGGAGCGGGCGCGCTCCCCGGGCGCGGCGCCGGCGCGGCGCGGCTGGTATCGGTCGAGCGCGGGGTCGAGCACGAGGTCCTCGAAGCCGGCGCGTCCCAGGGCGGCGAGCACGTCCTTGGCCTCGAGGCCGAGGTGCCGGTCGCCGAGCTCGGCGCGCATCCAGCCCTCGCCGTGCGGAGCGAGCTCGAGCACGGCCAGCGTGCCGCCCGGGCGCAGCACGCGGTGCATCTCCGCCAGCGGGCGGTCGAGCTCGGCCAGGTGGTGCAGCACCAGCCCGACGACCACGGCATCCGCCTCGCCGTCGGCGAGCGGCAGCCGGTCGAGCGGGCCCTGGCGCAGCTCGATCGCCGTGCCGCGCGGGTGCTTCGCGAGGCGCTCGCCGGCGGCGGCCAGCATCGCCTCGGACTGGTCCACGCACACCAGGCGCGCGCAGCGGCCGAGCAGCGCCGCGCCCATGTAGCCCGTGCCGCAGCCCAGGTCGGCCACCGTGAAGCCCGCCGGCAGGAGGTGGCCGGCGGCGCGCTCGCGCGCGAGCCCGCTCTCGAAGGCGCCGGCGATCTTGTCCCACTCGCCCGCGACGCGGTCGAAGAAGCCGCCGTCGCCGGCGCGCTCGGCCAGCACGGCGTCGAGGCGCACGCGGTCGGCGCCGCGCTCGGGCAACGCGTCGAGCTCCCCGCGCAGGACGTCCCACAGCCGCGCGCCGACGCCCGCGCCGGCCTCGGCCCGGCCGCCCCGCGGCGCTCCGGCGGCCAGGCGCAGGTAGGTGCTGGTGCCGGCGTGGCGCTCGCGCAGCAGCGCGGCCTCGCGCAGGACGCGCAGGTGGTTCGAGACGCGGCTCTGGGACAGGCCGAGGGCGCGCGAGAGCTCGCCGACGGAAAGCTCCTCCGCTTCCAGCAGGGCCAGGATCCGCAGCCGCAGGGGCTCGGACAGCGCGCGCAGGGCGGCCCCGGGGGCGAAGGCGGTCTCGACCAGGTTCACGCCGAAGAACATAACATCATGTCCACCTGATGGAAAGCCCCGGATCGGCCCCCAGGGGGGCAGGAGTGGGGTTCCGTGGGGCCCCGCGGCACGATCTTCGGCCGCGGCCGATGCTGCGGTCTGCCCCCGGCGCTCCGGCGGCTCGTGGGCGCGCAGGGCGAGCGCCGGGGCCTTGCGGGCCGGACTCCCCGACGCGTGCGGCCGGCGCGGAGCGACGGGGGCTGCGGCGGGGCGACGCGCTCAGAGGGGCAGCGTCTCGACCGAGACGATGTCCACCTCGGCCGTGCCGGTCGGCAGCTCGAGCTTGGCGCGGGTGCCGGCCCGGCCGCCGAGCATCCCCGCCGCGAGCGGCGAGCGGTAGGAGACCACGTCCGTGGCCCCGGTCGCCTGCGCGTCCCAGGGGCCGAGGATGCGGATGCGGTGCTCGCGCCCCTCGGCGCGGTAGACGACCGCGGTGCCCGGCGCGACGACGCCCTCGGGCACGGCGGCGTTCTCGATCAGCTGCGCGTCGCGGATCTCGGCCTCGAGCTCCATGGCGCGGTTCGTCAGGTTGCGCTGCTCCTCGATCGCGGCCTCCCACTCGGAGTTCTCCGAGAGGTCGCCGTAGGAGGCCGCCACGCCGATCGCCTCGGAGTTGGCGGGGATCTTGACCTCGCGCAGCTCGCGCAGCTCCGACTCGCGCAGCGTCAGCCCGCGGCGCGTCGTCCACGTGCCGCCGGTCTCCCAGAACGGACGCTCGTCGCCGCGGAAGACGTTGGGAGCGAGCTCGACCGCGACGCGCGTGAAGACGCGGTCGATCTCGCGCTCGACGCCGGTCTCGAGCTGCTGCGCCAGGCCGCGCAGCGTGTCGCGGTCGGCGCGCTGCAGGAGCTGGCGCAGCATCGGCGGCGTGCCGCGCGTCAGCACCTGGGAGAGGCGCGTGCGCGCGCGCTGCAGCACGGTGTCGGTGGCCGCCGCGCGCTCGAGCTGCACGGCGAGCTGCAGCAGGCACTGCGCGCGCTGCAGGCCGCGCGGCAGGCGCTCGGGGAAGGGGCCGGGCTCGAGGTGGCCGGCCAGCTCGATCAGCACGATCGGCGCGCGGTTGGGGCGCGCGAGCAGGGTGCCGTAGTGCTCGACCAGCGCCTCGCGGCGGCCGGCCGCGTCCAGCGTCTCGATCAGCGAGCGCACCATGCCCGGCGCGGCGTGCGGGAGCTGCCGCGCCGCGGCGTCGTGGAAGGCCTCCTCGCCGACCGTCTCGCGCAGGAGCTCGATGCAGCGCTCCTGGTCGCGCAGGCCGGGGACGGTGTTGAAGAGCTCCCACAGGGCCGGCGCGCGCGCCGGGTCGTCGGGCTCGGGCGACGCGGCGGCGCGCTCGATGCGCACGCGCAGCGCGACCGGCGTCTCGCCGAGCTTCTCGCGCAGGAAGAGCCACACCGCGAGGCGCCGCTCGAGCGGGTGCGCCGCGTCCTCCGCCAGCTCGGCCAGCGTGGCGAGCGCCGCCTGCGCGACGTCCTGCCCCAGCGCGGCGCCGCCCACGAGGTCGCGCACGCGCGTCAGCGCCTCGCCCAGGTTGCCCGAGCGCAGGAGCGCCCGCCGCAGCCCCTCGGCGGGGTCGGTGGCCTCGTCCAGCAGGCGCACCTGCGCGCGCGTCGCGGGGCCGCTGATCTCGAACCAGGGGCTGGTCTCGGCCTCCTTGCGCGCCTTGCGCCACCAGGCGGAGAAGCGCGTGCCCTCGAGCCCGAGCGTCCCGAGCGCGAGCTTGATCGCGCCGTGGTTCGCGCGGCCGTTCTGGCGCCGCAGCACCCAGCGCAGGACCTCGAGCGGCTCCTTGGACAGGCGCCGCTGCAGCGCGGCGGGGTCGGTCATGACCAGCGCGCGCAGGTCGTCGGGCTCGAGCACCTCGAAGATGTCGATCGCGGAGGCGAACGGGAAGCGGTCCGAGCGACCGCTCTGGAAGCGCACGCGGATCTCGCCCGCCGCGTGGTCGATGGACTCGATCGCGCCCAGGCCCCAGCCCTTGGCGTGGTAGACGACGCGGCCCTTGTCGAAGGAGAGCAGCTTGCGGAACGCGCGCCAGGCGACGCGCATGTCGGGAGCGCTCTCCGCGAGGCCGGAGATCGTGCAGAAGGTCTCCCAGGTCGGGCTCGTCCCGTAGGCCTTCTCGGCCGCCTGCCATAGCGCGCGGGCGAGCTCGCCCGGCGATCCTCCCGAGAGCATCGCGGTGCCGAGCAGCTCGGCCGCCGCCGCCGCGCGCGTGCCGCCGGCGAGCAGCTCGGCGTGGTCGCGCACGAAGGGCAGGCAGCGCGCGATCTCGCGCGCCTCGGCCGCGGCGCGCAGCGCGTCGAGCGCTGGCTCCGGCGCCGCGTCCTCCAGCATCAGCTTGTTCCAGGCCTCCTCGAGGCCCTCCCAATCCCGCTCGCGGACGTGTCGTGCCAGGCTCATCGGTTGCAAAGAGCCCACCATGATGCGTTGCGAACCCTCGCCACTCAAGAGCTCAGGCATCGCGGTCCACCGCCAGGAGGCAGCCTTTCAGGTATCTCGAGCGCGGCCAGTCGGGCCGCTGGGGGTGGTCGGGGGCGGCCTGGAGCACCTGGAGCAGGCGCACCTCGCGCCGCGCCCGGCGCGCCGCGCCGAAGACCAGGCCCAGGAAGGCGGCGAGATCGAGCGCGCCCGAGCACGAGAACGTGGCGAGCAGCCCGTCGGGCGCCACCGCGCCCAGCGCCAGGGCGTTCAGGTCGCGGTACTTGCGCAGGCCCTCGTCCATGCGGGCGCGGCCGGGGATCAGCTTGGGCGGGTCGAGCACGACCAGCTCGGGGCGCGGGCCGCTGCGCTCGCCCTGGGCGCGCAGGACGTCGAAGGCGTCGGCGTGCTCGAAGCGCACCGGGAGCGCGTTGCGCTCCGCCGCGCGCCGGGCGAGCTCGAGCGCCACCTCGTCCAGGTCCACCGCGTGCACCTCGCGCGCCCCGCCGCGCGCGCACGCGAGCGCGAAGCCGCCCGCGTTGCAGCACAGGTCGAGCACCGAGCGCCCGCGCGCCAGCGCGCCGATCGCGACGCGGTTGTCGCGCTGGTCGCAGAACCAGCCGGTCTTGTGGCCCAGGCCGGGGCGCACGGGGTAGGAGAGGTCGTGCTCGCGGATCCACTCCTCGGGCGCGCCGGGGAGGTCGGCCTCCTCCGCGAGCAGCTCTTCCATGCCTTCCGCGCGGCGCGCGGAGCGCGGCACGCGGTGCACGACCGCCAGCCCCGGATAGAGCTCGCCCAGCGCCTGCTCGACCTCCGCGCGCAGGCGCCAGAAGCCGAGCGCGTGGTGCTCGCACACGAGCGTGCGCCCGAGCCGGTCGACGACGAGCCCCGGCAGGTCGTCGCCCTCGGCGTGCGCGACGCGGTAGGCGTCGGTGACGCGCTCGAGCGCGAGCGTGCGGCGCCGCAGCCGGTCGGCGGCGCGCAGGCGCGCGAGCAGGAAGTCGCGCGGGCGCGCGAGCGCGCCGCGGCGCCCGCGCGAGAGCCAGCGCAGGCGCACGTCCGAGCGGTCGTTGTACAGCGCGTGCCCGACGAAGCGGCCCGAGGCGTCGGACACCTCGACCAGGTCGCCCGACGCCGGCGGGCGCTCGGGGTCGGGGTCCTCGACCTGGCGCGCGTAGACCCAGGGGCCGGGGTAGAGCTCGTCGCTGCGCAGGCGCACGAGGGGCAGGGCGGGCGCGGACGGGCTCACGGCGCGCATCCTAGCCGCCCGCGAGCGCGAGTTCCGCGCCGGGGGGCCGCGCGCCTGCCGATCGGCCCGGCCTCCGTGCTTTTCGGCGGGCGGGACGTACCATCGCCGCATGCTGCTCCTCGCCGAGCTCGCCGCGCTGGTCGGCGGCACCGTGCACACGCTGGTCCCGGGCGAGGAGCCCTTCGTCGGCACCGTGCTCGTGCGCGACGGGACCATCGAGGCGATCGTGCCGGGCGAGCCGGAGCTCGCGCCGGGCACCGAGCGCTACGACGTGCGCGGCAAGCACGTGGTCCCGGGCCTGATCGACGCCCTGGTCGCCTTCGACCCCGCGCACGACGCGCTCTACACCGCGGCCGGCGTCACGGTCGTGCGCGACATGGGCGGCTCGCGGGTGCGCTCGCTGATCGAGCGCACGCGCGAGGCGCGCGACCGGGTGCCCGGGCCGACGCTCTACACCTGCGGCGCGGTGCTCGACGGCGACCCGCCGGGCTCGCCCGACGCGGCCGTGCTGCGCGACGCGCACGCGGTCCTGACGCTGCTCCCGATCCTGCTCGACGAGAAGGTGGACTTCCTCGGCGTGCAGCTCGGGCTGGGCGAGGAGGCCTGGCGCAAGGTGCTCGAGATCGGGCACGCGAGCGGGCTGCGCGTCGAGGGGCCGGTGCCGCGCGCGATCGCGCTCGAGGAGGCGCTCGCGGCGGGCCAGGACGGGCTGCACCACCTCGACCGCCTCGTGCCCGAGGGCGGGAGCTGGGAGACGCTGGACCTCGAGCGGCTGGAGCCGCAGATCGCGGCCATGGCGCGCGCGCAGGTCGCGCTCGTGCCGACGCTCGACGCGACGGCGCTGCGGCTCGTGGACCAGTCGCGCACGCCGGAGCCCGAGCTCCTGGCGCTGCTCGCGCCGAGCTACGAGGGCTGGTGGCGCGAGGAGCTGGGCGCGCGCCTGGCCGTGCTGGACGAGGGCGCGCGCGCCCGCGGCGAGCGCGTGGCGCAGAAGCAGCGCGCGCTCCTGGCGCGCCTGGCCGCGGCCGGCGTGCGGCTCGTGCCCGGCTCGGGCGCGCCGCACCCCTGGCTGTTCCCCGGCCAGGCGCTGCACCGCGAGCTCGCGCGCTGGGTCGAGGCCGGGGTCGCGCCGGGGCGCGCGCTGGAGCTGGCGACGCGCGAGTCCGCGCGCGCGCTCGGGCTCGAGGAGCACCACGGCGTGCTCGCCCCCGGCCGCCTGGCCGACCTCGTGGCGTGCGAGGAGGATCCGCGGCAGGGGCTCGAGTCGCTGGCGCACCCCGCGCTCGTCGTCGTGCGCGGCCGCGTGCTCGAGCGCGCGGACCTCGACGACCGCCTGGCCGCGCTGGCGGCGCGCCAGAAGGCCGCGCGCGAGGCGCTCGACGTGTCGCTCGACTTCGAGCCGCCGGAGCCCGCGCCGGGCGCGCCGCTGCTCGTCGGCACGGTCGAGTCGCGCGCGCTCGGGCGGCGCGTGGCCGGCGAGCGCTTCGCGCTGGTGCGCGCGGCCGACGGGGCGCTGGTCCTCTCCGGGCGCGTGCGCTACCCGGGCGGCGAGACGCTCGACGTCGTGCAGACGCTGCGCGACGGCCGGCTGGACGCGCTGCGCGTGCAGGCCACCGTCGGCGGCAAGCGCGTCGAGCTCGAGGGCCTGTGGACGGCCGAGCGCTTCCGCCTGCGGCGCAGCGTGGACGGGGTCGTGCTCGACACGCAGAGCTACCGCGAGCACCCCTCGTGCGCGGACCTCTCGAGCGTCACGGCGCTCGTCGCGCTCGGGCAGGGCGGCGCGCAGCCCGCGGCGAGCGTGCTGACCTTCCACGAGCTGCTCGCGCCCGAGCTCGTGCGCTGGGAGGTGCGGCTCGAGGCCGACGGCGACTACGTCGTGCACACGCACAACACCGCCATGGCCTTCCGCTTCGACGAGCACGGCGCGCCGCTGCTCTTCCGCACGCGCGTCGGGCAGGGCCTGGTCGAGACGCGGCTGGTCGCCTCCGACGCCTTCGGCGGCGGCGGGCTGCGCCCGGTCGGAGCCCCGGCGCGCGCCCCGGGCGCGACCGTCGAGGCCGGCGCGCGGCGCTGAGGCCCCGGTGGACGCCGCGCCGACGAGCTCCGCCCCGCAGGCCGAGGCGCCCGCCCGGCCGGGCGAGTTCGCGCCGCTAGCGCTCGGCCCGCTCGCGATCTGGCCGCCGGTCGTGCTGGCGCCGATGGCGGGCGTGACGAACTTCCCGTTCCGCAGCCTGTGCCGCGAGTTCGGCGCCGGGCTCTACGTCTCCGAGATGATCACCGCGCGCGGCTGGCTGCACGGGAACCCGGTCACGCGGCTGCTCGCGAGCTCGCAGCCCGGCGAGCACCCGCGCTCGGTGCAGATCTACGGCTCGGACCCGGTCGACGTGGGCGAGATGGCGCGCGGGCTCGCGGCCGAGGGCGTCGAGCACATCGACATGAACTTCGGCTGCCCCGTGCCCAAGGTGACGCGCCTGGGCGGGGGGAGCGCGGTGCCGCTCAAGCCCAGGCTGCTGGCGCGCCTGGTGCGCGCCGCCGTGCGCGGCGCGGGCGACGTGCCGGTCACGATCAAGGTGCGCAAGGGCATCGACGAGGACCTCCTGACCTTCCGCGACGCCGGCCGCGTGGCGCAGGAGGAGGGCGCACGCGCGATCGGGCTGCACGCGCGCACCGCGGCGCAGCTCTACGCCGGCGCGGCCGACTGGGACGCGATCGGCGAGCTCGCGGCAGCGCTCGCGATCCCCGTGCTCGGCAACGGCGACGTGTGGGAGGCGGCCGACGCGCTGCGCATGCTGCGCCGCACCGGCTGCGCGGCGGTGATCGTCGGCCGCGGGTGCCTCGGGCGCCCGTGGCTCTTCGCCGAATTGGCGGCGGTCTTCGACGGCCGCGAGCCGCCGCCGCCGCCCGCGCTGGGCCGCGTGGTCGAGGTCGCGACCGACCACGCGCGGCGCCTGATCGCGTTCTTCGGCGAGGAGCACGGCATGCGCCAGATGCGCAAGTGGTGCACCTGGTACACGATCGGCTTCCGCGGCTCGGCGCAGGCGCGCGCGGCGCTCGTGCGCGTGCGCACGCTGGCCGAGATGAGCGCCGTGCTGGCCACGCTCGACCCCGGCGAGCCCTTCCCCGCCGCCGCGCTGCGCGCGCACCGGGCGAAGGGCGGCCGGCGCCAGCAGGTGTGCCTGCCCGAGGGCATCCTCGACGAGCGCGACGACGACGCGCCGCCGCGCTCGCCGCGCAGCGCGGCCGAGATCGAGGCCTGGGAGCGCGCGCTCTCGGGCGGCTAGCCGCCCGCGCGGCGTCCGGCGCCCGCCTCGGCGGGGGCGCCCACGCGCGCGCCGAGCTCGCGCAGCACCCAGGCCAGCGTGCGGCGCACCTCGGCCTCGCCCAGGGCGAGCGTCGCCTCGCGCGCGGAGGCGATCGCGGAGAGCTCCTCGTCGGCGCCGCAGCGCTCGTCCCAGCCCTCGAGGAAGGCGCGCCAGCCCTCGGCGCCGGGGAGCAGCGGCGCGAGCTGCTCGGGCTCGGAGAGCGCGTGCTCCCACAGCGCGTGCAGGCGGTGGCGCGAGGCCTCGTAGCCGTCGGCGTTCGGCGGCGCGCTCATCGCGTACAGGTCCGCCAGGGCGCTGCGCAGCCCGCGGAAGCGGCGCGCGCGCTGGAACAGCTCGCCGAGCGTCGCGTACAGCTCGTCCTGCGCGTCGCCCGGCACCGGCGCGACCCAGCGCTTCCAGTCGCCGAGCACGTCGTGCACGATGCCGAGCGCCTCGACGTCGGGCGTCTCGAAGGTCTCGCCCGAGCGCCACACGTCGTAGAGCGTGACGCCGGGCACGACGTCGCCCGAGCGGTCGGAGTAGGCGTGCGCGAAGGCCGCCAGCACGGCGCGCTCGGAGCCGTCGTCGAGCGCGCGCTCGACCAGCGCGCAGGCGAGGTCGAGATCGGGCGGGTAGCCCGCCAGCGCGTTCTCGAACAGGACCTCGGTGGCGTCGAGGCCGCGCTCGCGCCGCAGCTCGCCGCTGGCCCAGTCGTAGGTCCACAGCCGCGCGAGCGCGCGCGGGGAGCGCTCGCCCTGGAACGTGCGCCGCGCGCGCGCGACGCGGCTCGACGCGGGGTCGAGCGTGCGCCGCGGGATCGGCTGCGCCGGCGCGTGCGCGCGCGCGTCGTAGGCGGGCGGGTCCTCGCGCTCCGGCCACAGGCCGGGGTCGCGCTCGGAGAGGCCGAGGCCGTAGCGCAGCACCTGGAGCTGGAAGGTGTCCTGGTGGCTGAGCTCGAGGCGCAGCCACTCGACCACCTCGCGGCGCGCGGCCGGCGCGAGCCGCTCCCAGGTCTCGCGCGCGCGCGCCTCGTCGAGCTCGGGCGCGTCGATGGGCGCCTGCGCTCCGGGCGCTGCCGCCAGGGCGAGGAGGAGGCCCGCGGCGCGCCGCGGGGAACCCGGGGTCCGGCGGATCGGTCGGGCGCTCATGGGGCGCCATGATCGCCGGCCTTCCGCGGACGGCAAGGGCGCCTGGGGCTCTCCTCCCCGCGCGGTGCGCTCGGACGCGGCCCGCAGGCCGCCGGCGCAACCAGGAGGAGAGCCCGCTCCCGGCGCACCGAAGCCTACCCCGCGGCGCGGGAGCGCGCCGGCCCGCTCGCGAGGGCCCGGCGCGCGGCGGAAGAAATGGCCCGCCGCTACGGCTCGCCGTCGTCGTGCGGCGCGCCGGAGCTCCGGCGGCGCCGCCGGCGGCGCTTCTTGCGCAGGAGCTGGTCGCGCTCCACGTCGGGCATCTCGAGCAGCCGCTTCTTGCGCTCGACCCAGCCCTCGTAGACGTCCCAGCCCTGGCCCCAGGCCTGCGAGCGCAGGCGGAACAGATCGAGCGAGGGCTGGAACTCCTCGCTGACCAGGAAGGGCGCCGTGCGGCGGCCCTTGGTCGAGGCCTGCGTGAAGCGGCGCTGGTTCGCGATCATGCGCCGCGCGCGCTCGAGCGAGCGGCGCGAGAGGCGCGCCTGCGTCGCGCTGGGGGAGAGGATGCGGCGCGTCGCCTCGAGGATCGCCGCCGGCTCGGCCTGGTCCAGGCCGCCCTCGGGCGCGAGCGCGTGCTCGACCACGCGCAGGAAGAGCACGGCGAGCAGGAGCGCCGTCTCGGGGTCGCGGCCGTGGTGCACGTCGGCGTCCAGCGCCTCGAGCAGGCGCCAGTAGGCGTCGGCGCGGTCGTGCGCCTGGGGGTCGGGGTCGTCGCGCGTGCCGAGGAAGCGGTCGACTTCGGGGAAGAGCACCGACAGCGCGCCGCAGGCGCGCAGCATGCGGAACGCGCCCAGCGCGGTGCCCGAGCGCATCAGCCGCAGGACCTCCTCCATCACGCGCGGCGGCGCGCAGCGCACCAGGTCCTCGGCCAGCTCGGCCATCGCCTCCCAGGTGTCCTCCGCGATGCGGAAGCCCAGGCGCGTGGCGAACTTGATCGCGCGCAGGATCCGCACCGGGTCCTCGGCCAGGCGCACGCAGGGGTCGCCGATCGTGCGCAGCACGCGCGCCTCGATGTCGGCCAGGCCGCCCGTCCAGTCGTGGATGCGCCAGCTCGTGGGGTCGAGGAAGAGCGCGTTGATCGTGAAGTCGCGCCGCCGCGCGTCCTCCTCGGCGGTCCCGTAGACGTTGTCCTCGGTGATCAGGAGGTCGCCGTCGTCGCCGCCGGTCGCGCCGGGGTCGCTGCGGAAGGTCGAGGTCTCGACGACGTGGCTGCCGTAGACCACGTGCACCAGCCGGAAGCGCCGGCCGATGATGCGGCCGTTGCGGAACAGGCGCTTGATGTCGCGCGGGTGCGCGCTCGTCGCGACGTCGAAGTCCTTCGGCTTGCGCCCGAGCAGGAGGTCGCGCACGCAGCCGCCGACGAGGTAGGCCTCGTGCCCGCTGCGCTGCAGGCGCGAGAGCACGCGCAGCGCGTCCTGGTCGACGTCGGCCGGGTCGATGCCGTCGGCCGGGACGATCGCGGGCAGGGCCGGCGGCGCCTCGGAGGGATCGTGCCAGGCGCGCGGGGGACCGTCGTTGTCGGGCTCGAGCATCGGCGAACGGCGCTTGCGGGAGGCTCCCGGGCGGCGGAGGACGGAGCAGGGTACCTTCGACCTCGCATCGTGTCGCGCGGGACTTCGGGACGAGCCGCGGCGCGGCTCGCGACCGCCGGCGGCGGGCCCCGGCGGCCCCGCGGCCCTTCCTTGCCGCTCGCGCTCCAGGGCAGTAGGCTCTCCACGCTCGAGCCTAGGGCAGTAGCTCGAATGGTTAGAGCGGCTGATTCCAAATCAGCAGGTTCAGGGTTCGAATCCCTGCTGCCCTGCCACTCCGCCCACCGCTCCCGCATGCCCGCCACCCCGGTCGACCCCGAAGGAACGGACGTCCCGGACGACGACGAGCTGCGCTATCCCGACCTCGAGGTCCCCCCGCAGGCCGACTTCCTGTCGGCCCTGCGGTGGGCCTTCGAGAACGAGGGGGCCCCCGACGAGTTCCTGAGCCGCTGCGCGGAGCACGCGCACCTGGTCCAGAGCGCCAACCGGCGCATGAACCTGACGAAGGTCGTGGAGCCGCGCGAGGTGGCCGCCAAGCACTACCTCGACTCGTGGCGCGCGACGCGCTACCTGCCGCTGCTCGGGCGCAGCGTGCTCGACCTCGGCAGCGGCGCGGGCTACCCGGGCATCCCGCTGGCCCTGGCCGAGCCCAACGCGCGCGTCGTGCTGGTGGACTCGACGCGCAAGAAGGCCGACTTCATCGCCGACTCGATCGAGGCGCTCGGCCTGAAGAACGCCACCGCGCTGTGGGGCCGCGGCGAGGAGCACCTGGCGCGCAACAAGTACGACGTCGTGATCGTGCGCGCGATCAGCTCGGTGCGCGAGAACGTGCGCCTCCTGCGCAAGGTGCGCCACTCGCTGCGCGACCTGGTCATGCTCAAGGGCCCGTCCTGGTCGCGCGAGGTGCGCGCGGGCGAGCGCGAGGCCGAGCGCCTCGGCTTCCGCCTCGACACGGTCTGGGAGCACGACCTGCCCGGCGAGCTCGGCGGCCGCGCGGTGCTCGTGTACCGCGCGCCCGGGGGCGACTAGAGCGCGTGCCCGTCTGGGGCTGGATCCTGCTCGCGCTGGTGGTCGTCGTGGTCGCCGTCGTGGCGCTCGCGATCGCCTTCTACCCGCGCGACAACTCGTTCTGAGCGTCGGTCGCCGCGCGGGGCGCCGCGCGCGGGGAGAGATGGTGCCTGAGGGGGGAATCGAACCCCCACTCCCTGTAACGGGAACAAGGACCTGAACCTTGCGCGTCTGCCAATTCCGCCACCCAGGCACTCGGGAGCGAGCGGCGCAAGATACGCAGCGACCCGGCGCCGGTCAAACCCCCGGGGCGGGTCTCGCGGCTCCTGCCGCGCAGCGGTCCGGGGAGCGGGCGTCCGCGCGGCGCTCGGCCCCTCGGCGCGCCCGTGCCCTCCGAGCGTGCGGGGCTCGCCGGGGCGTCCGGCGCGGGCGCGGGCGCGGCTAAGCTCTGGCATGAGCCGCGAGACGGGCACGGTCCGCAGCCTGGCGACGAACCGCCGGGCGCGCCACGACTACGAGGTGCTCGAGGACCACGAGTGCGGGCTCGTGCTGCGCGGCACCGAGGTCAAGAGCCTGCGCCAGGGCCGCTGCTCGATCGGCGAGGCCTTTGGCCGCTTCGACGCGGGCGAGCTGTGGCTCTTCGGCGCGACGATCCCCGAGTACTCGCACGGCAACATCCACAACCACGCCCCGGACCGCCCGCGCAAGCTGCTGCTCTCGCGGCGCGAGCTCGCGAAGTGGAGCCGCGCGGTGCGCGAGAAGGGCGTCACGATCGTGCCGCTCGACCTCTACTTCCGCGGCCACCTGGTCAAGGCGCGCATGGCGCTCGTGCGCGGCAAGAAGCTGCACGACAAGCGCGAGGACAAGAAGCGCAAGGACGCCGAGCGCGAGATCGGCCGCGCGCTGCGGCGGCGCTGAGCGGCGGCGCTCGATCGGGCGACCTTCCCCGCGCGGAGCGACGCGCGCCCGGTCGGAAGGGGGGCGAGCCGCCCCCCCGGCGATGCTTCGTTTTGACGAAGCCGCGCGCGCCGCCCTACAACCGCGCGCATGGACGACGACCTGCTCGCGATCCAGCGCTACTACCCGCAGATCTTCCACGCCTGCCACGCGCGCCACACGCGCTCGCGCAAGGACCCCTGGCGGCTCTCCGAGCGCGACCAGGCGCTGCTCGCGCACCTCGCGCCGCACGAGGGCACGCGCCCGAGCGACCTCGCGCGCCACTTCGGGATCGGCCTGCCGACGCTCTCGGAGGCGGCCAAGCGCCTCGAGCGGCTGGGCTACGTCGTCCGCGCACCGGCGGGGAACGACCGGCGCGTGCGCGCGCTGTGGCTGACGCCGGAGGGCGCGCGAGCGCTGCAGGCGACGTCCGTGCTCGACCCCGCGCGGCTGCGCGACGTCGTCGCGCGGCTCGACGCGCGCGAGCGCAGGGCGGCGGTGCACGGCCTCGCGCTGCTCGCCGGAGCGACGCGCGCGGGACCGGGTCGAGCGGAGGGGCCGGCGCGGGGCCGGGGCGGGTCCGCGCCGCACCGGAAGTCCGGAGGGCGGCGCGGGGAGGCGAAGCGATGAAGTGGATCGGCATCGTGCTGGGGGCGCTGGCGCTCCTCGTCGGGCTGCTGGCGCTCGTCGGAGCGCTCGTGCCGCGCGAGCACCGCGCCAGCGTGCGGGTGCGGCTGCGCGCGGCTCCCGAGGCGGTCTTCGCGCGGCTGGCCGACGCCGACGCGTACCCGCGCTGGCGCCCGGACGTGACGGCGGTGCGGCGCGTCGCGCCGATCGGCGGGCGCGAGGCCTGGGTCGAGGACTCGAAGCACGGAGAGATCGCCTACGCGGTCGAGGCGCGCGAGCCGCCGCTGCGTCAGGTGCTCTGCATCGCCGACGACTCGCTGCCGTACGGCGGGACGTGGACCTTCGCGCTCCTGCCCTGGTCGGGCGGGGGAGCGGACGCGGAGGACCCGGCGGCGAGCGAGGGCGGCCCGGTCGGCACGCTGCTCACGATCACCGAGGACGGCTTCGTGCGGAACGTGATCTTCCGCGCCCTGGCCCGCTTCGCGTTCGGCCACCACGCGACGATGGAGGCCTACGCCGTGGCGCTCGGGCGCTCCTTCGGCGAGGAGGTCACGCCGGAACGGGTGGAGTAGGGGGACCGCACGCGGGGCTGCCGCGGTGCGTCCCTCCCGGCGACGCGACGCCGTGCCCCAGCTCGCGCAGAAGGACCGGGAACGGCGTCGCTCCCTGGGCTATGCTTCCCCCTGCACAACGGGGGCGCACTGGTTTCGACCGGTTTCGCGTCGCTCCGGGCTGCGCGCCGGGGGTTCTCGGGTTCCCCGCAAAATCCGCTCGAGAAACGGTTTAGTTGCCAACAACTACGCCATCGCTGCCTGACCTAGGTCGGTAGCCGTCTCCCCGCGGAGTGCCCGCGGCCGCGGGAAGACGCCAACAGCGGGCTGGCCGGCCAAGTCCGCGTCCCGCGCGGCCGGCGAGGAGCAGGGGACGCTGGCCCCGAGCGAGCCCGTCCGTGGGCGCGCCCCGGGGCGAGACAAGAAATCCGCGGACTACGCGCGTAGACGCCGGGAGCCGAGCGGTTCCGGGACGCGGGTTCGATTCCCGCCGCCTCCACCATCTCCGGCCCTTCCCTTGCGACAAGCTGGCCGCGTCGGTGCACGGGATCGCGAGCGAGCGGTTGCGGTCGCCCGCGGTGTCGTTCGGGCGCCTTCGCCAGCCTGGGAGGCACGCTCCTCCTCGGGGTCCGGCGGCGATAGCCTCTGCGCGGTGCGGGAGACGCTCCCGCGCCCCGCGATGCTCCGCTCGCTCCTCGCCGTCGCCGCCGGCTACGCCGCCATGGCCCTGCTGGTGACGGGGTCGCTCGCGCTGCTCGGGGTGCTCGTGCCCGATGCGCTCCATCAAGAGGAGGCGCGCATCGATCCGCCGTGGGGGACGGTGCTCGTCGCCCTCGGAGCCCTCTGGGCCGTGGCCGGGGGCGCGGTGACGGCGCGGCTCGCGCCGAGCGCGCCGATGGGGCACGTGCTGGCCCTGGCGGCCCTGTGCCTCGCACTCTGGGCGGTGTACGCCGGCCTGTCGCCGCTCGAGCAGTCCGTGACGCACCCCGTGGCCGTGCTGCTGACGATGCTGCCGGGGACGCTCGCCGGGGGAGCGCTGGTGGCGTGGCGGCGGCGGTGGGCGGGCCGGTAGTCGAGCAGGGGAGCGGAGGGTCTGCGGACTCCTCCAGCGCTTCGCGCATCCGGGGCTGGAGCGAGCCCCGCGCCGCTCCCGCGACGGTCCGGCCCCGGGGAACCTGGAGGTCCCCGGCCGGCGGCCGCGAACCGACCCCCCGCGGGCGCCCGAGGGCGCCAGGAGACCCCATGGACACCTTGACCGGCGTGGCGAGCAGCGTGCGCCATGCGACCGAGACCCACGGATCGATCAGCGGCTCGCACGGACGCGTCAGCGGGAGCGTGAGCACGACGCACGTGTGCACGCTGCGCGTGGACGGGCTGCCGGTGCGGATCAAGCTGCCGGGAGCGACGAACCTCGACGACGGCGACGTCGTCACGATCATCGGCGCGCGGCGTGCCGACGGGTTCAAGGGCTACGTGCTGCGCAACGAGTCCACCGGCACCGTGCACTCGTACGCGACCTGGCCTGGGTACGTGTTCGCCGGTCTCGCGATCCTGCTCGGGATCCCGCTCTCGTTCCTGATCCTCGGGCTGCCGCTGCTCGGCGTCGGGATCTACGTCGGCTGGCTCTCGATCCGCCAGACGAAGGCGCTCGGGATGCTGCGCGGGATGCCGCCGGCGGCGCTCGCGTCGTAGACCGGCGGGCGAGCGACCCTCCGCGCCGCTCGTCGCGCGCGGACGACCTGGGCTCCGGGTCTAGTCCTGGAGCCCGTCCCCGGTTTCGCGGCGCACGGACGCTCCGGGCGCGCGCAGGAGGGCTCTCCCCTCCGTGCGCCGGACGCGCGCGCCGCCCGTCACGATTCCCGCCGAGCGGCGCCGATCCCCGCGTCCGCTGGCCCGGCATTCCTGCCGATGGGATCGCCCCTCGCGGGGGGTCGCGCCCTCCTTGACGCAGCCGCTCGGCCTCGGTGAGCCTGGCGAGCGTGCTCGCCAGCAGCGCTCGCTCTCGAGGCTCGCGCGGCAGGCATCGCCCGGGGACGTCTCCCCGGCGACAGGCTCCCTTCGCAAGGAGGACTTCGACGATGCACCGAACGCTGGCAATCGCCTGGGGACTCGTCGTGCTGACCGCGAGCACGACCGCCCAGATCAGCCTCCCCGACCAGCTCCCGCGGGCCAAGAACGTCCTCGTCATCGTCCTGGACGACGTCGGGACGGACAAGCTCGGCTTCTACGGCGAGACGCCGCCGACCGTGCCGCACCAGCCGTGCGCCGTGGTCCCGCCGACGCACGTCCCGCCGTACGCCCACACGCCGCGGCTCGACGCGCTGCGCCAGGGCGGGATCCTGTTCCAGAACGCGTACGCGAACCCGGTCTGCAGCCCGACGCGCTCGTGCATCCTGACCGGGCGCTACGCGTTCCGCACGGGCATCGGGACGATCACGAACGCGGGCACCGCCAAGCTCGCCGACGGCGAGGTGCTGATCCCGGAGCTCCTGCGCGACGGCCTCCAGGGACCGGTCCAGATGAGCGGCCTGCCGTACAAGAGCGGCGCCTTCGGCAAGTGGCACCTGACCTATCTCGTCGGCAACGAGAGCCACGCCGTGGACAACGGCTTCCACCGCTTCTACGGCTCCATCTCCAACGTGAACGGTCTGGGCGAGGAGTACTTCAACTGGAGCAAGATCCAGCACGACGCCGGCGGGTCGCCGATGCCGTCGGTCAGCACGACGTGGAACGGCACCGTGACGAGCGCGGACGCCAAGGCCTGGATCAACGCCCAGACCAAGGCCTTCTTCGCCTACGTGTGCTTCAACCCGCCGCACGCGCCGTTCCAGGTGCCGCCGCAGGCGCTCGTCTCGCCCGCGACCTGGGACGAGGTCGTGTGCTGGGGCGGCTTCGAGGGCGCCATCGCGGGCAACAACGACCCGGTGGAGCTGCGGCGCCTCTACTACCGCGCGATGCTCGAGGCGATCGACAAGGAGATCGACAACCTGCTCGGCGGCATCACCCCGGCGAAGCTCGCGAACACGATGGTCTTCGTGATCGGCGACAACGGGACGCCGCCGGCGATCCTCGACACTCCGCCGCACACCGCAGGGCACGCCAAGGGCACGGTCTACGAGTGGGGCGTCCGGGTCCCGCTGCTCGTGTCCGGGCCGCTGGTCCCGACGCCTCCGCCGGGCGGCTGGACGAGCGACGCCATCGTCGGCGCGGTCGACCTGTGGCGCACGATCGCCGCGATCACGGGCGCGAGCCCGGCCGCCGCCGCGCCGGGCGTCGCGATCGACGGCGTGAGCTTCCTGCCCGTGATCCTCGACCCGGCGAACGAGCCGGGCGCGCGCGCGTACGCGTTCTCGCAGTACTTCACGCCGATCGGCGTGCCGCCGCCGCCGCCGGACCAGAACCTGTGCTTCGGCGTCCACAACCGCTGCATCTCGGACGGCCGCTACAAGTACATCCGCAAGCAGGTCGTGAAGAGCCCCGTGACCTGCGACCCGCCGAGCTACACGCACGAGTTCTACCGCATCGTCGAGAACCGCGAGGAGACGTTCGACTACCTCGCGAACATGGCGTGGACGCCCGGCGCCTTTGCGGCGTACCAGGCGATGACGGCGGAGATGGACGCCGTCAGCCAGCCCTGAAGGCGCGACGGAGCGAAGAGCGAGGCGCGCTCGCGCCGCCCGTTGGGGCGCGCGCGACGCGCCGGCTCCATTCCCTCACGGCAAGCTGACCGCCACGCCGTTCGACGAGCTGTAGGGGGTCGGGAGCGGCGCGCAGCCGCCCGGCCACAGCACGAAGAGCTGCGCGTCGAAGGAGACGCCGTGCCAGGCGGCCTCGGAGGGGATCGGGAGCTCCGCGGCCAGGTGAGCGCTCGCCGGCGGGAGCAGGAAGGCATCCAGCAGGTGCGTGATGTCGGCGTGCAGCAGCACGCCGCCCAGGATCGCGAGGCCCGGATCGAAGCCGCCGTCGGTGACGAGCAGCACGGGCAGGCCCTGGGCGGCGAGCCCGCTCGCGCGCAGCTCGAGCACCCCGCCGACCAGCGCTTTCCGTCCTAGCGAGAGCACGTGCGATCCGGCGCAGCCCGGCGTGCCCGCACCGTAGTGAACGCTGCCCTGGATGCGCGGCGAGGGGACGGCCACGCGCCCGCCTCGCTCGTGCCCGGGGCCAGCGCTCGCGAAGGGCGCGCCGGCGACCAGATCGGGGAGCCCGTCGCCGTCCGCGTCGCCGCCGCCCGCCAGGGCCGCCCCGAAGCGCTCGCCCGTGGCGGAGCCGAACCAGGTGCGGATCTGCGCGCCGGTGGCGCCGGAGTAGACGCGCAGCGCTCCGGGAACGCCCACGGGCAAGGTCGTGACCGCGCGGGGGGAGCCGGCCGCGTGATCCGGCACGCCGTCGTTGTCGACGTCGCCCGCTCCGGCGACCGAAGCGCCCAGCTCCTCGGCGAAGGGCGTCAGGAAGGTCCGAAGCGGTGTCCCGTCGACCCCCGAGAGCAGGAACATCGAGCCCTTCCCTCCGTCGTAGCCCGGAGCACCGATCAGGACGTCGGGTACGCCGTCGCCGTTCGCGTCGCCCGCTCCCGCGACGGCCGCGCCGTAGCGGGCGCTCAGCCCGACCGCGCCCCCGGGCGCGGCCACGTGCCACAGGCGCGCGCCCGTCGCGCCGGACAGCAGGTCCACGCCGCCCCCGCGGGGCGCGCCCACGACGAGCTCCGAGCGACCGTCGCCGTCTGCGTCGCCGACGCGCGCCAGTGCCGCCCCGTAGTGGTCCGCGCGCGTGGGCGAGATCGGGACGCTCGTCCAGAGGAGCCCGCCGCCGGCGCCCGAGAAGGCGCGCACGCGCCCGACGTCGAGGACGCCGAGCGAGCTCGCGGCTCCGGGCGAGCCCACCGCGTAGTCCGTCACGCCGTCGCCGTCCACGTCGCCCAGCGAAGCGACGCCCGTGCCGCAGCGCTCGCCGGCCACCAGCCCGAAGTGGGTGCGAACGGGCGCGCCGGTCGCTCCGGAGAAGACGCGCGCCGAGCCCGTGCGCGCGATGCCCATGTCGAATGGCACGCCCACGAGAAGGTCCGCGACGCCGTCCCCGGTCAGATCGTCGAGGGCGGCCAGCGCGGCGCCGAGCTGCTCGCCCGGCCCACCCGCGATCTCGAGCAGGAGCGACCCGCTGGCGCCGGAGTGCAGGCGCGCAACGCCCGCGTCCGCGCCGCTCGCGTCGCGGAACGGGGCGCCGACGAGCAGGTCGTCCAGCCCGTCGCCGTCGACGTCGGGCACGATCGCGAGAGCGTGCCCGAAGCGCTCGTTCGAGTCCGGCGTGAGCAGGCCGATCAGGGTCTGGGGCTGGGCGCGGAAGATCTGCACGCTGCCGCTCAGGGCGCCCGAACCGGTCTCGTAGGGCGCCCCGATGGCGCAGTCGTCCAGGCCATCGCCGTCCTGGTCCGCCATGCGAGCGCAGGAAGGTCGGCCGGCAAAGCCGAGCCCGAAACCTCCGCCGAGCAAGAGGTCCCCTGTGGCTCCGGAGTAGGCCGCCGCGGCGGTCATCCCCCCGACGAGGACGTCGCTCACCCCGTCGCCGTCCAGGTCGCCCGCCGGGGCGACGTCCAGGCCCCAGTGTCCGTTCGGGACGGGGAACGGCGGGCGCAGCGAGAAGAGCTGGCTCCCGTCGAGACCGGACCAGCACTGGACCGTGCCGGCGTCGGGGACCGGAGGGAAGGGAAACGTCTGAGGCACGTCGGCGCCAGGCGCGCCGGCGGCATAGTCGGCGCGCCCGTCGCCGTTCAGGTCGCCCAGGCCGGCGAGCGCGATGCCGAGCAGCGAGTCCGGGATCGGGGGCAGCACGGGCACCAGGAGGAGCGTGTGCGAACGCACGAGCGTGCCGAGGTGCGGCGAGACCACGAGGACGCTGCCGGCGACCTGGTCCGTCCCGGGCGCGCCGATCAGGAGGTCGCCGAAGCCGTCGCCGTCGACGTCGCCGGCCCCCGCGACGGCCGCGCCCAGGTTGGAGTCGGACACGGTGCCGAAGCGTGTGTAGAGCACGGCCCCGCTCGCGCCCGAGTACACGCGGGCGGCGCCCACGGGGGAGCCGAAGAGCGTCGTGCGCGGCGCGCCGGCCGCGAAGTCGTCGTGGCCGTCGCCGTTCACGTCGCCGACGCCCGCCACGCCGGCCCCGAGCCTGGAACCGCTCGAGCCCTCGATCAGGTGCAGCGCCGCGCCGGTGCGCCCGGACAGCACGATCACGCGGCCCGCGTCGCCGGAATGGCTCGGGGAGCCCACGATCAGGTCCGCGTGCCCGTCGTCGTCGACGTCGCCGGCGGCGCGCGCGACGTAGCTCGCGCCGGGCTGCAGGGGCAGGCCGAGCGTGAGGAGCGGCGTGCGATCGCGGCCGGAGAACACGCGCACGGTGAAGTCGCCGGCGCAGGCCACCGCCAGGTCGCGCAGGCCGTCGCCGTCGACGTCGCCGGCGTCGGCAAGATCCGAGCCGAAGGACGCCCCGGGGCTCTCCAGCGGCTCGGGCGCAAGGGGAGGGGTGGCCAGGAGCTGGGCGGTCAGGCCGGAGCTCAGGAGCCACAGGAGGGCGCAGGCGCGGGCGGTCGAGGAGGTCTTCATGGGCGTCGGGGTCGGGGGTCGAGTCGTCTGCAGGAGGCGATCCGGAAAACCCCTGAGAGGTCTCGCGGGCATCCGGGACGGCTGCTGCCCTCGACGATCCCGAAACCGCCCGCGCGTCTTGCTCGCCCTCGCGGGGCTCCTCGCTCAGCGAGCCGCCTCGGCGAGAACGAGCTCGTACTCTGGCCGCGCGCGCAGGACCGCCAGCTCGCGGATGTCCTGCAGCGAGTTCGGGCTGCGGTAGCCGAGCCGGAAGGCTTCGAGAAGCGTCTCGAAGGACCGCTCGACGAACCGCTCGGCCCGGGGCGGTCCCGGGGAGCCGTCCAGGCCGGCCCCGGCGGCCCGCGCGGAGACCGCCAGCGTCAGGGCCAGGACGAAGCGCACCTGCGCGTCCTCCGGCGCGCGTTCGCGCACGAGCGCCTCCAGCGCGTCGCAGTCGGGAAGCGCCCCCTGCTCGGCTCCGATCTGCGCGTGCACCAGCCGGGCGACCACCGAGCGGGCCGCGACCTGCGGGTTGTCCGGCAGCTCCGCGTGGAGCGCCTCGAGCTCCAGGGCGGCCTCCGCGCTGGCGGGGCCGGCCTCGTCGAGCAGGCCCGCCTCGAGGGCCGTGGTCGCGAGATTGTGGAGCGTCACCGCGCGATCGAGGCGCAGCCAGACCGAGGGGCTGGCCGCGCGCGCCACGGGCTCGAAGGTGCGCACGGCCCGGCGCACCCACTCCAGCGCCCCGGCGGCATCGCCGCTCCAGGCGAGCGAGATGCCGAGCCGTTCCTGCAGGCTCGCCAGGTGGCGCAGGTGGTCGAGGACCGCGGGATAGGCGCTGGCCAGACGCTCGGCGGGCGCGAGCGCCTCGCGCGCCACGCGCGCCGCTTCCTCGTAGCGGCCCTGGCCCTCGAGGCGTGCCGCGAGCTCGACGGCCGCGCCGGCTCGCTGCTCGAGCCAGCGCTCGCGCTCCCCGCCGGCCAGCAGCCCGTCGAGGAGCGCCAGCCCCTGGCGCAGCGCGCTCTCCGCGCGCCCGAACTCTCCGTGCGTGCGTCCGATCAGGATCCACGAGTCCGCCAGGGCGAAGCGCGCGTCGGGCGTGTCCTCCAGGGCGACCAGCCGCTCGGCGAGCTCGCGCGCCATCTCCGCGTGGCGCAGCCCATCGGCCCAGCGCTCCTGCCCGAGACGCAGGCTCGCGACGTTGGCCTGCGCCTGACGCAGCGCGGCCAGGGCCTCGCGGTCGCCCGGGTCTTCCGCGAGGAGCGCTTCCCAGAGGCCCAGCGCCTGCAGCAGAGGCGCCTCGCCCTCCTCGAAGCGGAAGCGATCGATGGCCTGGCTGCCGCGGCTCGCGAGCGTGCGCGCGAGGGCGTGGCGCAGATCGCGGCGCTGCGGGGCGGCGGCAGCAGCCGCGCGCAGGAGCTCCTCCGCCTCGCGCAGCGCGGCCTCGGCCTGGGCACCGTCGCCCAGGTCGTCGATCACGAGCGCGCCCTCGGTCAGGATGCGCGCGCGCTGTGCGGACAGCGACGGGTCGCCGGGGCGCTGGGGAGCGAGATCCGCGAGGAGCGTGCGGGAGCGCTCGAACAGCCGCGCGCGCGCCTCGGTCATCCCGGGCACGTCGATCAGGATGCTGCCCCCGACCTCCGTCAGGAGCCCGGCCACGGCCTCCAGCGCGCGGTCGAGGTTGGCCTCCGCGCGGGCGCTCTCCTCGCGCGCGACCTCCAGCGCGGCCTGCACGCGCGCCCGCGAGCGACCGCGCTGCACGGCCAGCGCCGTGGGCGTGCCGAGGGCCAGCGCGGCGAAGAGCGCCAGCGAGAGCGCGCGCGCGGGATGGCGCTGCGTCCAGCGGCGCAGGCGCAGGAGCGGCCCGGCCGGGCGCGCGCGGACCGGCCGCAGCTCGCGCACGTTGCGCAGGTCGCGCGCCAGCTCCGCGGCGCTGGGGTAGCGGCGCTCGGGATCGGGGTCGAGCGCGCGCGCGCAGACCAGGTCGAGGTCGTGCGGGACGACGGCGTTGTGCGCGCTCGGCGGCGGCGCGCCGCCGGACAGGATCGCGGCGCGCAGCGCCTCGGCGCCCCCGGGTGCGAACGGCGGGCGCAGCGCGAGCAGCTCGTAGAGCGTCGCGCCCAGGCCGTACACGTCGGTGCGCCGGTCGACCCTCTCGCCGCGCACCTGCTCGGGCGCCATGTAGGGCAGCGAGCCGACCTGCGCGCCGCTCCTCGTCAGCTCGGCCGCACCCTCGCTCGCCGACAGGCCGAAGTCGAACAAGAGCGCGCGCCCGTCGGCGGCGAGCAGCGCGTTCGAAGGCTTCAGGTCGCGGTGCAGCACGCCCTCGCCGTGCGCGTGCTCGAGCGCCAGCGCGACGCTCTCGACGACGCGCAGGCACGCCTCGACCCAGGTGCCGTGGAAGAGCGGCAGGTCCGCCGGGCCGGGCAGGCCGCGGCGCGCGAGCGCGCGCTCGAGCGCCAGGCCCAGGTCGCGCGCGCGCAACCGCGCGGGGTCCGTCCCCGCGAGCTCGGCCAGCACCTCGGCCAGCGTCGCGCCGCGCACGCGCTCCATCGCGAAGTACGGCACGCCCTGCTCCTCGCCCACGGTGTAGACCGGGACGATCGAGGGGTGCGAGAGGCGCGCGACGGTCTCGACCTCGCGCCGGAAGCGCCGGCGCGCGTCCGGGAAGAAGAGCAGGTCGGGGCGGATCAGCTTGAGCGCGACGTCGCGCCCGAGCGACTCCTGGCGCGCGAGGTAGACCACGCCCATGCCGCCGCCGCCCAGGTGCTCGAGCAGGCGGAACTCGCCCAGGCGCGCGGGGAACGCGGCGCGCGGCTCCTCGAGCACGCCGGCGGCGCGCAGCGCGTCGATGCGCTGGCGCAGGCCGTCGGCGCAGGCGGGATGCTCGGCGCAGGCGCGCTCGAGCGCGCCCGCGTCGTCCGCGTCCATGCGCTCGAGCACGTCCAGCACGAGCTGGTCGAGCTCGTCCAGGGGCTCCTCGTCGTCGCGCGTCCGGCTCACCCTGCGTCCTCGCCGCCTGGCCCCATGCTACGCTGCCCCGCGCGGCGAGGCCGGCGATGGAGCATTCGAGCGAGGACGAGCGTCCGCCCGCGGCCGCGCCTCCGGACGCGGAGCCGCCGCCCGCCGTCCTGGAGCTGCTCGAGCGCCACCTGCCGGGCCTGCGCGCCTTCGTGCGGCTGAAGGCCGGCGCGCTGGTGCGCGCGCGCGAGCCGGAGTCGGACATCGTCCAGTCCACTTGCCGCGAGGTGCTCGAGCGCGTGCACGAGTTCCGTCACGGCGGCGAGGCGGGCTTCCGCCAGTGGCTCTACACGACGGCGCTGCGCAAGATCCTCGACAAGCACGAGTACCACACCGCGCAGAAGCGCGACGTGCGGCGCGAGGAGCGCGGCGTGCAGGCGGGCGAGGCCGACGCCTCGCTCCTGGCCGTCTACCACCGCTTCGCCTCGCCCAGCCGCGGCGCCGTGGCGCAGGAGGAGCTGGAGCGGATCGAGCGCGCCTTCGCCGCGCTGCCCGAGGACTACCGCGAGGCGGTGCTGCTGTCGCGCATCGTCGGCCTCCCGCGCGGCGAGGTCGCGCGCGCGATGGAGCGCAGCGAGGCCTCCGTGCGCAACCTCCTGCACCGCGCCCTGGTGCGGCTCTCGGCGCTGCTCTCCGAGCCCGGGCCGGCCGGGGAAGAGGGGCGGGACGAGCGCGGGCGCCATGGTCGGTGACGATCCGGAAGGCCGCGCCGCGCGTCCCGCGGGAAGCGCGATTCGGCCGCGGGGAAGGAGGCCCGGCGGGGTGGAGAAGGGCGCTCGCGTCGCTACACTCCCCGCGATGGTCCGCCGCCGCCTCGGAGGGGTCGTGTCGCTCGGCCTCGGGCTGCTCGCGTGCGCCGGGAGCGCCGGCTGCGCCGTCGTGGACGCGAAGGTCGCGAACCTGCGCGCCCTGCACGAGGAGGACGGCCGCGTGCGCCGCGTGGCCGTCGTGCAGAGCGACTTCGGCTTCGCCGTCCGGCAGCTCCTGCGCTCGCTGAGCTTCCGCGGCGGCGGGCTGTCGGAGCCCGCGCCCGAGGCGGTGGACGACCCGAACGCCACCTCGCTCGAGAACCTGATCGCGCTCGGGCGCGCCTCGGGCGACGACGAGCGCACGCTCGGCCTGCAGGCGGAGCTCTTCAGCTGGCTGGCGGTGGACTGCGAGTACGTG
>CADEGS010000043.1 GCA_902826945.1 uncultured bacterium | reverse complement strand
CACGCGCACCGCTTCCGCGACGAGCGGCTCGAGGGCGGGCCGCGCTGGCTGGTGGTGGACGCCTTCGGCGGCGGGCGCGACACGCTCGAGCTCGGCGCGCGCGGCGAATGGGCCCCGCGCGCCGCCGCGGCGCAGGAGGCAGGGTGATCGTCGCCATCGACGGGCCCGCCGGCGCGGGCAAGAGCACGGTCGCCGCGCGCGTGGCGCGCGCGCTCGGCCTCGCCTTCCTCGACACGGGCGCGATGTACCGCGCCGTGACGCTGGCCGTGCTCGAGCGCGGCGTGCATCCCTCCGACGGCGAGGCCTGCGCGCGGATCGCGCGCGCGCTCGTGCTCGACTTCGACGCGCAGGGGCGCATCCGGATGGACGGTGTGCCGGGCGAGCCGCACGTGCGCTCGCGCACGGTCACGCTCAACGTCTCGGCCGTCTCCGCGCACCCCGGGGTGCGTCAGGCCGTGGTCGCGCGCCAGCGCGAGCTCGCGCGCGCGCTCGGGGGCGCGGTGGCGGAGGGGCGCGACACGACGACGGTCGTCTTCCCCGAGGCGCCCCACAAGTTCTTCCTGGTCGCGAGCCCGCGCGAGCGGGCGCGGCGCCGGGCGCGCCAGGAGGGGCACGGCGACGAGCCGGCCGCCGTCGACGAGATCCAGGCCGACATCGAGCGCCGCGACCGCCTCGACACGACGCGCGCGCACTCGCCGCTCGCGCGCGCCCCGGACGCGGTCGTGATCGACGCCGACGACCTGGGCGTGGAGGAGGTCGTCGAGCGCATCCTGGCGCACGTGCGCGGGGCGCAGGGGCCCGGAGCTTGAGCGCCGAGGTCGGCCGCGACCCCGCCGCGCTGCGCGGGCACAACTGGGTCTACTGGCTCGGACGCTCGCTCGTCTGGTCCTACCTGCACGCGTTCCACCGGCTGCGCGTCGAGGGCGCGCAGCACCTGCCGGCGGCGGGCGGCGCCCTGATCGTGGCCAACCACCGCTCGTTCCTCGACATCCCCGCCATCGCCGCCGCGACGCGCAGGCACGTGTGCTTCGTCGCGCGCGACAGCCTGGCGCGCTCGCGCTTCCTGGCCTTCGTGATGGAGGGCTCGGGCGCGATCCTGATCCGGCGTGGGGCCGCCGACCGCGCCGCGCTGCGGACGATGGCGGCGCACCTCGCCGCGGGCGACCTGGTGGCGGTCTACCCCGAGGGCACGCGCGGCGCGGACGGCAGCCTGGGACCGTTCCGCCCGGGAGCGCTGCTCGCGGCGCGCATGGCGGGCGCGCCGATCGTCCCGGCCGGGATCCGCGGCACGGGCCGCGCCCTGGGGCGCGGGGCGCGCTGGCCGCGCCTCTTCGTGCCCGTCGGGGTGCGCTTCGGCGCTGCGATCGACCCCGGAGAAGCGGACGCGCTGGAGCGCGCGCGGGAGGCCGTGGCGGCGCTGATCGGGGAACGGGGTTCCCCCGGGCCTGCCGATCGCTAACATGCTCCGCTCGCCGCGCGCCCCCCCGGGGGGCCGCGGACCGCCCGCGGTGCGTCGCCGCGGGACCTTGTGCTACGGAGTTGTCGACCCCTCTTCGCCCGTCCCGTTCCATGCCCCAGTCCACGCAACGCGTCAAGCGCTACGAGCTCGACCCCGAGGAGCTCGACCGCCGCGTCGAGGCCGCCCTCGGCGGCGTCGACATCGAGTCCCTGACCAGCGCCCTGACCGCCTCCATCGCCGACATCCGCCCCGGCTCCATCGTCAAGGCCAAGGTCGACTCCGTCGATCAGCGCACGGGCCTGGTCGTGCTCGACATCGGCGGCAAGGCCGAGGGCACGATCCCGCTGGCCGAGTTCGGCGACTCGCTGCCGGTCCCGGGCGAGGTCCACGACGTCTTCTACGACGGGCTGGACGAGGACGACACCGCGATCCTCTCGAAGCGCCGGGCCGACCGCTTGCGCGCCTGGGAGAAGCTCGCCGCCACCTACAACGAGGGCGACGAGATCCACGGCATCGTGCAGCGCAAGATCAAGGGCGGCCTGCTCGTGGACGTGCAGGGCGTGAACGTGTTCCTGCCCGCGTCGCAGGTCAACCTGCGCCGCACGCACGACATCTCCGACTTCATCGGCGAGCCGATCCGCGCGCGCATCATCAAGATCGACCCCGAGCGGATGAACGTCGTGATCTCGCGGCGCAAGCTGCTCGAGGAGGAGCGCCAGCGCCTCAAGGAGGAGCTGCTCAAGGACATCCAGGAGGGCCAGATCCGCAACGGGGTGGTCAAGAACATCGCCGACTTCGGCGTGTTCGTGGACCTGGGCGGCATCGACGGCCTGCTGCACATCACCGACATGTCCTGGGGCCGCGTGCGGCACCCCTCGGAGATGGTCGCGCTGGGTCAGGAGATCGAGGTCAAGGTGCTGCGCGTGGATTTCGAGCGCGAGCGCATCGCGCTCGGCCTCAAGCAGAAGAGCGCCTCGCCCTGGGAGGGCATCGACAAGCGCTACCCCGTCAACTCGAAGCACGTCGGCGAGGTGGTGAACATCATGTCGTACGGCGCCTTCGTGAAGCTCGAGGACGGCGTCGAGGGCCTGGTGCACATCTCCGAGATGTCCTGGACCAAGCGCATCAACCATCCGTCCGAGATGGTGAACCCCGCCGACAAGGTCGAGGTCGTGGTGCTCGAGATCGACATGGAGAAGCAGGAGATCTCGCTCGGCATGAAGCAGGCCGAGACGAACCCCTGGGACCTCGTCGAGCAGAACTACCCGCCGGGCACGATCATCGAGGGCACGGTGCGCAACCTCACGACCTACGGCGCGTTCGTCGAGATCGAGGAGGGCATCGACGGCCTGCTGCACGTCTCCGACATGAGCTGGACCAAGAAGGTCTCGCACCCCTCGGAGATGGTCCGCAAGGGCGACAAGCTGACCTGCGTCGTGCTCTCGGTGGACACCGAGAAGAAGCGCATCGCGCTCGGCCTGAAGCAGCTGACCTCCGACCCGTGGCGCGAGGAGATCCCCGGCAACTACCACGTCGGCGACCTGCTCTCCGGCTACGTGACGAAGATCACGAACTTCGGCGTCTTCGTGAAGCTCGAGGACAACCTCGAGGGTCTGCTGCACATCTCGGAGCTGTCCGATCACAAGATCGAGTCGCCCGAGGACATCGTGCAGCCCGGCATGAAGATCGAGGTGCGCGTGATCCGCGTGGACACCGAGGAGCGCAAGATCGGCCTCTCGTTCGTGCACGCGGACTTCGAGGAGAACGAGAAGATCGCCGCGGCGGCGCGCGCCGCGAAGGCCGCGGGCATCCCGCCGCCGGACAGCGCGCCGGCCGACGGAGAGGCTCCGGACGAGGGCTAGCGCGGTGCGCGCGGGCGCCCTCGCCTGGGGCCTCGTCTCCCTCGGGCTCCTCGGGGGCGCCTGCGCCGGCGGCGGCGCGGCGGGGACGCTCGTCGCGCCGCCCGCCGCGGACCCGCTGTGGGACGCCGCGGCGGCGGCGCTGGACGACGGCGACGACGCCCTGGCGGAGGCGCTGGTCCTCCGGCTGCGCGCGCGCGCGGCCGCGGGCGACGGGCGGGGCGGCGAGCGGCTGGCGCTCCTCGAGCGCGTGCTCGACGGCCGCCGCCTGGCGCGCTCGGTCGCGCTGCGGCTCGTCAGCGAGCCGACGGGCGAGCCCGGGCGCCACCGGGTCGTGCTCCTGGCGCGCTCCGAGGCGCCGGAGCCGCTCGTCCTGCGCTCGCCGCCGGCCCGCCTGGGGACGCTGCGCGTCGCGGTCACGCCCGACGGCGGCCTGACGCGCGAGGCCCGCACCCGTCCCGTGGCGGAGCTCGAGCGCCTCGAGCTGCCGCCGGGCCGCACCACGCGCCGGGAGCTGGCTCTGGAGGAGATCCCGCTCGGGCCGGCCATGGCCGTGCGCGAGCGCTGGTCGCTGCGCCTCTCGAGCGGCACGTGGGAGACGCCCGCGGGCGAGCTGCCGGCCACCCGGATCGCGGTCGTGCCGTGCGAGCGCGTGCGGCTCGCGCCCGAGCTCCCTCCGGCGCCGGTCGCGGTCGAGGAGCTCGTGCGCTACGCGCGCGCGGGCCGCGTCCGCACGGCGTCCCTGCTCGAGCGCGCGGTGCGCGTGGCCAGCCCGCGCCGCCAGGAGGCGCTGGCGGCGCTCGCGCCGCTCGTGAGCGAGTGGGCGGCGAGCGAGCCCGAGCGGGTGCTGGCGCTGGCGCCGGCCCTGCGCTGGCTGTGCGACGAGGCCTGGGGCGGCATGCAGCCCGCGGAGTGGGCGGCGGCGCTCGCGCAGGAGACGCGCGCGCGCGAGCGCCCGCGCCTCGACGTGGGAGCGGCCGGGCCGCCCGGGAGCTGACTTGGTCGCGCGCCCCCGGCGCGGCATGCTGTCGGCCATGGGCGCGAGCGAGCCGAGCGACGACCTGGGCGTCTTCCGCCGCGGCGCCGTCGATCTGATCGAGCCGGTCGAGCTGGAGGCCAGGCTGCGCGCGGCGCGCGCGCAGGGCCGCGGGCTGCGCGTGAAGTTCGGCATGGACCCGAGCTCGCCCGACCTGCACGTGGGCCACGCGGTGCCGCTGCGCAAGCTGCGCGCGCTGCAGGACGCGGGGCACACCGCGGTGCTGATCGTCGGCGA
The DNA here is from genome assembly GCA_902826945.1 of uncultured bacterium. The sequence continues at coordinate 20,297 of CADEGS010000043.1, read as the reverse complement.
CGCGACGGCCATGGTGGGGGACCCCTCGGGCCGCAACAAGCTGCGCCCGCAGCTCACGCGCGAGGACGTGCAGGCGAACCTGCGCACCTACACCGAGCAGGCGCGGCTGGTGCTCGACTGGGAGCGCACCGAGGTGCGCCACAACTCCGAGTGGTTCGACGCGATGGGCTTCCAGGAGCTCTTGCGCCTGGCCAGCCGCATGACCGTGGCGCAGATGCTCGCGCGCGACACGTTCCAGAAGCGCGTGCAGGAGGACCAGCCGATCGGCATCCACGAGTTCCTTTACCCGCTGATGCAGGGCTGGGACTCGGTCATGGTGCGCGCCGACGTCGAGATCGGCGGCACGGACCAGCTCTTCAACCTGCTGCGCGGGCGCGACCTGCAGGTGCAGGAGGGCCAGGCGCCGCAGTGCGTGCTGACCCTGCCGCTCGTCGACGGCCTCGACGGCCGCAAGATGAGCAAGTCGTACGGCAACGCGATCGGGCTCACCGACCCGCCCGGCGAGGTCTTCGGCAAGACGATGAGCGTGGCCGACGACGCGATGGGGCAGTGGTTCGCGCTCCTGACCGACGTGGGCCAGGCCGAGATCGACGCGCTGCTCGCCGGCCACCCGCGCGACGCCAAGGTGCGCCTGGCCGAGGAGCTGACCGCGGCGCTGCACGGGCGCGAGGCGGCGGCGGCGGCGCGCGAGGCCTTCCGCCGGCAGTTCGCGCTCAAGGAGCTCCCCGACGACGTCCCCGAGCGCGTCTACGAGGGCGACTGGCCCGCGTCGGGGCTGCCGCTCGACGTGCTGCTGCGCGAGGTCGGCCTGGCCTCCTCGAGCTCCGACGCGCGGCGCCTGATCCAGCAGGGCGGCGTGCGCGTCGACGGCGCCGTCGTGGCCGACCCGCGCCAGCTCGTGCCGCGTCCCGAGCAGGCGCTCCTGCTCCAGGTCGGCAAGCGCCGCTTCGCGCGCGTGCGCGCGCGCTAGGCCGGCACCGCCCTCACCGTTCGAGGGCCGTCCCCTGCCCGCGGCGCAGCTCGTGCGTCGCGCCGGCGGCCAGCGGACCGAAGGCCTCGCGCGCGCCGCCGACCCAGGTCACCTCGGCGCGCTCGATCGCGGGCGCGTCGCCCAGGCCGACGTGCAGCGCCGGGTCCGAGGCCGCGTCGTAGCTGTAGGCGCTGCGCACGACCGCCGTGCGCGCGCTCCCTGCGACGACCAGCCGCACGCGCGCCCCGAGCGCGTCCGCGCCGCGCGCGTCGAGCACGCGCAGGCGCGCCCAGCCGCCGCGCGCGGAGAGCGCGTTCCGCAGCAGGTGCGCGGGCGCGTCGCGGTTGACGACCAGGACGTCCACGCCGCCGTCGCCGTCCACGTCGCCGAAGGCGGCCGCGCGGCTGGTCGCGACCAGCGCTCGCGCGACGCCGCCCTGGGGCAGCACCTCCTCGAAGCGCCAGGGGGAGACCTGGCGCAGGAGCGCGTTGGGCTCGGCGTAGGGGTCGGCGGCGAGCGGCTGGCCGGCGCGCGAGACGCGCCCGTTGGCCTCGAACAGGTCTGCCAGCCCGTCGTTGTCGAGGTCGACGAAGGCGACCCCGAAGCGCGTCGCGCCGCGCGTGAGCGAGGCCAGGCCGCTGGCCGCCGAGCGGTCGCTGAAGGAGCTGCCCTCGTTGCGGTGCAGCGAGTCGGACTCCGCCGTCAGGTTCACGACCAGGAGCTCCTCGTCCCCGTCGCCGTCGAGGTCGGCCGCCGCCACGCCCATGCCGGCCTTGGCCGTCCCGTCCATGTCGAGGCCGACGCCGCGCAGGAGCGCCTCGTCGGCGAAGGTGCCGTCGGCGCCGTTGTGCCAGAGCTGGTTGACCGTGCCGTCGTTGGCGACGAAGACGTCCATCCAGCCGTCGCCGTCGAAGTCCGTGCACAGCACCCCCAGGCCGTTCCCGAAGGTCGCGCGCAGGCCGGCCTCCGACGAGCGCTCGGCGAACGTCCCGTCGCCCTCGTTGCGCAGGAACGTGTCCGGCGCGGGGGCGCGGTAGGCTTTCGGGCTGCAGTAGTCGGGGCCCATCGCCACCTGCTCGCAGACGCGCTCGTCGGCCGGCGTCCAGCGCACGTAGTTCGTCACGAACAGGTCGAGGTCGGCGTCGTTGTCCGCGTCGAAGAACGCCGCCGAGGCGCTCCACTGCGGCTCGCCCGCGCGCGCGGAGGCGCTCGCGTCGGAGAAGCGCAGCCCGCCCTCGTTCCGGAGCAGCGCGTTCGGGCCGACGTTCGTGACGTACAGGTCGGGGTCGCCGTCGCCGTCGGCGTCGCCGAGCGCGACGCCCATGCCGTAGCCCGCGTCGTCGGCGCCGCTCCCGGCGCTGCGGTCGGAGAAGCGGCCGCGGCCGTCGTTCTCGAACAGCCGGTTCCGGGCCGGGGCCTCCCCGTCGGGCTCGAGGCGGCCGGACTGCACGAGGTACGCGTCCAGGTCCCCGTCCCCGTCGAGGTCGGCGAGCGCGGCGCCGCCGCCCATGATCTCCGGGAAGAGGTAGCGGCCCTCCCGGTGGCCCGAGACGTGCTCGAAGACGAGCCCGCGCGCGCGCGCGCACTCCTCGAGCCAGGGCGTGGCGCCGGGCGCGCGTGCGGCCGGCGCCGGGTCGTCTCCGCCGCCGCCGCAGCCGGCGGCGACGAGCAGGGCCAGCGCCGCGCGCGCGCCGCTCATCGCGCGCCCTCCGCCCGCGCCAGCGCGCGCTCGAGCCGCTCGAGCGCGCGGCGCTCGGCGGCCGGGTCGCTGCGCGCGCGCTCGAGCGCCGCGCGCGCTCCCGCGCGGTCGCCGGCCTGGAGCAGCGCCTGCCCCAGGCCGAGCTCCAGCTCGGCGCCCGCGGCGCCCGCCGCCCGCGCCTGCTCGAAGGCGTCGCGCGCCTCGGGTCCGCGCCGCAGCGCGAGCTCCAGCCGGCCGATCGCGAGCAGCGTCCCCACGTTGCGCTGGTCGAGGAACAGCGAGCGCCGGTACGCCGCCAGCGCATCGGCCGCGCGCTCCTCGCGCTCGAGCAGGACGCCGCGCAGGTAGTGCGCCTGGCCGTCCTCGGGATGGCGGGCGAGCAGCGCGTCGAGCGCGACGCGCGCGTCCGCCGCGCGCTCGTTGCGCAGGCAGTGCTGCGCCCAGGCGGAGAGCGTCTGGCGGTCGTCCGGCGCGTCGGCGAGCAGCGCGCGGAAGCAGGCGTCGGCGGCGTCGAGCCGGCCGGTGAGCGAGTACGCGTCCGCCAGCACCTTGCGCACGGTGCGGTTCTCGGGCGCCTCGCGCACGAGCGCCTCCAGCGGCGCGATCGACTCCACGCGCTGCCCGCGCTCGAACAGCGTGGCGGCCTGCTGGAAGCGCGCCTGGAACGAGCCCGCGTTGCGCCGCGCGAGCTCGTCCTCCCAGGGGTCGGGGTAGAGCGGGGGCGCGCCGGCGGCGAGCTCCAGCTCGCGCGCCGCCGCCTCGAGCCGCCCGAGACGCCGCTCGGCCTCCGCCAGGAGCGCGTGTCCGTAGGCGGCCTCGGGCCGGCGCGACAGCCCGGCGCGCACCGCGTCGGCGGCCTCCTCGAAGCGCTCGCGCGCGAGCAGCACGCGCGCCAGGCCGAACCGGCCCGCGACCTCGTCGGGGGCGGCCTCGATCGCGGCGCGGAAGGCGCTCTCGGCGCGGTCCAGGTCGAAGGCGCTCAGCCAGGCGAACCCCATGCGCCAGAGGATCGGCGCGTAGGGCTCGCGCGCGCGCTCCAGCGCTCGCTGCCAGGCCGCGAGCGCCTCCGGCCCGCGGCCGAGGCGGTCGAGCGCGAGCCCGGCGTAGTACGGCCAGCGCGGCTCGGCCGGGTCGAGCTCCTCGGCGCGCGCGTAGGCGTCGAGCGCCTGCGACAGGAGGTCGCTCGCCTGGTAGCGCAGCGCGAGCTCGCCCCACGCGCTGCCGGCCGCGGGCGCCGCGCGCAGCGCGGCGCGCGCCTCCTCGATGCCGCGCGCGGCGGCCGGATCGAGCGCAGGCAGCGGCTCGAAGGCCAGCGCCCGCCCCGCGCGCTCGGCGGGCGCGCCAGCGCGCTCGCACGCGGCCAGGACGAGGACGAGCGCGAGCTCAGCGCGCACGGCCGCTCCCCTGCACGAGCGTGCGCCGCTCGCCCGCCGGCACGTCGTCGAAGGCTTCGCGCGCGCCGCCCGGCCACAGGACCAGGACGTCCGCCAGGGCCGGCGCGTCGCCGAGGCCGACGTGCAGCGCGGGCGAGCTGGCCGAGGCGTAGCTGAAAGCGCTGCGCGCGACGCGCCGCACGCGGCGCGCGCCCAGGCGGCCCGACAGGGTGGCGCCGAGCGCGTCGTGCCCGCGTGCGTCGCGCAGCCGCAGCTCGACCCAGCCGCCGCGCGCGGGGGCGACGTTGCGCAGGAGGTGCGCGGGGCCGTCGCGGTTCACGACCAGGACGTCGAGCGCGCCGTCGCCGTCCACGTCGCCGAAGGCGGCCCCGCGGCTCGTGGCGAGGAGCGGCGCGCGCAGGCCGTCCGGCGGGACGAGCGGCTCGAAGCGCGCTCCCGGCAGGCCGCGCCAGACCAGGTTCGGCTCGGCGTAGGGATCGGCGCCCTCGTCCGCGCCGCGCGCGACGCGCCCGTTCGCCTGGAACAGGTCCAGCCAGCCGTCCGAGTCGAAGTCCGCGAACGCGGTGCCGAAGCGCGTGAAGCGCCGGCTGGCGAGCGCGAGGCCGGCCAGCGCGGAGCGGTCGCTGAAGTACGCGCCCTCGTTGCGGTAGAGCGAGTCCGACTCCATCGACAGGTTGACGACGAGCAGGTCCTCGTCGCCGTCGTCGTCGAGGTCGGCCGCCGCCACGCCCATGCCCGCCTTGGCCACGCCGTGCTCGTCCGTGGCGACGCCCGCGCGCACGCCGCGGTCCTCGAAGGTGCCGTCGCCGCGGTTGTGCCAGAGCTGGTTCAGCGTCCCGTCGTTGGCGACGAAGACGTCGGTGCCCCCGTCGCCGTCGAAGTCGGAGCACAGGACGCCCAGGCCGTTCCCGTACGCGGTGCGGAAACCGGCCTCCGCCGAGTCGTCGCGGAAGACGCCCGCGCCGTCGTTGCGGTAGAACGTGTCGGGCGCCGGCGCGGCGTACGACTTGGGGCTGCAGTAGTCCGGCCTGTGCCCCGCGCGCCCCATGCAGCGCAGCTCGTCGGCGCGGCTCCACAGGACGTAGTTGGCCACGAACAGGTCGAGGTCGCCGTCGTCCTCGGCGTCGAAGAAGGCCGCGCTCACGCTCCAGGACGGGTCGCCGACGGCGGCGCGCTCGGTCGCGTCCTCGAAGCGCGCGCGGCCGTCGTTGGCGAGCAGCCGGTTGGGGCCGACGTTGGTGACGTAGAGGTCCGGGTCGCCGTCGCCGTCGCCGTCGCCGACCGCGACGCCCATCCCGTACCCCTCGTCGCCGGCGCCGCTGCCCTCGGTCGCGTCCTCGAAGCCGCCGCTGCCGTCGTTCCGGAACATGCGGTTCGTCGCGCGCGGCAGGGACGCGTCGGGGTGCAGGCTGCCCGACTGCACGAGGTAGGCGTCGAGGTCGCCGTCGCCGTCGAGGTCGTAGAGGGCCGCGCCGCCGCCCATGATCTCGGGGAAGAGGTGCTCGCCCTCGCGATGGCCGGAGACGTGGCGGAAGTCGAGGCCGCGCTCGAGCGCGCACTCCTCGAACCAGGGCGGCGCTCCGGCGGCCGCGGCGGATTCCGGCTGCCCGCCGCCGCAGCCGGCGAGGAGCGCCAGGCCGGCGAGGCACGCCGGCAGCGCGGCGCGCGCGCCGTGCCGCGGCGCGGTCCGAGGACTCGGTTCGGTCGAGCGCATCGCCGCGGGGCGGATTGTAGCGGGCCGCGCGCGCGCTACCGCTCGAGGGCCTTGCGCACGCGCCGCCACAGGGGGCCGCGGCGCGCCTCGGGCGGCAGGCGGGCGACCTCGGCGCGAGCCGCGTCGCGCTCGCCGCGCTCCAGGGCGGCGAGCGCCAGGCCCAGGCGGGCCGAGGCGCAGCGGGGATCGATCTCCAGGGCCCGCTCGAAGCGCGCGCGCGCGTCGTCGGTCTGGCGTCGCACGAGCTGCAGCAGCCCCGAGCGCACGAACAGGTCGGGGCCGCGCTGGTCGAGCCGCAGCGCCTCCTCGAAGGCCAGCAGGGCGCCGTCGAGGTCGCCGCGCGCCTCCAGCAGCTCGGCCCAGGCCGCGTGCGCGCGCGCGTCGCCGGGCGGCAGCGCGCGGGCGCGCTCCAGCGGGACGGCCGCCTCGGCGAGCGAGCCCTGGCGCAGGAGCAGGAGCCCGAGGTCCACCAGCGCGGCGCGCTGGTCGGGCTCGAGGGCCAGCGTGCGCCGCAGCGTGCGCAAGGCGTCGTCGGTGCGGCCGGCGGCGGCGTAGGCGAGCGCGAGCTTGTGCAGGAGCCCGGGCTCGTCCGGCGTCTCCGCGGCCAGCGCCTCGAGCGTCGCGACCGCCTTCTCGGGGCGGTCGGCGGAGGCCTGCTCGACCGCCCGCTCGCGCCGCGCGATCGCCGTCGGCGCGCGGCGACGCTCCAGCTCGCCCGAGAACGGGTCGCGCCAGTCGGGCATGGCGCCCGTCTCGGGCGCGGGCTCCTCGGCCTCGGCGGCGCGGCTGGCCTGGCGCAGGGCGCGCGCGCGCAGGCCGAGCAGGTAGGCGTCCGCGGGCTGGAGCGCGAGCGCGCGCTCGAGCGACTCGAGCGCCGCCGTCGCGTCGTCGGCCTGCATCGCGCAGCGCGCCAGGCCCGCCCAGCCGGCGGGGTCGCGCTCGTCGCGGCGCAGCGCCCGGCGGAACGCGTCGCGCGCGTCGTCGAGGCGGCCCAGCTCGAGCAGCAGCATGCCGAGCCGCCAGTGCGGCGGCGCCGTGCTCGCGTCGAGGGCCAGCGCGGCCTCGAAGTCGGCGCGCGCGCCCTCGAGGTCGCCGCACGCCTCGCGCGCGACCCCCGACCGGTAGCGCCAGCGGAAGGCGTCGGGCGCGCGCCGGGCGGCCTCGGCGTAGGCGGAGACGGCCAGCGCCGGCAGGTAGTTGGCCTCGAGCACGAGGCCGAGCTCGCCCCAGGCGCCGGCGTCCTCGGGCGCGGCGCGCAGCGCGGCGCGCGCCTGCTCGGCGCGCGCGGCGACCTCGGGGTACTCGCCCGCGAGCGAGGCGGCGAGCGCCGGCGGCGCGTCCGCCCCGGGCGCGGCGGGCTCGCGCGCGCAGGCGGCGAGCGCGAGGCCGACGGCCGCCAGGGCGCGGCGGGAGGGCGCGCGGGATCGCACGAGGCCGGATGGTAGCCGCTGGGCGCCGGGCGCGCGCCCGGCGACCCTCAGCAGTCCTGGCCCTTGGCGCGCGCCTCGGGCGGGAAGAACTCGCGCTTGTCGTGGCGCACGTCGCAGCGCATGCAGCGCGGGTCGACGGCGGTGTCCGCCAGGAAGCCCGCGCGCAGCCGGTTCAGCGCGGGTCCGTTCCAGATCTCCTCGACCGTCTGCTCGCGCGCGTTGCCGAGCACGATCTCGCCCTCCGCGTCCACGCAGCAGGTGGTCGCCTGGCCGTCGACGAGGATCGCGAGCTGGCGCCAGGGGAACGAGCAGAAGTGCTCGGCCTGCGGGGCGCCTTCGCCCCAGTTGTGGTACGCCGTCCACTGCAGCTCGAGCCCGGGCAGGAGCTCGACCAGCGTCGTGGCGTGGCGCTCGAGGTGCACGACCTCCGAGGCCGGCGCCAGGTCCTTGCCCGTCGCGCGGCGGACGACGTCGATCCACTCGTCGCAGATGCTGCGCACGCGCGCGAGCTCCTCGGGGGTCTCGGAGCGCGTGCCCTCGTAGAGCACGTTCACCCGCGTGCGCGGCGGCGCGCCGCGGCGCGCGATCTCGGCCACCATGTGCTCGATGCCGGCCACGTAGGCGGCGTACGAGACGTTCGTGCCGCGCTGCTGGAGGTACAGCTCCTCCTCCGGCGTGTTGAGCGAGATGACCATCTCGTCCAGGCGCGAGCGGAAGATGCCCGCCACGTTCTTCTCGCTGAAGCGCGACCCGTTCGTCGCCAGGCAGATGCGCTGGCCGTGGTCGTGGGCCATGTCCACGAAGTCGAAGAAGCGCGGGTAGAGCAGCGGCTCGCCGAGCAGGTGCACGCGGATCGGGTGGTGGTGCCCCATGTCCGCCAGGTCGCGCACGACCTTCGTCGCCAGCTCGAAGTCCATCGGGCGCTGCTTGCGCTGCAGCGTGGTCTGCGGGCAGAACGTGCAGCGGAAGTTGCAGGCGTTGATCAGCTCGACGAAGGCCTCGTGGATCGTGTTCTTGACGCGCAGCGGCGCGCTGCCCGTGGCGAGCGCCGTCGCGCCGCGCTGGCGGCCGCGCAGCGCCAGGCGCAGCTCGTAGTCTCCGGCGAAGGCGCGCACGTCGAGCTCGGCGCGGAAGCGCCGGCGCTCGCCCAGGCCGACCGCCTCGGGCAGGGCGCGCTCGGCGACGCGCCGGAAGAAGGTCCCGTCGGCGCGGTAGAGGTCGATCGCGGCCACGAGCTCGCGCGGCGCGGACGGGGCGGCCAGCGCGGCCAGCCCGTCGTTCTGCACCTCGATCTCGAAGGTGTGCGGGTCGAAGCTCCAGACCCAGGGCGGAGGGTCGTGCAGGACGAGCCGCGCGTCGCTGACGGCGCTCTCGGGGGGGATCATGCGGATGCTCGCGCTCGGATTCTAGCATCGACCCGGCGGCGGCGCGGACCCAAGGGCGGCCGGCGCAGGGCGGAAACGGCTTCCGGCGCCCGCCGCGCGTCAGCGGACGTGCACGACGTAGGGGACCTCGGTCGTCGCAGGGGCGGCCTCCTGGGCGTCGGCGAGCGCGACCGCGAGCGCTCCGGAGAGCACCTCCCCGGCCGCGTGCCGCGCGCGCAGCGCGGGGCGCGCGCGCAGCGTCACGCGCCAGCGCGGGCTGCGCCCGGCGGCGTCGGGCGCGAGCGGCGCGACCTCCGCGGCGAGCAGGTCCGCGTGCTCCGCGGGCACCGCGACCGAGCGTACGACGAGGCGCGCGCCGGGGAGCAGCGAGGCGAGCTCGACCGACGCCTCGGCGGCCTCGTCGTCGGCGCGCGCGACGACGATCAGGCGCGCCGGCTGGGCGGCCACGTCGGGCACGCCCGTGGCGCTGAGCTCGATCGCGAGCGGCGGCGCCGGCTCGTCGTCGGCCGTGCGCACGGCCAGCGTCGCGACGCCGCGCACGCGCCGCAGCGGGACGGGCGGCGGCAGCTGCGCGACCACGTCCCAGTACGGCGTTCCGAGCGCCTCGCCGGGCTCGACCGACACCGTGAACCCGCCGTCCGCCTCCGCCGCGCCGGTGGGCACGAGCGCGAAGCCCCGGGTCTGCGTGACGCGCACCCGGCCCTCGCCGCCGCCGCTCTCCGGCACGTCGCCGAGGTCGAGGCGCGCGGGGACGACCTGGAACGGCTGCTCGACCAGGATGCTCGTCTCGAGGGTGAAGAAGGGCGTCGCGGGCGAGTCGGTCGTGACGCGCGCGGTGAGCAGCCGCTGCGCGTTCTGCGGGCGCACGTCGGAGGTCTGGATCGCGAGCGAGATCTCGGCCGTCCGCCCGGGCGGCAGGTCGAGCAGCGCGCCCCCCGGCACGCGGCCCGGCAGGACGGCGCGCCCCTCGATCACGGTGCCGTCCGCCGCGCGGTAGCGCACGCTCGGCACGGTGCAGCCGCAGCCGGGCACCACGTCCTGGATCTGCACGGCGCGCTCGGAGTCGTTGCGCAGCAGGTAGGTGTGCTCGACGCGCCGCCCGGCGGAGACGCGCCCGAAGTCGTGGAAGGCGGGGCGGGCGGGGTCGCTCGCGCCGGGGCCGGGGAGCAGCGTCAGCCCGGCCGGGGGCGGCGGCGCGCAGGCGAGGGCCAGGAGGGCCAGGACGGCGAGGCGCGCGCGGAGCATCGCTGCACGATACCCGCGCGGGGCCGGTGTTGAACCGGGCGAGGGGCGCGGCCCACAATGCGCGGCCACCCGCCGGGCGAGAGCACGCATGGAGCACGCGTACGACCAGGATCCGCTGTGGGGCTTCGTGCGCGCCGAGGAGGCGCGCCAGGAGAGCCACCTCGAGATGATCGCCTCGGAGAACCACACCTCCGAGGAGGTGCTGGCCGCCATGGCCACGCGCCTGAACGACAAGTACGCCGAGGGCTACCCGGGCCGGCGCTACTACGGCGGCTGCGAGCACGTGGACGAGGTCGAGTCCCTGTGCCGGGAGCGGGCTAAGGCGCTCTTCGGCGCCAGCCACGCGAACGTGCAGGCGCACAGCGGCACGCAGGCGAACATCGCCGCGCTGATGGCCCTGGTCGGCCCGGGCGAGCGCGTGCTCGCCATGTCGCTCGACCACGGCGGCCACCTCTCGCACGGGCACCCGAAGAACTTCTCGGGCCAGTTCTACGAGTTCCACTCCTACGGCGTGGAGCGCGCCAGCGAGCGCATCGACCTGGAGCGCGTGCGCGCGCAGGCGCGCGAGCTGCGCCCGGCGCTCCTGCTCGCCGGCGCCTCGGCCTACAGCCGCGTGATCGACTTCGCCGCGCTGGGCGCGATCGCGCGCGAGGTCGGCGCGCGCTTCCTGGTGGACATGGCGCACATCGCCGGCCTGGTCGCGGGCGGCGTGCACCCGAGCCCCGTGCCGCACGCCGACGTCGTCACGATGACGACGCACAAGACGCTGCGCGGCCCGCGCGGCGGGCTGATCCTGGCCACCAAGGACTGGATCAAGCCGATCAACAGCGCGGTCTTCCCCGGCGGCCAGGGCGGCCCGTTCCTGCACGTCATCGCGGCCAAGGCTGTCGCGCTGCGGCAGGCGGCCGAGCCCTCCTTCCGCGCGTACGCCGCGCGCGTCGTGGCGAACGCCGCGCGGCTGGCCGAGGTGCTCGGACACCGCGGCCTGCGCATCGTCTCGGGCGGGACCGACAACCACCTGCTCTTGGTGGACGTGTCCAGCACGGGCTACACGGGCGCGCAGGCCGAGGAGCGACTCGGCGCGGTCGGGATCACGGTCAACAAGAACCTGGTCCCCTACGACATCCGCCCGCCGATGGAGGCCTCGGGCATCCGCATCGGCACGCCGGCGGTGACCTCGCGCGGGCTGGGGCCGGACGAGATGGAGCAGGTCGGCGTCTGGATCGCCGACGTCCTGAACGACGACCGCGCGGGCATCGAGCGCGCGCGCAAGGGCGTGGCCGAGCTGTCGGCCGCCTTCCCGATCCGCGCGGCGCTGGGCGCCCGCGCCTAGCGGCCCGTGGCAGGCTGCTAGGCCGCGTCCTCGCGGCCGGGGCGGCGGTAGCCGAGCTGGAGCAGGAGCTCGAAGACCTCGCTCCAGGTCGGGAAGAGCCGTCCCTGCTCGACCCGGTAGCGGCCCTTCGCGGCGCTGAAGGCCTCGATCTCGTCGCCCGACGGGTCGGCCGGCGCCGCGCCGGGGAGCGCGTAGCCGAGGCTCGCCAGGACGCCCAGGACCTCCGTGTCCTCCAGGAACGAGCGCATGTGGCGGCGCTTGTAGCGGTCCACCGCGGCGATGAACTCGAACGACTCGCGCGACAGCTCGTCGGGGCGCGGGGTGTGCGTGTGGACCGGGACCTTCTGGTCGTCGTCGCTCGGATCGGAGCTCATGGGGTCGCGGGCCGCGGGGGGGAGGAGCCCGACGGGAGGCACGATCGTCCGCCGTCGGGCGGGGACTGAACGCGAACCGCGAATGCCCGCGGCCGGGCCGCCCGATCCCACGGGCGACGCCCGGGCTACAGCCGCCCGTGGGTGCGCAGCAGGTCCTCGACCGAGGCGCGCGTCGGGCGCTCGAGGATCCCGTGCTCGGTCACCAGGCCGCGGATCCTGGCCGCGGGCGTGACGTCGAAGGCGGGGTTGTAGACGCGCACGCGCGCGGGGAGCGCGGCGCCGAAGGCGCGCGTGAGCTCGTCGCCCTCGCGCTCCTCGATCGGGATGTCGGCGCCGCTCTCTGCGCGCGGGTCGAAGGTCGAGAGCGGCGCGACGGCGTAGAAGGGCACGCCGTGCTCGGCCGCCAGCACCGCGACGCCGTACGTGCCGATCTTGTTGCACACGTCGCCGTTGCGCGCGATGCGGTCGGCGCCGACGAAGACCAGGTCGATGCGCCCGGCGCGCATGAGGCTGGCGGCGGCGCTGTCGGCGATGAGCGTGACCTCGATCCCCGCACGGGCCAGCTCCCAGGCCGTGAGCCGCGCGCCCTGCAGCAGGGGACGCGTCTCGTCGGCGAAGACCTGCACGCGCAGCCCGCGCTCGGTCGCCACGTAGAGCGGGGCCAGCGCCGTCCCGATCCCGACCGTCGCGAGCGCGCCCGCGTTGCAGTGCGTCAGGACCCGCATGCCCTCGCGCAGCAGGCCGGCGCCGTGCTCGCCCATGCGGCGGCACTCGCTCTCGACCTCGGCGGCGATCGCGTCGGCCTCCGCGAGCAGGCGCGCGAGCAGCGCCTCGCCGCTCGCGCACGATCCGCTCTCGTCCTGCGCCAGCGCCAGCATGCGCTCGAGCATCCCGAACAGGTTCACCGCCGTGGGCCGCGTGCCGCCCAGGGCCAGCGCGGCCACGCGCGCGGCCTCGAGCGCCGCGGCGGGCGTGCCGCCGGCCGCGGGCTGCACGCCCAGCACCACCCCGTAGGCCGCGGCGACGCCGATCGCGGGCGCCCCGCGCACCGCCAGGCGCGCGATCGCGTCCACCATCTGCGGGACGCTGCGCACGTCGATCGTGCGCACGTCGCCCGGCAAGAGCGTCTGGTCGAGCAGCCGGGCGCAGCCGCGCGGCCCGCCCGTCCATTCCACGGCGCGCAGGCTCATGCGTCGCCCGCCGCCATGGATCTCAGAGCTTCTTCTGCAGCGCCGCGTCCTTCGCGAGCACCTTGTCGGACTGCTCGCGGCGGTACGCGGCCAGGCGTCGGGCGAGGTCCGGATCGGAGAGCGCCAGCATGCGCGCGGCGAACAGGGCCGCGTTCGTCGGGCCGCCGCCGCCGACCGCGACGGCCGCCACGGGAATCCCGCCCGGCATCTGCACCGTGGCGAGCAGCGCGTCCAGGCCGCCCAGCGGCGGGTTGTCCATCGGGATGCCGATCACCGGCAGGTCGGTGTGCGCGGCGACGACGCCCGCCAGGTGCGCGGCCCCCCCGGCGGCGCACAGGAACACGCGCACGCCCCGTCCGGGCGCCTTCTCGACGAAGTCGACGAGCTGCGCCGGCGTGCGGTGGGCGGAGAGCACGCGCACCTCGACCCCGACGTCGAGCGAGCGCAGCGTCTGCACGCAGGCCTCCAGGCGCGGGTAGTCGGAGTCCGACCCCATCAAGAGCGCGACGCTCACGAGCGCACCCCTTCCGGCAGGGCGCCCGTGATGCGCTGGCAGATCTCGAGGTAGCGCTCGGAGACCTGCTCGACGATCGCGTCGGGCAGCTCCGGTCCGGGCGGCTCCTTGTTCCAGTCCAGCGTCTCGAGGTAGTCGCGCAGCACCTGCTTATCGTAGCTCGGCTGGTTGACGCCGGTCTTGTAGCGGTCGGCGGGCCAGAAGCGCGAGCTGTCCTGCGTCAGCACCTCGTCGATCAGGCACAGCTCGCCGTCCTTCGTGCCGAACTCGAACTTCGTGTCGGCGAGCAGGATGCCGAGGCGCTCGAGCACGCGCGTGCCGCGCTCGAAGAGCGCCAGGGCGGCCGCCTCGGCGCGCTCGAACAGGTCCGCGCCGACGCGCTGGCGCGCCTGCTCGGGCGTCAGCGGCAGGTCGTGCAGGTCGTCCTTCGTGGTCGGCGTCAGGATCGGCCGCGGCAGCCGCTGGCAGAAGGCCAGCCCGGCGGGCAGCGGGATGCCGCACACCGTCCCGGTCTTCTGGTACTCCTTCCAGCCCGAGCCGGCGATGTAGCCGCGCACGACCCACTCGACCGTCGTCGGCTTGAGCTTCTGCACGAGCATCACGCGCCCGGCCAGCTCCTCGCGGCTCTGCGCGTCGAGCCCGGGCACGTCGGCCACGTCGGTCGAGAGCAGGTGGTTCGGCACGATGTCGCGCGTGGCCCGGAACCAGTGCGCGGTGACCGCCGTCAGCGCGCGCCCCTTGTGCGGGATGCCGCGCGGCAGCACGACGTCGAAGGCCGAGACGCGGTCCGAGGTGACGAAGAGCAGGCGGTCGGAGCCCACGGGGTAGATGTCGCGCACCTTGCCCGAGTGCGACAGGGCGAGCTGACCCAGGGTCTTCCTGCGACCGACGTAGATGTCCGTTCCGATCAAGGCGTCCTCCTGATTGCGGCGAAGGGCCCCGGAGTATGGCAGTGCTCCGCTCGGCCTACAATGGCGGCCCGATGAGGGAGCGCGCCTCGATCGACGGCCTGCGGCCGGGGCCCCCGCTCGAGGGCTCGCTGCGGCCGCCGGGATCGAAGTCGATCGCTCAGCGCGCGCTCCTGGCGGCGGCCGCCGCGCGCGGGACCACGCGCCTCGCCGGGCTGCCCGGGGGGGAGGACGTCGGGGCCGCGGCCGAGCTCGCGAGCGCGCTCGGGGCGCGCCTCGAGCCGGACCGCGCCGAGGCGGGATCGCTGCGCGTCGCGGGCGCGGGCCCGCCGCTCGACGCGCGCGCGCCGCTCGTCGCGGGCGAGTCGGCGACGCTGGCACGGCTGGCGACCGCGCTCGTCGCGTGGGGCGGCGGCGGCCCGGCGCTGGTCGAGGCGCGGGGCAGCCTGCGGGCGCGCGCGAGCGCGCCGCTCTTCGAGGCGCTGCGCCGCTCGGGCGCGGGCGTGCGCGGGCTCGCGCGCGCGGACGGCTGGCCGCTCGCCCTCGAGCCGCTGGCGCGCGCGCCGGAGGAGGCCCGGCTCGAGCGGCCCGCGTCCAGCCAGGAGCTGAGCGCGCTCCTGCTCGCCGCCGCCGCGCACCCCGGCGCGTGCGCCATCGAGGTGGTCGGCGCGCTCCCCAGCCGGCCCTACGTGGACGTGACGATCGCCGTGCTCGAGCGCTTCGGCGCGCGCGTGGAGCGCGGCGAGGCGGAGCGGCCCTGGCGCGTGCAGGGCCCGCTGGCCGCGCCGCCGGCGCCGCTCGCGATCGAGGCCGACGCCTCGTCGGCGGCGGTCGCGCTCGCCGCCGGCTGCCTGTCGGGCGGCCGCGTCGCGGTCACGGGACGCGACGAGCGCTCCGCGCAGGGCGACTGGCGCATCGTCGAGCACCTGCGCGCCTTCGGCTGCGACGCGCGCGACGAGGCCGGGGGCGCGCGGGCCGCGGGCCGTCCCGTGCGCGGGGCGGAGCTCGACCTCGCCGACGCGCCCGACCTCGCGCCGGTGCTCGCGGCGCTCGCGGCCGGCGCCGCCCTGGTCGCGGGCGCTCGCAGCCGCCTCACGGGCCTGGCCGGCTTGCGCGGGAAGGAGAGCGACCGGCTGGCGGGCCTCGCGCGCGGCCTCGCGCGCGCCGGGTGGGCGGCGGCGGTCGAGGAGGGCGCGCTGGTGGTCGGACCCGGCGCGCCGGGGAGCGCGCCGGAGGAGGTGCTGCTCGAGCCCGAGGGCGACCACCGCATGGCGTTCGCCTTCGCGCTCCTCGGCCTGCTGCGGCCGGGCGTGGCGGTGCGCGACGCCGGTTGCGTCGCGAAGAGCTGGCCTTCCTTCTGGGCCGACGTCAGCGCCCTGGGCGCGCTCCGGCGCGCGCGCTGACGCGCGCGCCGCCGTCGGCCTTGGAACGCGCGGCGAGAACCCTATCCTGCTCCCGCACATGAGCGCCGAGCACGACACGCGCGGGCCGCTGCGCGCGCCCGCCGGGACGATCCTCGTGTGCGGCGGGGCGGGCTACATCGGCAGCCACACCGTGCGCCTCCTGGCGCGGCTGGGCGCGCGCGTGATCGTGCTCGACAACCTCTCGACCGGCCACCGCGCGGCCGCGGGCGACGTCCCCTTCGAGCAGGCCGACCTGGCCGACCGGGAGCGCCTCGCGCAGGTCTTCGCGCGCCACCGCCCGCGCGCCGTGGTGCACTTCGCGGCCAAGTGCTACGTGGGGGAGTCGGTCGTCGCCCCGGCCAAGTACTGGGGCGAGAACGTGGTCTGCACCTGGAACCTGCTCGAGGCGATGCGCGCGGCGGGCTGCGGGGAGATCGTGTTCTCCTCGACCTGCGCGACCTTCGGCGAGCCGGTCTCGGTCCCGATCACCGAGGACCACCCGCAGCGCCCCATCAACCCCTACGGGCGCACGAAGCTGTGCATCGAGCACATGCTGGCCGACTACGCCGCGGCCTACGGCCTGCGCTTCGCCGCGCTGCGCTACTTCAACGCGGCCGGCGCGGACCCCGGCGGCGATCTGGGCGAGGTGCACGACCCCGAGACGCACCTGATCCCGCTCGTCTTGCAGGTCGCGAGCGGGGCGCGCGCCGAGCTCGAGATCTACGGCGAGGACTACGACACCCCCGACGGCACCTGCGTGCGCGACTACGTGCACGTGTGCGACCTCGCAGACGCCCACGTGCGCGCCTTGTGCGCGCTGCAGGCGGACGAGCGGGCGCTGCTGTGCAACCTCGGCACGGGCGAGGGCTTCAGCGTGCGCGAGGTGGTCGAGACGGCGCGGCGCGTGACCGGGCGCGCGATCGCCGCGCGCGTCGTCGCGCGGCGCCCGGGCGACCCCGCGCGCCTGGTCAGCGGCGGCACGCGCGCCCGCGAGCGGCTCGGCTGGGTCCCGCGGCACGCCGCGCTCGAGACGATCGTCGCGCACGCCTGGGCCTTCCACCGCGCGCACCCGGGCGGCCTCCGATGACGGCCGAGCTGCTCGTGCTCGGCGCGGGCTCGATCCTGCCGCGCGTCGGGCACGGCTGCGCGGGCTACGCGCTGCGGCGCGGCCCGGGGGCGCCCGTGACGCTGCTCGACTGCGGGCCGGGCTCCGTGCGCGCGCTGGCCGGGGTCGGCGTGCGGCTCGAGGACGTGCGCCGCGTCGTCTTCAGCCACTACCACCTCGACCACTGCCTGGACGTGTTCGCGCTGGCCTTCGCGCGCCGCAACCCGCGCGTCGCGGCCGGCCCGCTGCAGCTGGTCGGGCCGCCCGGCCTGGCGCGGCTCCTGGAGCGCGCGCCCGAGGCCCTCGGACGCTGGGCGTCCGACCCCGACGCGAGCTGCCTCGAGGTCGCGCCCGGCGCGCGCGGCGAGGGCGGCTTCGAGGCCGACGGCACGCGCTGGCGCTGCGTGCGCACCGAGCACTCGCCCGAGGCCGTCGCCTGGCGCGTCGAGTGGGAGGAGGGCGGCGCGCTCGCCTACACGGGCGACACCGGCCCGAACCCGGCCGTGGCGCGCCTGGCGCGCGGGGCGGACCTGTTCCTCGTCGAGTGCTCGTTCCCCGACGCGCTGGCGACGCCGCAGCACCTCTCGCCCGCCAGCGCCGCGGAGCTGCTCGCCGACGCCGCGCCGGCGCGCGGCGTCCTGACGCACTTCTATCCCGAGACCGACCCCGAGGCCGCCGCGCGAGCGGTGCGGGAGCGCTTCTCGGGCGCGCTCGAGATCGCGCGCGACGGATCGGTGCATCGCGTGCGCGCATAGACCACAATGCGCGCCCGCGCGACCGCCCTCATGGCCGCAACGAACGATCCTCCGACCCGCACGCCGCGCGCCTTCGCGCTGGCCTTCGCCGTCGTGCTGGCGCTCGTCCTCGCGCGCGTCGCGCTGCGCGGCGCCGAGGCGCACGGCCCGGACGACGCGCCGGCGGCCGCGGCGGCCCCCGCGCTGCTCTCGACCGCCCTGGCCGTCGAGCCGGCCGCGAGCGCGGCCGACGAGCGCCCGCTGCCCGCGCGCGCGCCGGCCGGACCGCCGCCCTGGAACGCGGCCGTCGCGGCGCGGCTCGCGCCATGGATCGAGCGCGCCGCGCACGAGTCGCCCCTCGTGCGCGGGCCGGGGGACGTCTCCGTCGGCGTGTGCGTGGTCGAGCCGGCGCGCGGGCAGACGCTGTGCGCGCTGGACGCCGACCGGCCGCTGCCCCCGGCCTCGAACATGAAGCTCGTGACGACGGCCGCCGCGCTGGTCCTGCTCGGGCCGGCGATGGAGTTCGTGACGCCGTTCGAGGCCGGCGGCCCCGTCGAGGAGGGGACGCTGCACGGCGACCTGGTCGTGCGCGCGGGCGGGGACCCGCTCGTGCCGCGCGGTCCCGACGAGCGCGTGGAGGCGCCGCTCTCCGCGCTCGCCCGGCGTCTGTTCGCGACGGGCGTGCGCCGGGTGACGGGCGCGCTGGTCCTGGACGAGGGCGACTTCGCCGCGCCGGAGCCCGCGCCCGGCTGGCCCGACGAGACGCAGCGCTGGGCCGCCTACTGCGCGCTCGCGGGCGGCTTCAGCGTGAACGGCGGCGTGCTCGAGGCGCGCGTGGACCCGGGCCCCGCGGGCGGCAAGGCGCGCGTGGAGGTGCGCCCCGCGGCGCACGGGCTGGAGCGCCGCTACGACGTGGACACGATCGACAAGGGGCCGCTGAACGTGCTGGTCGGCGCGACGCAGAGCGCCGTGACCGTGCGCGGCCGGCTGCCGCGCAGCGCCGGCCCCTACGCCGCGGAGTTCTCGTACCACGACCCCGTCGAGCTCTTCGGCGCCGTGCTGCGGGCCGAGCTCGAGCGGGCGGGGATCGCGATCGACGGCCCGACGGTGCGCCGCCGCGGCGCGCCGGGGGGAGCAACGCTGGCGACGCTGCGCTCGCCCCTCGAGGGCGCGCTCGGGCCGATCAACGCCGAGTCGCGCAACGGGGTCGCGGACCAGCTCTTCCTGACGCTCGGGCACGCGCTCGAGGGCGAGGGCTCGCGCGCGGCCGGCGAGCGCGTCACGCGCCGCGCGCTCGAGCGCCTGGGCGTCAGCGTGGCGGGCTTCGCGCAGGCGGACGGCTCGGGCCTCTCGCGCGACAACCGCGTCAGCGCGCGCCAGATCGCGGCGCTGCTCGAGGCCGTGCTCTCCGCCGGGGAGCAGCCGGCCGCGCTGTACCGCGAGTCGCTGGCCGTGGCCGGCGAGCGCGGCACGCTGGAGGACCGCATGCAGGCCGGGCCCGCGCGCGGCCGCGTGCGCGCCAAGACCGGCTGGATCGCCGGCGTCAGCGCGCTCTCGGGCGTGCTCGAGACGCTCGACGGGCGCGAGCTCGTGTTCGCGATCCTGGTCTCCTACCCGAAGCAGGCGGGAGGCCTGAACACGAGCGTGTTCAAGCCGATGCAGGACGAGCTGGTGAGCGCCCTCGTCGAGGGCGCGCCGTGATCGAGCGCGAGCGCGCCCTGGCCGTGGCGCTGGAGGCCGCGCGCGAGGCCGGCGCGCTCCTGCTCGAGACGCTGGGGCGGCTCGACCCCGCCGCGCTGGGGCGCAAGACCTCGGTGCGCGACCTGGTCACGCAGGCCGACGTCGCGAGCGAGCGGCTGGTCGTGGCGCGCCTGCGCGCCGCGTTCCCCGCGCACGCGATCGAGGCCGAGGAGGAGGTGCGCGACGCGGGCGAGGTCGAGGGGCCGCGCTGGTTCCTCGACCCGCTGGACGGCACGGTCAACTTCGTGCACCGCATCCCGGTCTTCGCGGTCTCGCTCGCGCTCTGGGACGGCGCGCGGCCCGAGGTCGCCGTCGTGCACGCGCCGCGCCTGGGCGAGACCTTCCACGCCCTGCGCGGCGGGGGCGCCTTCCTGAACGGCGAGCGGCTGCGCGTCAGCGCGGCGGGGAGCCTGGCCGAGTGCGTGCTCGCCACCGGCTTCCCCTACGTGCGCGGCGACCGCGAGCGCGACAACCGCGCCAACTTCGACGCGCTGCTGCCCGAGGTGCGCGGCATGCGCCGCATGGGCTCGGCCGCGATCGACCTGGCCTACACCGCCGCCGGGCGCTTCGACGGCTACTGGGAGCTCGGCCTGGCGCCGCACGACGTGGCCGCGGGCGCCCTGCTCGTGCGCGAGGCGGGCGGCCGCGTCAGCGATTTCGACGGCGGCGAGGACTGGCTGCGGGCCGGCCATCTGGTGGCCGGCGGCCCGGTCGTTCACGCCTTGCTGCGGCCCCGGCTGCGGCGCGGGCGAACCGGGCATTAGACCCGAAACGGCGCCATCCGTCGCCTTTTTCGAGGAGCGCCGGAATGGCTACCATGGCTCTCTTGGATCCTCCCCGTCCAGGACGCGCGGGGAGCCCCGCGAGGGGCCGCGCGGAGCCCGGGGAGGCCTTGCCAGAGCCCCGATGAGCCCTCCCGAAGCCGGCCGCAACCGCCAGCAGGACGCGTTCATCCGCATCCGCGGGGCCCGGCAGAACAACCTGCGCGGCGTGGACGTGGACGTCCCGCGCAACCGCTTGACGGCGATCACCGGCGTGTCGGGGTCGGGCAAGAGCTCGCTGGCCTTCGACACGCTCTTCCGCGAGGGGCAGCGGCGCTTCCTGGAGACGCTGTCCGCCTACGCGCGCCAGTTCCTCGGGCGCATGGAGAAGCCCGACG
>CADEGS010000042.1:8165-24986 GCA_902826945.1 uncultured bacterium | reverse complement strand
GGATCGCGCAGGCGATCGCGGGCGACCCGCGCCTGATCGTCGTCGACGAGCCGACCGCCGGCCTCGACCCCGAGGAGCGCTACCGCTTCTACCGGCTGCTCTCCGAGCTGGCGGCGGACCGCATCGTGCTGCTCTCGACGCACATCGTCGAGGACGTCTCGGTGCTCTGCCCGCGCTTCGCGGTGATCCGCGCCGGGCGCCTGATCGCGCAGACGAGCCCGGACGAGGCGCGCCGCTCGCTCGAGGGGGCGCTCTACGAGGGCTCGGCGGGCGAGGCGGAGCTCGCGCGCCTGCGCGCGTCCCTGTGCGTGACGCAGGCGATCCTGCGCGCCGGCGAGAACCGCGTGCGCGTCTTCGCGCCCGCCGGCGACGCGCCGCCCGACTTCGAGCCCGCGACCCCGACGCTCGAGGACGCCTACTTCGTCCTGATGCGGAGCGCGCCGGCCCTGGCGCTGGGCGCGGGGGCCTGAGCCGTGTCGCCGCGACGCCTGGCGACGATCGCGCGCGCCGAGGTCGTGTTCCAGACGCGCCGGCCGCTGCTGTGGATCTGGATCGTGCTGCTCGCGCTCTTCGCCTGGGGCATGTCGGAGGGCGCGGTGCAGATCTCGACCGGCGACAGCTCGGTCGGCGGCACCAAGGCCTGGGTCACCTCCGAGTTCAGCCAGGCCTACCAGATGGCGGCGATGGGCCTGCTCTTCTACGCCTTCTTCGTCGCCGTCTGCTCGGGGATGAGCGTGCTGCGCGACGGCGAGCTGCAGGTGCTCGAGCTCCTGCGCGCGACGCCGCTCTCGACCGCCGAGTACGTGTGGGGCAAGCTCGGCGGCCAGGCGCTCGTGTTCGCGCTCGTCGCCCTCGTGCACGCGGCGGCGAACGCCTTCTGCAACCACGTCCTCGTGCGCGGCGAGACGCGCGAGATCATCGGGCCGTTCGCCGTCTGGAGCTACCTCGGTCCGCTGCTCCTCTTCCTCGCGCCGACGGTCGTCCTCGTCGCCGGCTGGGCGTTCGCGCTGGGCGCGCTCTTCCGCCGGCCGATCCTGGTCTTCTTCCTGCCGGTGCTGCTGCTGCTCGTGGACGGCTTCTTCGTGTGGAGCTGGGCGCCGCACTGGCTGCCCCTGCGCTGGGACCGCTTCCTGATGGCGATCGATCCGACCGGCCTGCGCTGGCTGCAGCGCACGTGGCTGGCGGTGGACCGCGGCGTGGACTTCTACAACCGCCAGCCGGTCGGGCTGGACGCGCTCTTCGTCTGGAGCCGCGCGGCCTTCCTCGGCCTGGGGCTGGGCGCGGTCGTGTGGACGCAGGCGACGCTCGACCGCCGGCTGCGCGGGAGCCGCACGGCGCGCGCCGCCAGGGCGGCGTCCGCGCCGGCGGCGAGCGCGCCGCGCCCGGCCGGCGAGCGCGCGGCGCTGGCGGCGCTCGGCATGCGCGTCGCGCGCCCGGGCTTTCTCGGCGGGCTGTGGACGACGGTGCGCGCGGAGCTGCGCGAGCTGCGCAGCTCGCCCGGGCTGTACCTCTTCGCGCCGCTGATCCTGGCGCAGACGATCGGCGCCGCCACGGCGCGCGTGGGCGCCTTCGACACGCCGCTGATCCAGACCAGCGGGCTGCTCGCCGCGGCGAGCTTCAACACGCTCAGCGTGCTCCTGGCGCTGCTCCTGCTCTTCTACACCGTCGAGTCGCTGGAGCGCGACCGCGCCACGCGCATGGACGCGCTGGTGCGGGCCTCGCCCGCGCCGACGGCGGCGCTGCTCCTCGGCAAGGCGCTGGCGAACAGCCTGGTCGGCGCGGCGATCCTGGCCAGCGCGCTCCTGGGAGCGCTGGTCGTGATCGCGCTCGACGGCCGCGCGCGCTTCGAGCCGCGCCCGTTCCTGGTCCTGTGGGGGCTCTTGCTCGTCCCCACGCTGCTCGCCTGGACGTCGTTCACGACCGCGCTGTGGTGCGTGCTGCGCAGTCGCCTGACGACCTACGCGGCGGCGCTGGGCGTGCTCGTCCTGACCTTCTACCGCCAGTTCACCGGCGAGACGAGCTGGGTCGGCAACTGGATGCTGTGGGACGCGGGCGTGTGGAGCGACATGGCGCCGCTCGAGCTCGACCGCCGCGCCTACGTCGTGAACCGGCTCTTGGCGCTGGCGCTGGCGGCCTTCTTCACGGCGCTGGCGGTGCGCGCGTGCCCGCGCCGCGCGAGCGACGCCGCGGGCGTCTTCGCGCGCCTGCGGCCGGGGCGCCTGCTGCGCACGGCGGGCGCGCTCGCCGTCTGGGCGCTGCCGGCCGCGCTCCTCGCGAGCTGGCTCGCGATCCTCGTGCGCGACGGCCGCGGCGGCAGCGCCTGGGAGAAGCGCGCGCGCGACACCTGGACGGCCAACCTGATGACGTGGAACGACGTGCGCCAGCCGCAGATCGTCGGCGTGGACCTCGACCTCGAGCTCGAGCCCGCCGCCGGCGCCTTCCGCACGCGCGGGACGTACGTGCTCGAGAACGCCGAGCCCGCGCCGTTCGCGCGCATCGCGTTCACGACCGGGCCGGCCTGGGAAGAGGTCTCCTGGACGCTCGACGGCGAGCCCTTCGAGACCGAGCACAAGACGCTCCTGCACGTCTTCCGCCTGCCGCGGCCGCTCGCGCCTGGCGCGCGTCTCGAGCTCGGCTTCGACTGCCGCGGCACGGTGCCCGGCGGCGTCTCGAAGAACGGCCCGCGCGCGAGCGAGATGATCCTCGAGAGCGGCGTCGTGCTGACCAGCTTCACGCCGAGCTTCTTGCCGATCCCGGGCTTCGTCGCGACGCTGGGAGCGGACGAGGAGCACCCGCCCGAGCCCAGGGACTGGCCCGAGGACTCCTGGGAGGGCGAGACGCGCTCGGGCTTCGGCGTCGACCGCCCGTTCCCCGCGCGCGTCGTGGTGCACGGCCCGGCGGAGCTCGACTACCACTCGGTCGGCGTGCGCGTGTCCGACGTCGTGGCCGACGGCCGGCGCACGGTCGAGTGGCGCACCGACCGCCCCGTGCTCTTCCTCAACGTCGTCGCCGGCCGCTGGCAGACCTCGCGCGGCGAGGGCGTCTCGGTGCACCACCACCCCGACCACGCCTGGAACGTGCCGGAGATGACCGCGGCGCTCGCGGACGCGCGGCGCTGGTACGGCGCGTGGTTCTCGCCCTTCCCCTGGCAGGAGCTCAAGCTCTCCGAGTTCCCCGGCTACGACGGCTACGCGCAGGGCTTCCCGACGAACATCACGTTCTCGGAGAGCATCGGCTTCCTCGCCCGCGGCGACGAGCGGGCCGACGCGCCCTTCCTCGTCACCGCGCACGAGGCCGCGCACCAGTGGTGGGGCAACCGGCTCGTGCCGGGCGAGGGCCCGGGCGGCGACATCCTCTCGGAGGGCATGTCGCACTTCTCGACGATCCTGCTCTTCGACCAGGTCAAGGGACCCGGCCCGCGCATCGCCTTCTGCGAGGGCATCGAGGACCGCTACGCGGAGCGCCGGCAGCGCGACTCCGAGCGGCCGCTGGTGCGCATCGACGGCTCGCGCGCGGGCGACCAGACCGTGACCTACGACAAGGGCGGCTGGGTGTTCTGGATGCTGCTGCAGCTCCTGGGGCGCGAGAACGCCCTGGCCGGCTACCGCGCCTTCCTCGAGCGCTACGAGACGAGCACCGACCACCCGCTGCTGCAGGACCTCGTGCTTGCGCTGCGGCCCTTCGCCCCCGACCCCGAGGCCTACGACGCGTTCACGCGCCAGTGGTTCTTCGAGGTCGTGCTGCCCGAGTACGAGCTCGCGGACGCGACCCGCGAGGCCCTGGAGGGCGGCCGCTGGCGCGTGCGCGCGACGCTCGCGAACAAGGGCACCGGCCGCATGCCGGTCGAGGTGGCGGCGACGCGCGGCGAGCGCTTCCCCGAGCCCCTCGCGGACGCGCAGGAGGGCGCGGCCGTGCTCGCCGCGGACGCGCCCGGCGCGGGCTGGCGCGAGAGCCGTGCGCGCGTCGTGCTCGGGGCCGGCGAGTCCGCGCCGCTCGAGATCCTGTGCGACTTCGAGCCCGAGCGCCTGATCGTGGACCCCGACGCGCTCGTGCTGCAGCTCGAGCGCAAGAAGGCGCGGCGCGAGCTGTAGGCCTCCACGGCCGGCTCGCTCCCGGCCCTCGACGCGCCGGACGTCCCGGGCGCGACGCCCACGGACGGCGCCTGCGCCTGGGAACGAGCGCGCCGGGAGTCTAGAGTCCGCGCGGGCGCCTCTCGCCCGCGCCATGTCCGGACTCGCCGCACTCCTGCTCCTCGGGATCTCCGTGCAGTGGCTGGCCTGGCGCCTGCGGCTGCCCTCGATCCTGCTCCTGCTCCTGGCGGGGTTCGCGATCGGGCCGCTCGCGCAGCCCTTGCTCGGGCGCAAGCTGGTCGACCCCGACGCGCTGCTGGGCGAGACGCTCTTGCCCTTCGTGTCGCTCTCGGTGGCGGTGATCCTGTTCGAGGGCGGGCTGTCGCTGAAGCTGCGCGAGCTGCGCGGCGCGGGCCCGGTCGTGCTCCAGCTCGTGCTGCTCGGCCCGCCGATCACGTTCGCGCTGGCGACCCTGGCCGGGCTCTACACGCTCGGGCTCGACCTCGGGCTGTGCGCGCTCCTGGGCGCGATCCTGGTCGTCACCGGGCCGACGGTGATCGTGCCGCTCCTGCGCCACGTGCGGCCGTCGGGCTCGGTCGGGCGCGTGATCCTGTGGGAAGGCATCGTCACCGACCCGATCGGCGCGATCGTGGCGGTGCTCGTCTTCCAGACGCTCGTGCACACCGGACCGACGAGCGACATCGCGCTGCGCGGGGCGGGGCTGGCGCTGCTGGGCGGCGGCGTCGCGGGGCTGGTCGGCGCGGTCGCGATCGTCCTGCTCCTGCGCCGCGACCTGATCCCCGACTTCCTGCAGGCCGCCGTGGTGCTCGCGATCGCGCTGGCCGCGTTCCTGGGCGCGAACGAGGTGCAGCACGAGGCGGGACTGCTCGCCGTGACCCTGATGGGCGTGGTGCTGGCGAACCAGCGCCAGGTCTCGATCGAGCACGTGGTCGAGTTCAAGGAGAACCTGCGCGTGCTCCTGCTCTCGGTGCTCTTCCTGCTGCTGGCCGCGCGGCTGCCGCTCGAGGAGTTCACGAACGTCGACCTGCGCAGCGTCGGCTACCTGCTGGCCCTGGTGCTCGTCGTGCGGCCGCTGGCGGTCCTGATCGCCACGGCCTTCTCGCGCCTGGGCTGGCGCGAGCGGCTGTTCATCGCCTGGATGGCCCCGCGCGGCGTCGTCGTGGCGGCGGTGACCTCGGTCTTCGCCCTGCAGCTCGTCCTGGACGGCCACCCCGGGGCCGAGCGTCTGGTCCCGATCGCCTTCCTCGTGATCCTCGGCACGGTCGCGATCTACGGCCTCTCGGCGCTGCCGCTGGCGCGCCGCCTGGGCCTGGCGCGCGACGAGCCGCAGGGCGTGCTGTTCGTCGGCGCGCACGAGTGGGCGCGGCGCATGGCGCTCGCCCTGCACAAGGCCGGCGTCGAGACGCTGCTCGTGGACACGAACCACCACGAGGTGCAGAGCGCGCGCCTGGACGGCCTGGAGGCGCACTACGGCAGCGTGCTCTCCGACGACCTCTCGCACGTGCCGCAGCTCGAGAGCCTCGGGCACGTCGTCGCCGTGACGACGAACGACCACGTGAACGCGCTCGCCTGCCTGCACCTGGCGCCGCTCTTCGGGCGCTCGAGCGTGCACCAGCTCGCGCCCGGCGAGGGCGCCGCGCAGGCCGACCTGCCGCCGCACCTGCGCGGGCGCGTGCTCTTCGCGCCCGAGGCCGACTTCTGGACGATCGAGCACCGCTTCCGCCGCGGCGCGCTGGTCAAGGCCACGAAGCTCGGCCCCGAGCACGACTACGAGGCCTTCCGCCGCCAGTACGAGCGCGACGAGCGCCCGGTGATCCCGCTCTTCGTCAAGAGCGCCGCCGGCCGCGTGCGCGTGGTCAAGGCGCGCGACGGCGCGACGAGCGGCGACTTCGAGCCCGGCGACACGCTCTTCGCGCTGGTCGACCCGATCCCCGACGAGGCGCCGGCCTCGCCCCAGCGCGCCGCGGCACGCTAGCCGCCGGGCCGCCGCGGCGTCGGACCGCGGGGGGTGCGGAGCGCCGTTCCTGCGCGATCCCCGGATCAGCAAAGGTCCGTACGCATCGGGTTTTGCCCGCTCTCCTGTCCTCGGCTCGCGCGTTCGCGCCTAGCCTGTGCGGGCGCCCGATGGCGCGGCCGGGGGGCGGCATCAAGGCCCCCAGTACCAGGACCGAATCTCCAGGAGGATTCCGATGCGCTTCGCTTCCAGGGACATCGTCCCGCTCGCTCTCGCCGTGTGCGGCGCGAGCCTCTCCGCCCAGACACCCGACCTCTCCCCGACGAGCGCCATGCCGATGGACCTCGGCACGCGCACGATCGACGGCTCGTTCAACAACCTCGCCCACCCCGCCTGGGGCATGGCGAACACGCGCCTCTTGCGGCGCGCGCCGGCGGCCTACGCCGACGGGCACGACGCCCCCGCGGGCGCGACGCGGCCGAGCGCGCGCGCGGTCAGCAACGCGCTGTGCAAGCAGCTCGGCTCGACCCCGAACGCGGCCGGCGCCTCCGACTACGTGTGGCAATGGGGGCAGTTCATCGACCACGACCTCGATCTCTCCGGCGGGGCTGACCCGGTCGAGCCGTTCGACGTGCTCGTGCCGGCCTGGGACCCCTTCTTCGACCCGACGGGCACCGGCACGCAGGTCATCGGCCTCTCGCGCTCGCTCTACTTCCACGACCCCGCGGGCGTGCGCCAGCAGAAGAACGACATCACGGCCTACATCGACGGCTCGATGGTCTACGGCTCGGACGTGGCGCGCTCGCTCGAGCTGCGCACGCTCGACGGCACCGGCCGCCTGAAGACCGGGCCGGGCGACCTCATGCCGCTCAACCTGAACGGCTTCGCCAACGCGCCGAGCCCGGCCGACCCGACGATGTTCCTCGCGGGCGACGTGCGGGCCAACGAGCAGAACGGCCTGACGGTCATTCACACGCTCTTCGTGCGCGAGCACAACTTCTGGGCCTTCGTGTTCGGCTTCCTGATGCCGGCCTCGACGGACGAGCAGCGCTACCAGCTCGCGCGCACGATCGTGTGGGCCGAGATCCAGGCGATCACCTACAACGAGTGGCTGCCCGTCCTGCTCGGGCCGGACGCGCTGACGCCCTACGCCGGGTACCGCCCGCTGGCCAACGCGGCCGTCACGAACGAGTTCGCGACGGCCTCCTTCCGCGTCGGGCACACGCTCCTGTCGCCGACGCTCCTGCGCCGGGACGCCGCCGGGAACCCGATCCCCGCCGGCGACATCCCCCTGCAGCACGCGTTCTTCAACCCGGCCGAGATCGTCGCGCACGGCATCGAGCCGATCCTGCGCGGCCTCGCCTGGCAGCCCGCGCAGGAGGTGGACACCGCCATCGTGGACGACGTGCGCAACTTCCTGTTCGGCCCCCCCGGCTCGGGCGGCTTCGACCTCGCCTCGCTGAACATCCAGCGCGGCCGCGACCACGGCCTGCCGGACTACAACGCGCTGCGCGTCGCCTTCAACCTGCCGGCGGTGACCTCGTTCGCGGAGATCACGACGAACCCGACGATCGCCAAGGCCCTGGAGAAGACCTACGGCTCGGTGGACGACATCGACGCCTGGCCCGGCGGCCTGGCGGAGGACCACGTCAGCGGCGCGCTCGTCGGCCCGCTCGTGCGCAGGGTGCTGGCCGACCAGTTCACGCGCGCCCGCGACGGCGACCGCTTCTGGTACCAGCGCGCGCTGCCGGCCGGCATGCTGGCGCTGGTCGAGTCGCAGCGCCTCTCCGACGTGATCCGTCGCAACACGACGATCGGCGTCGAGCTGCAGGACGACGTGTTCCACGTCCCGGCGCCCTGACGCCGGCCGCTCCCGGCCCTCGCGCGGCCCGCGGATCCCCCCGGATCCGCGGGCCGCGCCCGTTCGGAGAGCGTGAGCGCGCGTCCCGCGAGCGCCTTCGCTCGCGCGCCCGCGCACCGCCGCAGGGGGGAGCGGAAGGGATTGCGCCCCGCCGCGGCCATTGCCGCGTTGTAACGCCTGCCGGCATCTCCTTCGCGACGAGACTGGCGAGTGTGAGGGGGCACACGCGCGGTCCAGCGACGGCCGCGCGACCGCAGGTGCACGCCAGCCGCCGACCCGCCCGCGAGTCCCCTCGCGGACCCTGCCGAGGAGGAGACTCCCGCCGCTCGCGCGGCGCGGGAGGGTCATGAGCTGGCTCCTCCTGGGAGCGGTCGTGCTCGTGCTGGCCGCGGCGCTCCTGCTCGAGGGGCGCGTGCACCGCGCGCACCTGGCCGAGCGCCTCGCCGAGCGGCGCGACGCGCGGCGCCGCGGCAGCCACGCCGGGGAGCTCCAGGTCCCCCACGTCGACCTCTCGCGCTGCCTGGGCTGCGGCACCTGCATCGAGGCCTGCCCGGAGGAGGGCGTGCTCGAGCTGATCCACGGGCAGGCGATGGTCGTGCACGGCGCGCGCTGCATCGGCCACGGGCGCTGCGCTGCGGAGTGCCCCACCGGGGCCATCGCGGTCACGCTCGCCGACGTCGAGGAGCGCCGCGATCTGCCGCACCTCGACGAGCGGCTCGAGTCGCCGGACGCGCCCGGCCTCTTCCTGGCCGGCGAGGTCACGGGCTACGCGCTCGTGCGCACGGCCATCGCGCAGGGAACGGCCGTCGCCGACGAGGTCGCGCGGCGCGCGCGCGCGGGCGCCCCGCGCGCCGACGACGCCTGGGACCTGTGCATCGTCGGCGCCGGGCCCGCGGGCCTGGCGTGCTCGCTGCAGGCGAGGAAGCACGGGCTCTCGTTCCTGACGCTCGAGCAGGAGGAGCTGGGCGGGACCGTCGCCAAGTACCCGCGGCGGAAGCTCGTGATGACCCAGCCGGTCGAGCTGCCGCTGCACGGCCGCCTGAGCGCCACGAGCTACCGCAAGGAGGAGCTGATCGAGCTGTGGAGCACGGTGGCGCGCGAGCACGAGCTGCCGATCCACACCGGGGTGCGCTTCCTCGGCGTCGCGACCGGCCCCGACGGGCTGCACCGCGTGCGCCACGAGCAGGGCGAGGTCGTGGCGCGCCACGTCTGCCTGGCGCTGGGGCGCCGCGGCAGCCCGCGCAAGCTCGGCGTGCCGGGCGAGGAGCTCCCCAAGGTCGCCTACGGCCTGGTCGACGCGCAGTCGTACCAGGGACGCCGCATCCTGGTCGTCGGCGGCGGCGACAGCGCGGTCGAGGCGGCGCTCGGCCTGGCCGAGCAGCCCGGCAACGAGGTCGCGCTCTCCTACCGCCGCCCCGCCTTCTTCCGCCTCAAGGCGCGCAACGAGCAGCGCCTGGCCGAGGCCGCGCGCGAGGGACGCGTGGCGCTCCTGCTCGAGACGGAGGTGACGCGCATCGACGAGGGAGCGGTGGAGCTCGCGCGCGCGGACAAGGCGCCGCCGCTCGTGCTCGCGAACGACGACGTCTTCGTGCTGGCGGGCGGCGTGCCGCCCTTCCAGGTGCTCGAGGCCTCGGGCGTCTCCTTCGACCCCGCACGGCGCGAGCGGCGCGCGTCCCCCGGCGAGCGCGGCAGCGGCCTGCGCCGGGCGCTGCTCGTCGCCCTCGTGCTCGCCGCCGGCACGCTCGCCTGGGTCGTCTTCTTCCGCGGCTACTACGGCCTGCCGCGCGCGGAGCGCGTCGACACGGCCAGCCACGACCTGCTGCGCCCCTCGCGCGGCGTGGGCCTGGCCGCGGGCTGCGCGGCCGCGCTCTCGATCGTCCTGAACCTGCTCTACCTGCTGCGCCGCGGACGGCGACGGCTCTTCGCCTGGGGCTCGCTGCGCCTGTGGATGAGCGCGCACGTCGTGACCGGCATCGCAGCCTTGCTCGGCGCGACGCTGCACTCCGCCATGGCGCCGCAGGCGACCGTCGGCGGCTACTCGCTGGCGGCGCTGGCGGTGCTCGTCGCGACGGGCGCGATCGGCCGCTACCTCTACTCGTTCGTGCCGCGCGCGGCCAACGGGCGCGAGCTCGAGCTCGACGAGGCGCGCGCCGCGCTGGCCGGGCTGTCCGCGGAGTGGGACCGCGGGGACAGCGCCTTCGGCGCGCGCGTGCGCGCCGCGGTCGAGGCGCTGGGCGACGACCCGACCTGGCGCGCGAGCCTGCCGCGGCGGCTCCTGGCGCTGGCCAGCGCCCAGCGCCGCCTGCGGCACACGCTGAGCGCGCTGCGCGCGGAGGGCCGCGCGGAGGGGCTGTCGCGCGAGCAGCTCGACCAGCTCGAGGCCGTGGCGCGGCGCGCGCAGCGCACCGGCCTGATGGCCTCGCACTACGAGGACCTGCGCGGGCTGCTCGCCTCGTGGCGCTGGGTGCACCGCTGGGCGGCGCTCCTGCTCGTGCTGCTGGTCGCGGCGCACGTGCTGGTCGCGCTGCGCTTCGGGGAGCTCTGGAGGTGAGGCGGTGAGGCTCTCCCGCTCCGCCCCGCTCCTCGCGCTGGCCTCGCTCGGGCTCGTGCTGGGCCTCGCCTGGCGGGCGCTCGAGCGCACCTCCCCCGGCCCGCTCTCGGCCGCGCACGCGCGCCTGCCCGAGCTCTCCGACCCGCAGGGCTGCGCGGCCTGCCACGGCGGCTGGCTCCAGCCGCTGGCCGACGCCTGCGCGCGCTGCCACGCGCGCATCCCGCGCGACCTCGCCGAGGGGCGCGGCCTGCACGGGACGCTGCCCTCGGGCGTGGACGCCGGGCGCTGCGGCGACTGCCACCGCGAGCACCTCGGCGCCGAGGCGCAGCTCGTCACGCGCGCGAGCTGGACGCGCGCCGGCGTGCCCGACCCAGGCGCCTACGACCACGCCGCGCTCGCCTTCGCGCTCGGCGGCCGTCACGCGGCGCTCGCCTGCGACGCCTGCCACCCGGCCGCGGCGGCGGACCCGCTCCCGGCGGGGAGCGCGCGCTTCGGCGGGCTCGAGCAGCGCTGCGACGCCTGTCACGGGGATCCGCACGAGGGACGCATGGCGCGCGCCTGCGCCGACTGCCACGGCCAGGAGCAGCCGTTCGCCGAGGTGCAGGCCTTCCGGCACGCGGACGGCTTCGACGACTCCGGCCCGCACGCGGGCCTCGCCTGCGCCGCGTGCCACGATCCCGCGAGCGAGCGCTCGGTCGAGGCCCTCGCCGGCGCGGGAGCGGCGCCGCCCACGCGCGCGTGCGGCGACTGCCACGATTCGCCGCACGCGATGGACTTCGTCCTCGGCACGGCCGCGCGCCTCGACGCGACGCCGGCCGCCTCGTGCGCCGCCTGCCATCCGCTCGCCCAGGGCGGCTTCGCGCGGCCGCCCGCGATGGCCCCGGCGCTGCACGACGCGAGCGGCTTCCCGCTCGCCGCGCCGCACGCGAGCCTCGCCTGCGAGCGCTGCCACGCGCCGGCCGGTGCGCCCTTCGCCGAGCGCCACGCGCCGCGGCCGCCCGAGGCGTGCGCGGCCTGCCACGCTGACGCGCACGAGGGCCAGTTCGCGCGCGGGCCGCTGGCCGGCGTGGGCTGCCTCGGCTGCCACGAGCGCGAGCGCTTCGTGCCCCCCGCCTTCGGCGTCGAGCACCACGCGGCGACCGCCTTCCCGTTGACCGGAAGCCACCTCGCCGTCGCCTGCGAGGCCTGCCACGCGCGCCCCGGGCCCGGCGCGCCGCGCGCCTTCCACGGCACCGGGTCGGCCTGCGCCGACTGCCACGCCGACGCGCACGAGGGACGCCTGGCCGCGCCCGCGGCGCGCGCCTGCGAGGGCTGCCACACGACGACGACCTTCGCCGCGCTGGACCGGGACGCCTTCGACCACGCGCGCTGGACCGCCTTCGCGCTCGAGGGCGCGCACGCGCGAGCGGCCTGCGCGAGCTGCCACGAGCGCGGCGGCGAGAGCGCGGGCGGCGCGCCGGCGCGCGCCCCCGTGCCCGACGCCTGCGCGGACTGCCACGCCGACCCGCACGGCGGCCAGTTCGCGAGCGCCGTCGCCGGGAGCGCCGACGTCGCGCCGCGGACGGACTGCGCGGCGTGCCACGACGCCGCCGCGTTCGCGCCCGCGCGCCCCGGCTTCGACCACGCCCTCTGGACCGGCTGGGACACCGGCGGCGTGCACGCGCGGGTCGCCTGCGGCGCCTGCCACCCGCCGCGCGCCGAGCCCGACCGCCTCGGCCGCCGCACGCTCCTCGCGGCCGGGCGCGCCTGCGCCGACTGCCACGCCGACCCGCACGCCGGCCAGTTCGCCGTCGGCGGCGCGACGGACTGCGGCGCGTGCCACGCCGAGCAGGGCACGCTCGCGTTCTCGCACGAGCGCACGCGCTTCCCGCTGGACGCGCGCCACGCGCGGCTCGACTGCGGGGCCTGCCACCGTCCGTGGCCGCTCTCCGGCGGCGGATCGGTGGTCCGCTACCGGCCGCTCGGCACCGCGTGCGGCGACTGCCACGCGGCGGAGACGAGCGCGGGCACGGGAAGGAAGAGCCGATGAACGCCCGCCGGCTCGCCTCGCTGCTGCTCCTCGTGCTCCTCGGCGCGCGCGCGGCGGCGCAGGACGGCTTCGAGCGCGTCCTGGTCCGCGTCGTCTCGGTCGCCGGCGGCGGTGTCTACCTCGACCGCGGGCGCGACGACGGCCTCGCGCCGGGCGACCCGGTGCAGCTCTTCCCGCCCGGTGCGGCCCTCGTGCGCGCGACGGTGGTCTCGGTCGCGAGCGCGAGCGCGCTCGCGCGGCTCGAGGGCGACGCCGCGCTCGACGTCGGCACGCCCGGCGAGGTGCTCGTGCCGCGCGAGCGCCTGGCCGCTCCCCCCGACGGCGCCCCGGACGACGGCGGCGCGGGAGACGCGGGAGCGCCCGAGCCCGGGCGCGCGGCGCCGCTCCCCTCCGTGCCCGCGCACCCGCCGTGGGAGGCGGGCGAGGGAGCCTGGGCGGACGACCTGCCGCTGCTCGCGCCGCTCGGCGCGCGCTCGCGCGCCGAGCGCGCCTGGCGTGTGCGCGGGCGGCTGCACGCGAGCGCCGACTACGCGCGCGACAGCGGCGAGGTCGACCGCGCCTACCTGAGCGCGCTCCTCGGCCTCGACCTCGACGTCGACAACCCCTTCCGCGACGGCGGCGCGCTGACGATCGCCGTGGACACGTTCCAGCGCAGCGCAGACCTCGTGGACGCCTCCGACGAGTCGCAGGGCGTGACCTCGCTGCGCCGGCTCTCCTACGCCGTCGGCGGCACGCGCGAGCGCCCCACGCGCCTGGAGGTCGGACGCTTCCTGCAGCACGAGTTCCCCGAGCTCGGCTACCTCGACGGCGTCGAGGTCGCGCAGCGCCTGCGCTCGGGCAGCCGCCTGGGCGCCAGCGTCGGCCTGCTGCCGGAGCCCGACGATCGGCTCTCGACGGGCCAGGACCTGCAAGTCGCGCTCTTCTACCGCTTCGTCGCCGACGAGCAGGAGCGCTTCTCGCTCGGCGCGGCCGTGCAGAAGACGTGGCACGCGGGCGAGCCCGACCGCGACCTCCTGGTGGGGACGCTGCGCTGGCTGGCCACGCGGCGCACGCGCCTCCAGGCCTCCGCCTGGGTGGACTGGTACGGGTCGGGCGACGAGGTCAAGGGATCCGGTCCCGAGCTGACGCAGCTCCAGGTGAGCCTGCGCCACGACCGCGAGGCCTGGGGTGCGGGCCTGTTCGGCTCGCAGGTGCGCTTCCCGGAGCTGTTGCGCGACGAGTTCGCGCAGGTGGCGCCGGACGAGGTCGCGGACTCCGAGGTCACGCGCCTCGGCGCCAGCGCCTGGACGCGCCCGTCGCGCCGCACGCGCCTCGACGCGCGCGCCGAGGTGTGGCGCGACGAGGACCGCTCGGGCGGCTCGGCAGACGCCGGCGTGGCGCTGCGCGACGTCCTCTACCGCCGCGGCGAGGTCGCGCTCGGCGCGTTCGCGAGCGACGGGGCGTTCAGCACGTCGCTCGGCCTGCGCCTGCGCGCCACGCGCGCGCTCGAGCGCTCGCAGCTCGCGCTCGGCTACTCTCTGACGCGCTTCGAGGAGGACGGCCTGGGCGGCGAGGGCGACTCGATCCTGCACCACGACGTGCGCGCGAGCTGGGACGCGAGCCTGGGCAAGGGCTGGGACCTGTCGCTGTACGCGCAGGAGAGCCTGCGCGACGGGATCGACTCGCTCGCGCTCGGATTCACGCTGCAGAAGAGGCTCTGACATGACCTTCCGACGCTGGAACGCCCTGCTCCTCGCCCTCTCGCTGCTCGGGATCCTGGCCGCCTGCGTGCGGCTGGGGAGCCGCCGCTCCGACGCGCCGCCGCAGGGCTGGTGGGCGGCGCGCGGCCCGGTCGTGCCGCACGACGGCTTCCCGGCCGACTGCTCGCTGTGCCACGTCGGCGACGGCTGGCACGAGGTGCGCGAGGACTTCGTCTTCGATCACCTGGCCGTCACGGGAACGCCGCTCGAAGGCGCCCACGCGCGGGCGGAGTGCCTGCGCTGCCACAACGACCGCGGCCCGGCCGCGGTCTTCGCCGCGCGCGGCTGCGCCGGCTGCCACGAGGACGTGCACCGCGCGCAGCTCGGCCAGGACTGCGCGCAGTGCCACGAGCAGGAGGACTGGCGGCCGCGTCAGGAGATCGCCTCGCACCAGCGCACGCGCTTCCCGCTCGTCGGCGCGCACGCCTCGGTCGCCTGCTGGCGCTGCCACGCGGGAGGCGAGGTCGGCACCTTCACCCCGCTCGACACCGCCTGCGTGAGCTGCCACGCGGACGACGCGGCGCGTGCGAGCGATCCCGACCACGCCGCGCTCGGCTTCACCGACGACTGCGAGCGCTGCCACGTGCCGATCTCGTGGACCGGCTCGTTCTTCACCCACCCCGGCTTCGCGCTGACCGGCGCGCACCGCCAGGCCGACTGCACGGCCTGCCATGCCGGAGGCGCGTACGCGGGAACGCCCTCGGACTGCTACGCGTGCCACATGGACGACTACGTCGCCGCGGGCTCCGACCATGCGACGTTCCCCACCACGTGCGAGGACTGCCACGGGACGACGACATGGGAGGGCGCGAGCTTCAGTCACGCGGGGATCGCGTCGGGTTGCGTGGAATGCCACCTGGACGAGTACACGGCGACGAGCGACCCGAACCACGTCAGTGCGGGCTTTCCGACCACGTGCGAGGTGTGCCACGACACGAACGGCTGGGGTAACGCCGACTTCCAGCACTCCTTCCCGCTCGCCGGCCCGCACCGCAACCTGGCCTGCGCCGACTGCCACGTCGCTCCGCAGGCCTTCTCGACCTTCTCGTGCATCGACTGCCACGAGCACCGCCAGAGCGAGACGGACGGGGAGCACGACGAGGTCCAGGGCTACGTGTACGAGAGCAACGCCTGCCTGGCCTGCCACCCGAACGGGCGCGAGTAGCACGCCGTGCGTGCGCGGTAGACTGACGCGCCTCGGCACGCTCCCCCCCGGAGGTCCTCGCCATGAAGTCGGTCGTCGCGCTCCTCTGCCTCGTCTCCCTCACCGCGGGCGCCGACGGGCGCTGCATGACCTTCCTGCGCGCCGAGTACCGGCGCGCGGAGTAGCGCGTGCGCGCGCGCGCCGGGCTCGCGGCGGCGCTCCTCGCGGCCTGCGGCGGCGACGCCGCCGAGCCGCCGGCCGGCACGCCCGCGCAGGATCGCGCGGCGGCGCCGGACGCGAGCGCGCCGCGACGGACGGAGGAGGCGAGCGAGCGCGCCGCCGCGCCGGCCGCCGGCGCCTACACCGTGCTCCGGCGCGTCTCGATCGTGGACCGCCAGGGCTTCGGCCAGCCGGTCGAGGCGCTCTCGCTCCTCGTGCCGCGCGAGTGGAGCTGCGAGGGCGGGGTCGAGTGGGTCTCCGACCTCGGTTGTCCCGCGACCGGCATCCGCCTGACGCTGCGCGCGGCGAGCCCCGACGGGCGCACGGGCGCCGAGCTCTTTCCCGCTTACGTGTGGACCTGGAGCGACGACCCGAGCCTGGCGCAGATCATGCGCCAGCAGCCGCGCACGATGCGCTGCGACCTCGGGCCGCCCGTGCCGGCGCGGCAGTGGCTGGCGGAGACGCTCGTTCCCGGCGTGCGGCCCGGCGCGCGCGTCGTGGCGGCCGAGGAGCTCCCCGAGGTCGCGCGCGCGCTCGACGCGCAGGTCGCGCTCGAGCTCGGCGCCGCGGGCGGCTCCGGTGGGCTCGACGTGCGCCACGACGTCGCGCGCTTGCGCCTGCGGCGCGAGGACGCGGGCGGCGCGCTCGAGGAGTGGCTGGTCGGCTCGCTGCAGCACTCCTTCGCCTCGATGCCGAGCACTTCCGCCATGCTCGGCTACGGCGGACCGCAGACGACGACCAGCTCGACCTCGGCCGCCTTCGACCTGTACGCGCTGTGGGCGCCCGCCGGCGAGCTCGATCGCGACGAGAAGCTCTTCGCCTCGATCGTGGCGTCGGCGCGGCCGAACCCGGTCTGGACCGCGGCCGTGCAGCAGCACCTGGCCGCGATGGCGCGCATCGCGCAGAAGGGCGCGCTGGACCGCAGTCGCATCCTGGCCGAGGCGAACGAGTACGTCGCGAACCTGCGCCAGGAGACGTGGGAGGCGCGCCAGCGCTCGCAGGACGCGATGGCGGAAGCCTTCAGCCAGACGATCCGCGGCGTCGAGACCTACGTGGACCCGCTGCGCGGCGGCGAGGTCGAGCTGCCGAGCGGCTACCGCGACGTGTGGACGAACGGAAACGGCGAGTACCTGCTCTCCGAGGTCGCCGGCTGGGATCCGAACGCCGCGCTCACGAGCTCGAGCTGGACGCAGATCCACGAGCGGCCGTAGCGCGCGGAGCGCGCTCACGCGC